>CAZSEZ010000114.1:0-12253 GCA_964606015.1 uncultured bacterium
AATCATTGGTACTGCCAGACCTTTCAAATTCCTTGTGCCAGGATAAGTTTTACTGTATTTTCCCTTGGGGTTATCCTGCCGACGTAAGACATTTTCGTATGCTGCTAAGGCTATCTGTTTAGCAGATTCACTTTCTGAAGCTTTGGCGTACTGGCTAAATGCCATTGCAGCAAAACAGTCAGAAAAAATATTGTATGGTTGCACTAGTGGTTGACCTTCACGGTTGAGAGCGAAATACCAATTGCCCTCTTCATCCCTGCCGTGCTCCGCTAGAAAATCTGCCCCAACCTGAGCTACTTCTAACCAGTCTTTCTTTTGTTCTAGTTGGTTATGAAACAAGGAAAAAATCCACAACTGACGGTTTTGTAACCAGATGAACTTGTCCGTATCGTAAACTTTCCCCTGACGGTCTAAACAACTAAAGTAACCACCATGTTCGCGATCAATAGAATACTCTTGCCAAAAAGGGATGACGTTATTTAGCAAGGTGTCTTGGTATTGTTTAGCGATCGCAGTAAATTGATTCACTGTTAGTTGTTAATTATTGATGATTGATCTTGGGATGTCTCTCAGCTCCAGCCCTGAATCTTGTTACAGGGTGACTATAACTAGGAGTTAGGCGTTTCGATGTACTTTTACAAAAATCTCTAAATTTCTAGATAATCTTTCCGCTCTCAAACTTGGGTAGTTGCTCAAAAATTCCTGAATATCTAGAAAAACTCATGGAGAAAATTTAGTACAACTAGATATCTAGCCACAAAAATACCCCAATCAGACCAAAAGGGGCATAAATCTTTTTATTTAGCATCTAACATTCATAAATTGAATGCGGAACTATTCATCCTAAATAATCAACATTTCGCGTTGCTGAACGGAACACATTAATGATGAAGTGCTACGTACTTATGAGCTAAATACTGATAACTACTGCTCGCACTATAATTGCTTTTCATTACTTAAAATTCAGCAAACAACGCTCAATAAATCTTAAGCTTCGCTTTCTACGTAAACAAAGAATAAGAGCATAGACACTGCAAAAGCTACCATACCGATGAAAGGAACCATTGCTACGGGAATCCAGGACGCTGCGTAATCGCCTATCATAATTTGATTTCCTATTTTTCTTAAAACGTTAACAATTTGGATATTACTGCGAACTCTACGGTATTTGGTGGCAGATAAAGATTCTTAACAAAAAGCGAACTTGAACCAAGTTAGAGTAATGCTATTTAAAGGATTCATAAAACTATTTCACAGGAGAAATTAATCCTTATGGACGCAATTCAACATGGTGGAGACCCCCAAGTAGGGAATCTGGCTACTCCTCTAAACTCTTCAGGATTTAGCACAGCATTTATCCGTAACCTGCCTGCGTATCGTTCTGATATGTCTGCTTTCCGTCGTGGACTAGAAGTAGGTATGGCTCATGGATATTTTGTCTATGGCCCTTTCGCAGTTTTAGGCCCCTTAAGAGGTTCTGAAATCGCTGAGGTTGCAGGAATGCTAGCTGCTGTTGGTCTAGTTTCCATCTTGACGATCGCTTTGTCTCTTTACTCTAGTGCAATGGGTGGCGCACCTATTTCAACTGTTACCACTCCCGATATCCCTGAAGATTTGACTACTAAAGCTGGCTGGAGCGAGTTTGCTGGTGGTTTCTTCGTTGGTGGCTGTGGTGGCGCATTTTTCGCTTACTTCCTTTGCACTACTCCTCACCTCGATCTTCTACAAGATGTAGTTAAAGGTGTTTGGTCTTCGTAAGCCATT
Source organism: uncultured bacterium (assembly GCA_964606015.1). Classification (GTDB taxonomy): domain Bacteria; phylum Cyanobacteriota; class Cyanobacteriia; order Cyanobacteriales; family Xenococcaceae; genus Hyella. The sequence continues at coordinate 1,765 of CAZSEZ010000114.1, forward strand.
TTTCGTTACAACCTTTTTTTAAAAATTTCTTTTTCTAGCTGAATAGAAAGTATGGCTCAGAGATACCTCTGGGCTTTATTTTTTGACAATTTTTCTAGCTATAAGTTGGTATAGTTACACTAATTAGATGTTTTGGCATATTTATTCTTTTGAGATTTTTAACTATGAACAGGAATGTGACTTTGAGTAAAAGAGTGCACTCTTGGCTCAAGCGATCGTTACTTGGCGTTTGTGCGATCGCACTATTTATCGCAACTTCCGCTGCACCTGCCCTAGCAACTGGGGTTTACGATCTAGATTCTCCAAACACTGGAGATATTTGGGTGATCGACCAAGCTAAAGAGATCAGTTTGGCAACTCAAAACAAACTTAGCGGTCAGTTTAAAGACCTGGCAAAAGCTACAGGCCAAGAACTGAGAATGGTCGCAATTCGTCGCCTAGATTACGGCGAAACCATCAATAGCTTTGCTGATGAAGTATTTTCTTCTTGGTATCCTGATGCAGAAGCTCAAGCTAACCAAACTTTGTTGGTAATGGATACCTTGACCAATACAACTGCGATTCGTCGTGGAACTGCTGCTGCTGAATTGGTAGAGGCTTCAGTAGCCAATAGTGTTGTCAACGACACAGTTGGTTTTAATTTGCGCAAAGGTAATAAGTACAATCAAGCTTTTCTAGATGCTGGTGATCGCCTAGTGACTGTTTTATCCGGGCAAGAAGATCCAGGCCCTCCAGCAATGGAAGAAGAAATCCAGGTTGAAGGCACCTTTACTAAAGCAGAAGACACTGATGCTGGTTTTGCTTGGACTTGGGTAATTATTTTCTTGGTTGTGGCAACCGTTGTTCCTATGGTGACTTACTTCTGGTATGTCATGTAGCGCTAGCTGCTGACAAGTCAGCAAATAAAAAGCTTGACAAAGCAAGCCGTCAGTCTAGATAATTAGAGATCGTGTGTCTTATCCTGCTCGGATCGGGTTTAGATAGCAAATGTCCAAACAATATTCTTCGGAGTATTAGGACTACCCTTACGGCAACTTAGCTTAAAAATAATCTCATGACTTACGCAATTATTGAAACTGGCGGCAAACAAATCAAGGTAGAGCCAGGTCGTTTTTATGACATCGAGTTACTTCATGCTGATGCTGAGTCCAAATTTACAATGGACAAAGTGCTTTTGATTGGTAACGATGATGATGTCACTATCGGTCAGCCTTACATCGAAGGGGCTACTGTAGAAGGTACTGTAATGCGTCATCTTCGTGGCAAGAAAGTAATTGTCTACAAGATGCAGCCCAAAAAGAAAACTCGTAAAAAAAGAGGACACCGTCAAGAGTTAACTCGCTTCATGGTGGATTCGATTAATGTTGGTGGTTCCGCAGTTGCTACAGCAGAAGCTGCTGAATAACCAATTAGTTAAGTAGAGTTAGATAATACTAGATATATATACTTAGGAGAACTATTATGGCTCATAAGAAAGGTACGGGTAGTACTCGTAACGGTCGCGATTCAAATTCTAAACGTCTTGGTGTAAAACGTTATGGTGGACAACAAGTCACTGCTGGTAGCATCTTGGTTCGTCAGCGTGGCACCAAAGTTTACCCTGGCAAAAATGTCGGACGCGGTAAAGACGATACTCTGTTTGCTTTGATCGAAGGCGAAGTTAAGTTCGAATATCGCAAAAGAGGACAAAAGAAAGTTAGCGTTTACCCTGTAGCTGCTACAGCGTAAGCAAAACAGAATTATTCAATTAATTCACAACGAAGAAGATCGATCGCTCTTTGAGGTCGGTCTTTTTTCGATCTAGGAACAATGCTATTGTGTCTTAGATCAAGATATTTCTAACTATTATTAAGCATTTAGATTATGACTAGCTCTACAGAGAATAAAGAAGTAATGTATGGCGAAAGAGAAATCGCCGAAGGTGAATTAATTACTTTTCCCAATCCGCGTCCAGGAAGACGCTATAAGGTAGACATCAATTTACCTGAGTTTACTTGCAAGTGTCCTTTTTCTGGCTATCCTGATTTTGCTAAGATTCACATCACCTACGCCCCCAACGAAAAAGTTGTAGAACTGAAAGCAATCAAACTCTATATCAATAGCTATCGCGATCGCTATATTTCCCACGAAGAATCGATCAACCTGATTTTGGATGACTTCGTTGCAGCAGCCGACCCTCTAGAAGTAACTGTTACCGGGGATTTTAACCCCAGAGGGAATGTTCATACTGTGGTAGAAGTTAAGCACGTAAAAGAATAAATATTCTAGAAAGTATATGAAGGTTGGTATCGTCGGCTTGGGTTTGATCGGTGGTTCTCTCGGAATTGATCTGCGCAAGCAAGGCTATGAGATTTATGGAGTATCACGCCAGCAAGCCACTTGCGATATTGCAGTAGAGCGTGGCGTAGTTGATAGCGCCAGTACCGAACTAGGTTCTCTTGCCCCAGTAGAAATAGTTATTCTCTGTACTCCGATTGCTTACATTGCCTCAACCCTTAAGCAATTATTGCCTTACCTTCAGCCAGAGACCATCGTGACTGATGTTGGTTCGGTGAAACAACCCATTGTCGAGGAGTGTAGCCAACTATGGCCTAACTTTATTGGTGGTCATCCGATGGCGGGTACCAGCGAGCAAGGAATCAATGCCGCAATTCCCGATTTATTTCAGGGAGCAGCTTACGTTTTTACCCCAGCACCAGAGTTTCCTAATTTAGCAGCAAGTCTAGAACCACTACAAAAATTAGCCAGTGATTTAGGTGCTGTTCCCTATGTGTGTCAGCCAGAAGTTCATGATCGTGCTGTGGCTTGGATCTCTCATTTACCAGTTATGGTCAGTGGCGCTCTTGTAGGTGCTTGTTTGGGAGAGGAAACACCAGAAGTTTTGCTGTTGGCACAGAAGCTCGCCAGTTCTGGTTTTCGCGATACTTCTAGAGTGGGGGCGGGTAACCCGGAGTTAGGCAAAATGATGGCGCAGTACAACCAACAGGCTTTGTTGCGATCGCTCTATGCTTATCGCTCTTCTTTAGACGGTATGATTGAGCTTATAGAGCAAGCAGATTGGGATAGTTTGGCACAAATACTCGAAAACAATCAGCAAGCCAGACCAAAGTTTCTTAATTAGCTAAATGACGGCATGGATTCTGCGACAGATAAGCAAAGCTGGCTGCAAAAGTGGCGTAGGCAAGTAGCTTTTTATCTTGAAGATATAGAAACCCCACTTGGTTTGGGTGTTAATCTGCTGATTTTAGTGGCAATTGTTGCTTCTTCAGGGATTTTTGTTGCTCTGACCTACAATCTGCCTCCAAGAGTAACCTCTGTATTAACTATCTGCGATCGCATAATTCTAGTTTTATTCACCTTAGAGTATGGTCTGCGATTGTGGTCGGCAGAAGATAAAAGACAATTCTTTTTTAGTATCTTTTCTGCGATTGATTTAGCAGCGATTTTACCTCTACTTTTGGGTTGGCTGGATATTCGTTTTTTTCGCCTGTTCCGTTGGTTTCGTCTGTTACGGATTATTCGTTTTTGGCAACTAGAAACTAAGCTTTTGGGAATTAAGTCAGGGGAAAGTACGATTTTTGTGCGGATTTTCCTGACTTTGTTTTCAATTATTTTTACTTATGCTGGTCTGATTTATCAGGTAGAGCATCAGGTAAATAGTAAAAGCTTGGACAATTTTTTTGATGCGTTTTACTTTGTCGTTGTTACTATGACCACTGTTGGCTATGGTGATGTGACTCCAATATCTCAAGCGGGACGGGCAATGACTCTGATGATGATCCTGACTGGAGTTTTATTCATCCCTTGGCAACTCAGTGAATTAGTATCTCAAGTCGCCAAGAAAGTAAACTTAGTAGAAGTGAAATGCTCCCGTTGTGGTCTGGCTCGTCATGACCCTGATGCCCAATATTGCAAGCAATGTGGGGAGAAGTTGGGTGCTAAGTCAGGATGAGCAGTGTCGGCTGACTAGGAAGCTGGGGAATACTAATAATCTTGATCTCACTTAACGAGACTAACTACTTATCTAAAAAATATGGAAAGAGGATTAATTTGGCTGCCGTTACTGATTTTGATTGTCGGCCTGACTTGGACAGGTTGGAAAGAATACCAAAAAGTAGAGAGTTATCGCCTCTGGGCAGAGAACTTTGAACAAGCAAAGTACGATCTCTATGCTGTGATTGGAGTCAAAGCTGGCAAGCTAACTTGGGGTAAAGCTACTTCTAAGGGCGTTGTCGAAACTGAAACCTTTAACCTGGCAGATGCTAGTGAAATCAACTTACAACTAGGAGATCGCAAGCTCGAACCCGAAAATCTTCCTGACTCTAAAGGCAAGGAGACGCCTCAGTTAGCTTTTTTGCTCTCAGAAAAAACTATTCTGATTCCTTTTACTGAGTTGGATTTGGCTGCTAAGTGGCAAAAGTATTTGACTAACCTTCGCGTTTTCTGATTTTTGCTTCAATCTAGTTGCGAATTTAATAGGTTTAGCAATCTTGATCGGTTTTGAGAAGACGATTATGTCAAAATTAAGCCCATAAGCAACATTGATTTTTGATTAAGTGCTAATTTTACTTTCCCCTGCCAAAACCCTCGATTTTGAAACTCCATCGCCAATTGCAACCCATTCCGATCCAGAGTTTCTTGAGGATACGAATATTCTAGTTGAGCAACTACAACAGCTATCAGCTAGTGAACTTTCAGCCCTGATGAAAATTAGCGACAAACTAGGGGCTTTAAACGCATCCCGTTATCAGACATGGCAGCCTAGTAGCGATCTCGACTATGCCAAACAAGCCATATTTGCTTTTCAAGGGGATGTTTACCAAGGATTAGATGTGAGCAGCTTTAGTGCTGAGGATTGTGAGTTTGCTCAGGAACATCTGCGAATTCTCTCTGGTTTGTACGGGATTTTGCGTCCTCTCGATTTGATTCAACCCTATCGCTTGGAAATGGGGACAAAATTAGCCAAATCTCAAAAATTAGAGGCTTTATCTGCCAAGACACTCTACGAATTTTGGACAGAGAAACCAACTACTGCGATCAATCAGCAGCTTAATCAGTTAAATAATCAAACTATTATCAATCTTGCTTCCAATGAATATTGGAAGGTAGTTAAGTCAAAGTCACTCAAAGGCAAGGTTGTGACTCCTATCTTCAAAGATTGGAAAAATGGCGAGTATAAGGTAATCAGCTTTTATGCCAAAAAAGCTCGGGGCATAATGGCTGCCTACATAATCAAAAATCGCTTAGAAGCTGTCGAACAATTAAAAGGCTTTAACGAAGCGAATTATGTTTTTAGTGAAGAGATGTCAGATGAGAATAATCTGGTTTTTACCCGCAAATAAATTTCAAGTCATTCTTCTTCGGTTTCATCTAGGGTCTGAATGACTTGTTGGCATCTCTCAACATAGTGAGTTAAGCCTATTGTGTGAAAAAGATTTTGCGCTCTCTCATAAGAAATTTTAGCTTGAGATTTTTGTTCGATATTTTTCTGCGTGTTGCCCAGATTAAACCAAGAATTAGCTTCACCATTGCGATCGCCGATTTGTTGTGTAATGGCTAAAGATTGTTGGTAGTAATCAAGAGCTGTTTGATACTCTCCTAGGGAATCGTAAGCATTGCCTAAACCCATTAAAGAATTAGCTTCACCATTACGGTCACCGATTTGTTGTGTAATGGCTAAAGATTGTTGGTAATAATCAATAGCTGTTTGATACTCTCCTAGGGAATCGTAAGCATTGCCTAAACCCATTAAAGAATTAGCTTCACCATTACGGTCACCGATTTGTTGTTTAATCACTAAAGATTGTTGATAGTAATCAAGAGCTGTTTGATACTCTCCTAAGGAATCGTAAGCATTGCCTAAACCCATTAAAGAATTAGCTTCTCCTCGCTTATCACCGATTTGTTGTTGAATGGCTAAAGATTGTTTGGTGTAATCAATAGTTGTTTGATACTCTCCTAGGGAATTGTAAGCACTGCCTAAATTATTTAAAGAAGCAGCTTCACCATTGCGGTCACCGATTTGTTGTTTAATCACTAAAGATTGTTGATGGTAATCAATAGTTGTTTGATACTCTCCTAGGGAATTGTAAGCACTGCCTAAATTATTTAAAGATTTAGCTTCACCATTGCGGTCGCCGATTTGTTGTTGAATGGCTAAAGATTGTTGGTAATAATCGATAGCTTTCTGGTATTCTCCTAGGGAATAGTAAGCATTGCCTAAATTGTTTAAAGAAGCAGCTTCACCATTGTGATCGCCGATTTGCTGGAATATTTTTAGAGCGCGATCGTGGTAAACAATGCAGTGATTAACTTCACCGATGCTTTGATACCAGTATCCGAGCCTAGTCAGTGCCCAGGCAAAATTTTGATTATCTTCTGGTTGCAGGTTATTCTTCCAGCCTTGGGTTAGTTTTTCATAGATCTCTATCAAAACTGCATAGTAACCCCGCAGATTTAGAAACTTATAACAGTCATCCATTACTTGATCTGCTGTAGTGTATTCCTGGAGTTCGCAACAGTGATCCACCATTTCTAGGTACTCTTTGACATCGTCTAAAACCTGCCATACTTTTGGATCTTTGGCGTTACGGTGGTAGTACTCGATCGCTTTAAGGTGAGCATTGGTGAGGTCTGGGTTTTGCTGACGGATAAATTTTTGGACTAGAGGGGCAAACTGAAAACTATCTGCTACGGTCTTATTAAGAAGAGAGCGACGACACAACTCTTGTAAAGCCTGATTAATTTCTACCAGGGTTCTTTCCTGGGGTTTTTGGGATCTGCCAAAGATTTTGCCAAGAAAACCTGGTTTTGGTTGGACTGCGAGCAGTTGCATACTCGCAGCATTCAGCGTGAAAGGCAAACGATAGACGCTGAGATTGCTCAAAAATTGGCTTTGTTCGTCGCTTAAGCGATCTAGATGTTGCTGGACAATCCACTCTAGGCGAGCATTTTCTTTGTTGCGGTGTGCTCCTTCTGCTTTGTAAGCTAGCTCAAATTCTTTTAGTCCCAGTTCCTCGACTCGACTAAACCGACCATTACAATCACTAATCAAAAACCCTGCTACCAAGCTAATAGTTAGAGGATGTCCATTGATATATCTAACAAACTTTTGGATCTGGTCTTCTGGGTTGGTGATGCCAAATTTACTAAATAACTCCACCCCTTCAGCAATTTCCATCCCGCCCAACGCATACCAAGACTGTAAACCCTTAAATAGTTGGGGTTGTTCCTGAGTAGTTATCAGTAGAGTGCTGGTTGTGCCCTGTGTTTTCCAACGGCGAAAAAATTCTCCATAAGCTTCACTGTTCCAGCCAAGCTCAGAATTGAGCAAGGTTTCGAGATTATCCACCACCAACAAACAACACTTTTGACCGAGGAGTGCGAGAGCCTGATTTATCAGTTCGGTAACGTCTTTACTCGCCGTAACCTCACCACCCAAAGCCAAAATTAGCCGCTCAGCAAAGACAGTAAAATCAGGATTTTTGCTAACATCTGCCCAAAACTTAACTGTAAAATCGTTTTGACTGTAAAGATAGCTGGCAATGGTAGATTTCCCTGCACCACCCAAGCTTTGAATGCCGATAGTCCGAATTTGTGAATCTGCTAACCAAGATTGCAAAGTTTCGGCCTCCGCTTCTCTAGCTACCCACTTATCTAGCTGAGGAGGTGTAGTAATTAGGTTAGTAGAAGTTGCGACTTGAGATTGAGCTTGCCCAGACAGTTTGATGACTTCAGCTATTTCTTCTGGGCTATGTCCTTTCCCAGATTGATAATGGTATCGGAACCACCAAATTTAGAGTTAGGTGCATTTATTTGTGCAGCAGCGACTCCACCTGTTTCTGCCGAGATATCCCCTGTAGTGATATTTTCGCTCTTGCTAGCCTGAGCAATCTCTTCTCCTAACCTACTAATTGCCTCAGCGAATACCTGATCGGTACGCATCTCCAACTGCAAGAAAGGCTCTAGAGGTTTTAATTTCTCCGGAGTGGGATTTTGTTCCAGTTCAATGATTTCTGCTTCAATCACATCATGTTTTCGCAGTAAACGATTTTTGAGCGTCTGCCACAAAAGCTTTGCGCCTTCGCTAGAAGCATCACCAACTATGCCACCCAAAGCCATATCTAAAAGTTTGCCCGCAGCTATTAACTCTAGACTCATCTCAATAAATCGGTAATTTTATCGCGTGATTTTTAGCAGTTAATTTGATACTAACGAAATCAAGCTGAGGTAAAAGGCTAATAAGAAAAAATTCAGAAAATATTTAGCTTAATTGATTAAGCTGTTACACCTTCTAATTCATCCTCAGCAGCTTGATACAACTCTTGTAACTTAGCTAATTTCTCATCATCCGCAGACCAAAAACCCCTACCATTAGCTTCCAGCATTCTCCCCACAATATTACGGAAAGCCTCTGGGTTTGCTTGGCGCAATTTTTCTGCCATCTCAGCATCTAGAGCATAGGTATCTGCTGCTTGGTCGTAGACCCAATCATCTTGGAATTTAGCCGTACCACCCCACCCAATTAGAGCCGTCATCCGCTGGGAAATTTCATAAGCTCCGCCACTGCCTTGGTCTGCCATTGCTTCTGCCCATTTGGGATTGAGCAGTTTTGTGCGGTATTCCATGCGGAGTAAATCCTTGAGTTTGCGGGGTGTTGTATCTTTGGAAAAACTTTCCACAAAAGAAGCCTCTACTTCTTTGCCACTTTCTTTTTCGGCTGCTAGTTTTAGTCCCCCAGTGTTGCCGTAATATTCTTGAATGTCGGTTAAGCCATATTCTACGGAGTCAATTTCTTGGACTATGCGATCGCTTGTTTTTAAAAGCTGTTGCAATACTTCAGGTCGGGCTTGTCCTTTATCTTTTCTGCCGTAGCTAAAGCTATTACGGTTAGTCCAGGTGTCTGCCAGCTCGTCGCTAGATTCCCAGTTGCTATCCACTACGCGATCGTTGACTAAAGAGCCAAAATCTCCCGCAGGATTAGAAAATAGTCTTGCAGAGGCGTTATCAATGCCTTGTTCCTTGAGGGCTAAATAATGTTTGCGGATAAAGTTTTGCTCTGGATCTTCTTCGGCTTCAGCTGCTCGTTGGAATAGATCGTCCAGAAGTTCAATGATATTGACAAAAGTATCGCGGAAAATCCCTGACAAATTAGCTAACACATCAATGCGCGGGCGCTCTAATTGATCTAAAGGGATTAATTCATACCTAACAATTCTTCCCGTGCCTTCTTTGATCGGTTCAGCTCCTACTAGCTCTAGCAATATTCCTAGTGATTCTCCTTTAGTTTTAATGGCATCGAGTCCCCACAGCATTACCGCAATGGTTTCGGGGTAGTTATGGTTTTCTTTGAGGTGTTCTTGAATGATATTCTTTGCGATCGCACGACCCCGTTCGTAAGCTCCAGGGGAAGGCATTCTATAGGGGTCTAAAGCATGGATATTTCTGCCCGTAGGCAAGACTCCTGCACCATCTCTGAGCAAGTCACCGCCAGGTGCAGGAGGGATATATTCACCATTTAAACCACGCAGTAAATTAGTTAGTTCATCGGTGTTTTGGGCTAAAAGCTTCGTAATCTGTTGAGCTTCTTGGTGGGCTGAATTGGATTGCGTTAGTTCTGTGATCGCATTATTGTCAAAGTCAGTATCAAAATAGGCATCAAGATAAGACTTTAATTGTTCTTGGTTGGGAGCTTCTCCTAAAACGTGCAATCCCGAAGAAAATAAGCGTTGTTCTAGTACTTGCAAGTATTCATAAACCTCAACGAAATAAGCATTTAAGACTTGCTTGCTAAAGAGCTTACTATTCTCCACCGTAAACTCGATGCCTTGTTTTAAACCTTCGTTAAACTTGCAGTCTTTTTCTAGACCAGTGTCAATAATCTTTTGGCTAACAATATCTCTCAGAGCCGTATTCTTTTCAGGATCTTCTCGGTATTCTGCAATTAACTCTCTGAGGTTAATTAACTCTTTATACAGACCAGCCCGACCATAAGGAGGTACATTATGAGAAATCAAAGTCCCATAACCACGACGCTTTGCCAAGATCGATTCTGAAGGATTGTTAGCAGCGTAGATGTAGAGATTTGGCAGATTGCCCAGTAGAACATCCGACCAAGAATAACCCGTATTGCCCAAAGGCGAACCAGGTAACCACTCGACAGTGCCGTGCATGCCAAAGTGAACGATCGCATCTGCTCCATAGTCATTTTGCAACCACTTATAGTAGGCAGCATATTGAGGATGGGGAGTTAAATCTTTCTCGAACATCAAGCGCATTGGGTCGCCCGCAATTCCCAGAGGTGGCTGTACCCCAATCCAAACATTGCCTAACTGGATACCTCCCAGGTGATACTTGTCCCCATAGGTTTTAACCCCTGTACCTGTCAGAGAGTTCCATTGTTTCTCAATGCGAGAAGTCAATAAGTAACCCAGTTGTTGCTCTAAAGTTCGGGCAGTGGAACTAATACCAAGTTGGGGGTTTTCCTCTG
>CAZSEZ010000115.1:0-12129 GCA_964606015.1 uncultured bacterium
AGACGAACTTCGAACCAGTACCAATGATTCTTTGGCAATACGTGTTTGTAACTCTTGAGATAAGGATAAGTCTTCTTGCAAAAACTTGTATAAACTTTTGTTAGTGGAGCTTTTCATCTAGCAACCCCCAATTTTGCTATTTTTACTAAAGTGTTTTTTATAAATTAAGAAAAAAGTAACTACTTTGTAGAGAGATTCTCTTGGTAGTCTTTACCTATTATTCCCTCTATCCCCCTAAGCTGCATGTGTCTTGAGTCACATAATTAGGAGAAATTAACTATTTCTTTAATTTGACTCTAGATTGCTATGCCGCAAATTTAGCAAAAGATTCTGTGTTTTATGTGTTTTGGAAACAAAGGTGAAGACTAACAGCTACAATTCCCTAATACTGTTAACCTAGCAGTTCTCTATAAATCAATTTTGATTGAGATGCGAAATGTGCTGGAAAGTTTACATTAATATTGACTTTCATTGCGAACTTGCTGTGTGCTTGATTTTAACCTCATCTCCCACTGTTAAATTTAATTCTCTTGCACGACCAGCTCTCAGCTCAATAACGCTATCGACAAAAGTATCCGGTCCATACAGAGGACACTCTTCTGGTCTTGTCTTGCAAGGGGGAACTGAGCCAGAGATGGCAATGACCTTGCCATTTCTTAGGAAAACCATATCTAGGGCAACAGGTACATCTTTCATCCAAAAGCGAGCAATTCTTGCTTGAGAGAAAGGAAATAGCATGCCCCTATTTGCAGGAAGTTCAGGGCGAAACATTAGGCCTTTTGATTGTTGCTGGCTTGTCGCAGCTACTTCTAAATTAATAACTGTTCCTCTAATATTGGCGTGGGCTGTAATCGGTAACATCTGCCCTGCTTTTTCTGACTCTGCTACTGCCTCGGTTTTTAGCTCAGTAGAGGAGTTGGTTGACTGGTTTTCGACTTGATCCTGCGCAATTGATCGACAAGCACTAGTAAATAGTAGAAACCCAACTAATAGTAGGCTTGAACATCTTGTGATTGGTTTATTTATGTTTTGTTTCATGTTTCTTTGAGAACGTAGCCAACACCTCTGACAGTCTGAATTACTCTTTTTTGCTGTTTTTGCTCGATTTTAATCCTGAGATAGCGAATATAGACTTCAATAACATTCGATTCTCCTTGGTGATCGTAGCCCCAGACATTATCTATGATTTCTTCTCTGGTTAGGACTTTGCCAGGATTAGACATGAGGAACTTCAATAACTCAAACTCTTTCATTGTGAGATCGATACTGTTATCTTCTCTAATAACTTGGCGAGTAGTTAAATCTAAAACTAGTTCGCCAAAGCGTAATTGTTCTTTCGGTTCGTTAGCAGGAGATAGATAGAGACGTAGGACACTCAGTAATCGTTCCCGATTATAAGGCTTTAATAAATAGTCATCTGCACCAGACTCTAAACAAGCTACTCTTTCTTCGATAGTTTCCTGGTTAACTAACATTAAGATCGGTGTACGATATTTTTGGGTTCGTACCTTGCGACAAAATTCAATTCCATGCTTACCCGAAAGTTCCCGATCAAATATGACCATTGCTGGTTTTATTTCACTAAATTTTTGCCATCCCCAAGTTGCATCGGGTTCTAACACTGGTATATAACCCGCTTGTTGCAAATCTAGACTTGCAGGTAAAGCAAAACCTTTGTCCGCAATCAATAAAACTCGGTAATTGTCCATTTATCAGTGGCTAGCTTCTAGGTGATTTATTCTTTGAGTATTGAATACTCAACAGTTATCAAAAATCTTATGTCTAATGTCAAAGGCTTAATACTTAGTAACTTGGTGATTTAAGTACGAGCGCTCTTGAAACTGCGCCTCATCAACTCTTCTAGGGCAGTTCCACTGATGTTGGTTTAGCAATGTGAGGTAGGCCCCAACCTAGTTTTTCTCTGAGGATGCGGAAAAACTCTGGGGACTGTAAACGAATAAATTTGGCTACGTATTTTGACTTAGCGATATTGATCCGATCGCCGGGAAGAATATAACAACCACCATTTCCATCTACGACCATAACCATTTGATTGGGCGTGGCTGGGACAACATTAACCATTTCGCGATCGCTAAAAACTAAAGCTCTAGAAGCTAGGGAGTGAGGACAGATTGGAGCTAGTTGTAAAACGGGTACTTCTGGCGTGACCACAGGACCCCCTGCACTAAGAGAGTAGGCAGTTGAGCCAGTGGGAGTAGAGATAATAATGCCATCTGCTGCCACATCTACTGGTGCGTGTCTGCCTATTTGTACCTCAAAGTGACACATGCTAGTCAGGGGTTCGCGATGGACTACCATTTCATTTAGCGAAAGGGCTTCCCACAATAGTGCTTGATGGCGAAAAACACTAACCGTCAGCATGGTACGTTCTTCTACTTCATATTCATCAACTAATAACTTATTTATTGCTTGAGGCAATTGGTTGATATAAGTTTCGGTTAAAAAACCCATATGGCCAGTATTTATGGCAAGCAAAGGAATTCCGCAAGGAGCTAATTGCCGGCAAGCAGATAAGACTGTTCCATCTCCCCCCAGAACAATGGCAAATTTCATGTCCGGGGTAAAATCTTGGGGAACTAATTGTTCAATGCGAGTGTTGTATAGAGGACTCCCAGGGGCTGAATAGTCTAAAATCCCTCCCACTCCACTAGCAAGACAAACGTCCCAATTTTGGTCGGCTAACTGTAGTTCGATTTCTGAGGCTATTTTACGAGCTACAGGTTTGCCGTCGTTGTAGATGATCCCTGCTTTGGGCTTGGGCACAATGATCCTTAATCCTTTTGCTAAAAGCGATTATTCAAGCATTATAGCTATCGATTGTACCTTAGCCATAGTGGGCAACTAGCAAACAGCCAATCGATAAAAAAATCGCTAACGCCAATCAAGCCAATACCTGTGTATAAAAAAGCTGCTACTTGCTGCTAAACTTCTCCATGTCCGTTACTAAGCAATCAAAATAAGGGCTTAGTTTTTCTGTTTCTGTTGCTGGGAATTGCTTGAGACCGTAGGTTTTAAGATTTTTCAGGCCCAGTACCATAGCATCAAGCGGTACTTGTAATTCTTGGTAAAGTTGTTCCATGTAGCCCAAACCTTCTTTGCTGGTGTAGTTGGCCGATTGCCCAGCAATGCCATAAGTGATGCAGCGTAAAAAATGCCAAAAATCTCGCCAACAAGCTTCTGCTCTCATTGGTGGGTACAAGCCTCCTCCTTCCTCGGTAATTCCAGGAAAGCTGGCTAAAACTTCTCCTCTGGCATCATTGATAATCTCATTTACTCGATCTCGTAACACTACAACTTTTTGTAAAGATTCCCCGAGCTGAGGATGTTTGCTTTGAAGTATTTGGATATCTTCATCAGTGAGATAGCGACTTTCATCATCTGCTTGCTGAAAAATAGCTAATGTCTCGGAGTCATAGTTTTGTTCCCAATCTTGGAAGCTGACAATACGCGATTTTTTAATTAGTTCTTTGGCTTTTTCACTTAGCATAATGGCGATCTCTATTTTGGAATAGTTGACTCAGTTCTATTGAATAGATTTAGAAACTTGTAATTTATCCTGCCAAAGCCTGTTTAATATCGGGGAGATTGTGAAGTAAAGTAAAGTAAAAAGCAATTTTTCTCATTAAATTTATGGACATTGAACAAATCAGAAGTTACTTACAAGACAGTGATCCACAAAAGAGGATGACCGCAGTTAGAGAGTTACGTCATTACGATGCTGAAGTAGCTGTTCCTTTGCTGATTGGTAAGAAAAATGATAGTGAGTTTTTGGTTCGCTCTTTTGTGGCAATGGGTTTAGGGAAAAAACAAAGTGCTGAATCTTTTGCCTGTTTGTTAGAAACCATCAAATGCGATCGTGATCCTAATGTCAGAGCTGAAGCAGCTAATTCTCTCTCTTATTATGGTGAAGTGGCAGTGTCTCACCTTCGCTTAATGTTCGAGCAAGATGACAACTGGTTAGTACGCAATAGTATCCTCGCAGCAATGGCCGAGCTAAACTGTCCTCAAGAATTGTTAGAAGTTGCTTTACTTGGTTTAGAGGGAGAAGATTATAGCGTTAGAGAAACGGCAATTGGTTGCTTGGGGATTTTGTGTGATGGTGAGTATCAAACTATCGCAATGGAAAAGCTACTAAGTTTAATTGAAAACTCTGCTTGGCGAATTAGGCTCAGAGCAACACAATCATTAGCCCAGTTTGATGACCCTACGGCAAAAAAAGCTCTTAGAGCACTCAAACAAGATCCAGACCATCGAGTAGTGGCAGCTGCTTTGAATGGCTTAATGGAATAATTATTTCAAGAGAATTAAAAAGTCAGAATAAGAAAAATTGTTGCTGGCGAACACCCGGGGAAAATTCTGTCATGCTATATTAAGAAATATGAGTAAGAGTCTTATAGGCTTTACACGGTTTAGTTAGTATGTATAGAAAAATTAGATAGGTCGCCTCTGAATGCTATCCATCCCATCAATAGATATAACAAGCATTGAATCTCTAGCCGTTGAATATTTTTTGCGTTCGCAAGGTAAATGGAAATCTCAACGACGTTACTACATGCTCAATCAAGAAACAGAGCCTCAGGAAGTAGAAAGTATTTTGACTGTTGAGTATTTAGAGCAAGGTACAGGCGAGCTAATAGAATTAGGGAAACTACACCAATTGGCAAATCCAGAAGATTTGGTGTGTGGGACAAAGGTGACTTGGGAAAGTAATTACACCAACCGTAATCGTAAAGCTTCTAATGGTACGACGACATTTGGTATTGCAGGGAATAAAATGTATCGCGACCGCGGTTTTGCCACTACCAAGCCAGTCATTGCCACTTACTCTTTCACTAATCCCGATACACTTTGTTTATGCACCGAGTATCAGGGCTCTTCGTTCGAAGAGGAAGTAAAGTTAATTGGAAGTAGTTATCGTACTAGGCAAACTGTAATCTCTCGCGCACAACAGGAAATTACCATCGGACAGTATCTGGAAACTAGAATTGTTCTCTAAGAAACTATTAGGGCATTAAAGTCTTTACGATAAAGCTGTATATCTAAGCCTGTTGTAGTTAATTAATGACTCTACAGCAGTTTTTTTTGTTCATTTTGTCTATTCCCATACTTAGTAATTGTGTCTAGATCGGAGTAGGATTTTCCCTAAAAGCTGTCTATTAAATAGTGTGCTTGTTTTGCTGTGGTAGTTGCTTTCTTATATTCAATAAAGCTGCTATCTTATGGGGAGGCAAAACAAGATCGAGGTTATTATTCCAGAGAATGAGTTACCAGAGAGTTTTATTAAAACTAAGTGGCGAAGCTTTGATGGGAAATTTAGGATATGGCATCGATCCTAAAATAGTTGCTGATATTGCTCAGGAAATTGGAGAAGTAGTTAAAAGTGGTGTACAAGTCGCTATTGTAGTTGGTGGGGGAAATATTTTCCGTGGACTCAAAGCCTCAGCTGCAGGAATGGATCGAGCCACTGCTGACTATGTTGGCATGATTGCTACCGTCATGAATGCGATGACTTTACAAGATGCTCTAGAACAAATTGAGACTCCGACTAGGGTACAAACTGCGATCGCAATGCAAGAAGTAGCTGAACCCTATATTCGTCGTCGAGCGATCCGTCATCTTGAACGTGGGAGAGTAGTCATCTTTGGTGCGGGTTCTGGCAACCCTTTCTTTACAACTGATACAACAGCAGCCTTAAGAGCAGCAGAAATTGACGCTGAGATCATCTTCAAAGCGACTAAGGTAGATGGTGTTTATGACTCTGATCCCAAGCAAAATCCAGAGGCTCATCTTTACCAAAGCCTAACTTACAATCATGTTTTGGCTAACGAATTGAAAGTAATGGACAGTACTGCGATCGCTTTGTGTAAAGAAAATAGTATTCCTATTGCTGTTTTTAATCTTTTGGTAAAAGGTAATATTACTAGTGCTCTTAAAGGTGAACCTATCGGGACTATTGTAGGAGGGAATTGTGAAATTAAGTGATGTTAAAGAGAATATGCAAAAGACAATTGACGCAACTCAAAGGTCTTTTAACACTATCAGAACAGGTCGCGCTAGTACTTCTCTACTGGATAGGGTAACCGTGGAATATTATGGGACAGATACTCCTTTAAACGCTTTAGCTAATATTTCGACCCCTGACTCTACTACTATTATGATTCAGGCATATGACAAGGGAAGTATGGCTCAAATTGAGAAGGCAATTTCAATGTCCGACTTGGGTTTGACCCCTAATAATGATGGAACTAATATCCGATTGAACATTCCTCCTCTAACCAAAGAGCGACGTAAGGATTTAGTTAAAATGGCAGGAAAGTTGGCAGAAGAAGGCAAGGTTGCCCTGCGTAATATTCGTCGTGATGCTATTGATTCAATTCGCAAAGAAGAGAAAAGTAGCGATATTTCGGAAGATGAATCTCGTGATCTGCAAAGTGAGGTTCAAAAGATCACTGATTCATTCACCAAGAAAATAGACAGTCTTCTAGCTACGAAAGAAAAAGATATTACAACGGTTTAGGTGGTGAAAGAGCGAATATAAAGAGTTCCCCTCAACTCACCTCGACATTATCTAGCAAGTGAGAAAATATTATTCTATTTATCTTCTCTGGAGAAGCGTATTGGCTAGCTACTGATTAAATTCCGATTAGCTAGCTAGATACTAGTCCTGAGCCATACATTCTAGAATTTCATAGACCAATAACCTGCACCATATGCTTCAGTCACAACCTTCAATGACAATGGAGGTTGGCATACCAAGCTTACGGATTACTAAGGTTAATAGTATTAAAGTTAGACCCCTATCCGCACTATAAGCGGGTGACGCGATTCGAACGCGCGACATTCACCTTGGCAAGGTGACGCTCTACCACTGAGCTACACCCGCGAACTGTTTGATTCGCTGTATAGCATTATTACCTGAAATAGTGGCATTGTCAACCCTTGATGTAGGTAAAAAAAATTTTACTTTAGCTAGTTAGGTACACGATGTAAGCGTACTTCCTACATACATACAAAGAATGTGTGTGGGAAATGTAAAAGAAAAATAAAGAAAATGTTTAATTATCCTAGACAGCCAGAAAAGTAAGTTTTAAATAAAGTATTGACACTAGGTATTAATACTGGGGTTTCAATAATTTTTTTACATTCTTACTTTATTTAACTATTTTGACTAGGAGGTTATTATAGATGCGGATCGCTCAGATCGCACCTTTGTGGGAACAAGTTCCTCCCCCAGCCTATGGTGGTACTGAATTGGTAGTAAGTTTGCTAACTGAAGAACTAGTACGTCGTGGTCATGAGGTTGTCTTATTCGCTTCTGGAGATTCCCAGACTGCAGCAGAACTGGAAGCGTGTTCGGAAAAGTCATTACGAGCTTTAGGTTTGGGTTGCCACAATCCAGAGGTTCAGGTTTTTGAGACTCTTCAGCTTAAACGAGTTTTTCGACAAGCGGCTGACTTTGATCTGATTCACTGTCATATGGATGTTGCTTCCTTTTCCTATGTAGATTTCGTCAAGACTCCTGTGGTTCATACTACTCATGGGATCATTCCTAATCACTTGGAACCGTTATGGCGCGATGCTAAGCGACAAAATTTCGTTAGTATCTCTGATTCTCAAAGACGGAAGGATTTGGATCTTAATTATGTAGCAACAGTTTATAACGGGATTAATACTGAGATTTTCCCCTTTTTCTCTAAGCCAGATGAGTCACCTTATCTGGCTTTTTTAGGGCGTATTTCTCCGCAGAAAGGTCCCCATTTAGCTATTGAGATTGCTAAGCGTACTGGCTGGCATCTAAAAATGGCAGGGAAAGTTGATTCTGTAGATGTCGAGTTTTATGAAAAAGAAGTTAAGCCTCATATAGATGGCAAGCAGATCGAGTTTCTTGGCGAGGCGAACCATGAACAGAAGTGTCAGCTTATGGGTGGTGCGGTAGCAACTCTATTCCCCATTACTTGGTCAGAACCATTTGGTTTGGTTATGGCAGAATCGATGGTTTTAGGAACTCCTGTCATTGCAATGTCTATGGGATCTACTCCAGAAGTTATTGAAGACGGTAAGACTGGATTTTTGTGTGAAAACGTCGATCAATGTGTTTCAGTTTTAGATCGTATCAATTTGATCCAACGTCATACTTGTAGAGAACATGTCGTGGCTAACTTTAGTGTTAAGCGCATGGTCGACGGTTATGAAGAGATTTACCAGAAGCTAGTAGAGCAGCAATTTTCTCGTAATGGTCATGTTAAAAAGGTTGTAATGAGCTAGCGTGCTTTGCTTGGTATTGTTAGCTGAACAAAACGTATAGAAAGCTTAAGGAATATTCAAATACCTTAATTGCTTTTTAACTAAAATTATTCTCTATGTAAGGTAGTTATAACCTTATTTAAAATAACTTGAATCCCTGTCTAATAAGGCTTCTGGGCATTGGAGTTATTTTTTTTTTGTTCGCGCTATATTGGATTTATATGTCGATCAGTACTAAATTAAGAGCATTGCTGAAATGTGATGGTTAGTAACGAAAAACAAAGTTGGCAAATATAAATTAATTCTCAATGCAGATTGTTTTTATATTCTCCAGTCATTACCGTTTGGCAAAGCCTCGTTCATTTAGTTCAAACTTCAACAGCTAATTTGCTATGACAGAATCACTCGAACTTGACGGTAAAACTTTTGTTTCGACAAATGCTCCTATATTGCCTCAATGGCCTTGCGTTAAGGATGAGCCAAGAATTCCTATATTGACTCTCAAAGATGATGATGTTTTTTTGGTGACAGATACTCTGGGTAATATTTCAGGCTGTGCTCCAGGACAGAAGATCAATACTTTGGGATTGTTTTGCCGAGATACTCGCTTTTTGAGTCGTCTAGAGCTACAGATAGATGGCCAACTGCCAATCTTACTCAGCAGCAATGCTAATCGCGGTTTTGTTTTGGCAGCTCTTTGTGCGAATCCTTATTTAGAAGAAAAGGGAATTTTGCCAGAAACCATTGGCATTGAGCGTGAAATTGCTATTAGTGGTGGTTTGTTTGAACAGCTAACAATTACTAACTACCGTACGAGTTTGGTTAGTTTTGAACTTAGTGTTAGCTTTGATGCCGATTATGCTGATTTATTTGAGGTTAGAGGTAGGGAAAGGGATGCTAGAGGGCAAATGATGGTGTTGGTTGAGGAAGATTCTTCTACTAGTGATCGCCAAAAATCCCTATCTATGATGAATATTGCCTATCGAGGTGTGGATGGGGCAGTAATGGAATCTCGGATTCAGTTTTCGGAGCGTATTCCAGACCAACACAAGGGATATACTGCGGTTTGGAATTTAACCTTGCAACCCCATCAAACGATTAATCTGGGTTATCGAGTACAGATGTTTACCAATAATCGCTCGGTTTCTCGTGAAGGTGTTCCGATAACTCTGGCTCAAGC
The DNA here is from genome assembly GCA_964606015.1 of uncultured bacterium. Lineage (GTDB taxonomy): Bacteria > Cyanobacteriota > Cyanobacteriia > Cyanobacteriales > Xenococcaceae > Hyella. The sequence continues at coordinate 9,446 of CAZSEZ010000115.1, forward strand.
AAAAGCTGCAGAATCTATTCAGTTAGAACAATGGCAAGAAACAGCAACTGAAGTTCGCTCTGATAGTAATACTTTTAATCGTTTAATTGCTAGAGCGGAACAAGATATCTATCTTCTTAGACAAAGTTTTGGTGATAAAAAAGCTCTTTCTGCGGGGATACCTTGGTTTTCTACTTTGTTTGGTAGAGACTCAATTATTGCTGCTTGGCAAACTTTAATCCTCGATCCCAATATCGCTAAAGATACCTTGGCGATTTTAGCTCGCTATCAAGGCCAATCCAATGATGACTGGCGTGAAGAAGCTCCTGGTAAAATTTTGCACGAGTTGCGGCTAGGGGAGATGGCTCGTTGTGGCGAAATTCCTCACACACCTTATTACGGGACAGTTGATGCAACACCTCTATGGTTGATTCTCTATGCCGAGTACTATGCTTGGACTGGTGATCGCCAAACTATTGAGCAACTATGGGACTCTGCTCTGGCAGCCATGGGGTGGATCGATCTTCATTGCCAGCAAACAGGTTATCTACCTTATTATCGACGTTCTAGTGGAGGGTTGAGTAATCAAGGCTGGAAAGATTCTGGTGATTGTATTGTTGATCGCAAGGGAGAATTAGCCCAGGGCTCGATTAGTTTGTGCGAAGTTCAAGGTTATGTTTATGGCGCAAAAATTCGTCTCAGCGAAATTGCTAAGATGATGCGAAGATTGGATTTGGCAGAAAAATGGTACCGTGAAGCTCAAGAGCTCAAGAGTCGCTTTAATAAAGATTTTTGGCTTGCCGATCTTGACTACTGTGCTTTGGCTTTAGATGGCAATGGTAAACCAGTAGATAGTATTACCTCCAATCCAGGTCACTGTTTGGCAATGGGTATACTCGAAGGAGAAAAAGCTACTAGTGTGGCAGAAAGGCTTCGTGCGCCTGACATGTTTAGTGGTTGGGGAATTAGGACATTAAGCGATCGCTCACCTGCCTATAACCCCATGGGCTATCATGTAGGTTCTGTTTGGCCTCATGATAATAGTATTATTGCTTTGGGACTACGTTCTTTAGGTCTAACCGATCAAACGTTAGAAGTGGCTCAAAGTATTTTCGATATGACTTTGGAACAGGAATATCAACGTCCACCGGAACTATTTTGTGGCTACAAACGCACCCCTGAAAGTACTCCCGTGCGATATCCTGTTGCTTGTTCGCCTCAAGCCTGGGCCACTGGAACTCTTTATCAGTTATTACAAGTGGCGATTAATATTATTCCTGATGCAGCTAATAACTGCGTCCGTATTGTTAATCCTTCTCTGCCAACCTCTATTAGCTCATTGCGTTTGGCAAATTTGCAGATTGGTTCGACGATGCTTGATTTAGAATTTGAGCGTTCTGGTAGTACTACTGCTTGTCGTGTAGCCAATAAACGAGGGAATTTGAAGGTAGTCTTCGAAGCCTAGAGTAAATGAATGCTGAGATTGTTTGTCTAAAATTAGAACTAATAAAATGAACTGGTTAAGGAGGGCTGTATTGAATTTGCCCTCTTTTCTAGCAAACTCATTCTCTTGATCTTAGATACCCTCCGCAGTATCAGGAGAATTTGCCAACTCAGCTAATCTTTCTTGTTGGTCTCTGGAAATACAAGACTCGATGAGGTTATCGATATCCCCCTCTAGAGAATTAGCCAAAGTAAAGTTTTGCCCTAGACGATGATCTGTAATCCGATTGTCCTTGTAATTGTAGGTGCGGATTTTCTCTGATCTTGCTCCCGTACCAACTTGCGAACGCCTCATTGAGGTTACTTCTGCTTGTTGTTCCGCTAGCTGAATTTCATAAAGCTTGGCTCTAAGAATTTGCATGGCTCGTTCGCGGTTTTGTAATTGCGATCGCTCTTCTGTACAGAAAATCCGAATACCTGTAGGTTTGTGAATTAAATCTACTGCTGTTTCTACTTTGTTGACATTCTGCCCCCCGGCTCCGCCAGAACGAGCGGTCTTCATCTCAATGTCTTTTGGATCGATTTTGACTTCTACATCGTCTACTTCAGGCATGATTGCTACTGTTGCAGTAGAGGTATGAACTCTTCCTCCAGCTTCAGTTACGGGAACTCTCTGAACTCTGTGTACCCCAGCTTCAAACTTGAGCTTACTATAAACAGAATTTCCCTGAATTTCTAAGATAGCTTCTTTAAAACCGCCCATATCCGCAGCAGATTCGCTCAGTAGTTTAACTGCCCAGCTCTGGGTTTCTGCATAGCGGGTATACATCCTAACTAGATCCCCGGCCCAGATGCTGGCTTCATCTCCTCCAGTTCCTGCCCGAATTTCTAGCATGATGTTTTTGTCATCATTAGGATCGCGGGGTAACAATAATATTTTGAGACGATCTTCTAACTGAGGAACCTTGGTTTCTAGCTCCTCTACCTCCAATGCTGCCATTTCTTTCATCTCAGGATCACTAGCCGATTCCTTGAGAATCTCCTTGGCTTCTTCGAGTTCCTCAGTTACTTGTTTCCATTCGTGATAGGTATTTACCGTCTCCTCTAGAGAAGAGCGGGCTTTTGCTACTTTTTGTAATTCGTCGGGATTGGTAGCAATATCGGGATCACCTAAACGCCTGGTTAACTCATCAAAAGTTTGCTCTACGGATTTTAGTTTATCTAGTAAATAAGTTTCTGCCATGATGTATCTATCACTCCAA
>CAZSEZ010000116.1:0-12081 GCA_964606015.1 uncultured bacterium
AGGACGGCTCACATAGTAAAAGTCTTGTCCTGACTGACTAACATAGCCAGATAAAGTTTTCAGGCTATCATTTTTAGAAAATTGCTTAATCAGATCTTCTTCAAATAAATTAGCTTTATCATCTAGATTTGTCGGTTTTTTAGTTGCCTCTTTATATTTATAATCCTGAAAATCAGGCATTTTTTTGAAATCTGCAAATACCTTTTTTGCTGCATAAGCTGGAATAAAGGAGACACGAAAATCTTCGTCTTTATACATACTTTCTTGATATAAGCTCAGAAAATTATTGTTTGTATAGTTACGAAATTCTTCGATCATTTGCATCAAAATTTTGCCCTTGTCTGTCAGCTTGTACTCAGCATGTTTATGAAAAACTTGCGACAAAGCAAAGCTACTAAAAAGAGTTCCTAGCAAAAAAATCAGAATAAGTAGCAGATTGAATTTTTGTTTTAAAGCTAATTTAATCTTCATTTTGCATTTTCTAGAACTATCTCTCAGGCAAATATATAAATCTCTAAAAACTATTTTAAAATTATTTTCTCTAATGAATTCTAAGTTTGAAGGGAATTAACCCCTGAATATATGTTTATGGTTGGAAGTAGAGGTACTTCTTGAATTATATACTTCTACAATAGAGATTAGATATAGTCGGTAGAGGATAGAGAGCTTGCTAAGATCGAAAACTAGTTTGTTTATTCTCTGAGGACATAGCCAACGCCTCTAACAGTGTGGATAATGCGATTTTCTTGTTTTTTTTCGAGCTTTTGGCGCAAATGTCTGACGTGCGCTTCGACAATCTTGTTGCTACCTGGAAAATCATAGTTCCAAACATGATCCAGAATCTGTTGACGAGATAAGGTATGTCGAGGATTAGTCATAAAGTATTCGAGAAGTTTAAATTCTTTATTTGTTAATTCGATTTCACGTTCTCCTCTGTAGACTTTACGAGTTAGTAAATCTAGCTTCAAGTCAGCAAACTCTAAAGCGTGTTTATTTTTTGGGGGAGTACGTCTTAAGTTGGCTCTTACTCTGGCCATTAACTCTTCCATACTGAAAGGCTTGATCAAATAGTCGTCTGCCCCTGCATCTAAGCCCTTAACGCGATCGCTAATAGTATCTTGTGCTGTGACGAAAATAACTGGTACCCTATTTTTGGTTTGGCGCAAACGTCTGCAAATTTCAACTCCGGTGAGGCCTGGCAACATCCAGTCCAGTAAAATCAACTCAAAATCGGTTTCTCTGGCCATGGTTAGCCCAGTCAATCCGTCATAAGCGACACTGACCTCGTAATCTTGCTCTTCCAGTTCCATCTTTACAGTTTGAGCAATTTCAACCTCATCTTCGACCATTAAAATTTTCATTGATTGCTCCTAAATAATTTCCCAATATGTGTCTTGCTGATTGGGCATCCATATCCTAATCTAAATTCAACCATTGACTAAAATAACTGTTAAAAAAATAGTCATGCCAAAAGATTAACTACTAAATAGTACTGGCCATTGTCTGCTATTTCCTATTAGATGAAAAATCTAAATCTTGGCTTGAATTTATGGCTTTATCGTTATTTTCTGGCTCGGTAAGTGGATAATTTAAAACTTCTTGAAAGAAACTTAAATGATCTGTATAAAACTCTATTGAGCCATATTCTCTCTCTACCATAAAAAATGGCGCTGCCTCTAATTGATGTTGATAAGCTAAAGTCATTCCAGAGCTTTTAGGTTGATCCTCAGTTAACAAATTCATTATTTGGATAATGAGTAAACTTCTCAGTGGATTTGTGAAACACGTTTTGGTTACTTTATTTGTGTGTCGGTTGTTACCGTGAAACTATATTCCCCTTTTTTACCCAAAATTACCTGAATTACTACCAAAAAAAAGTTAGTTTGTCTCTCAGCAAATTCTCAGTTTATAGATAATTACAGAAAAAATGTATCATCTACTCTTAAGGAAGTTACTTTGCCAAAATCTAACATCTCATCTAAAGTACCTAACTCACCTAAAAAGTAGAGATCTTTATAGCCACCGATATGAGAATTATTAACAAAAATCTGAGGTAATGTACTTTTGCCATTGGTTCTCATGCTCATTAACTTTCTGGCTTTTTCATCACTATCAATGCAGTACTCAATATACTTTACTTGCTTTTGTTGAAGTAAGGCTTTCGCCTTCTGACTATAAATACAATTACTCCAAGTGTATATTGCTACTTTACTAGTCATTATTCGGTTACCATCTAGAGTTAAATTAGTTTAAAAAATAGCTTGAACTAAGCTATCTATAAGATTTGGATTAATTCCAAATTAATGATCAGCCTTATGGGATTTCTGTTGTGCCCTAATCAGATTTTCACCATGGATTCCCGACTCTTTTAATTTGTCTCGTTCCCACCACCAACGTCCTGCTCTTTCTGCTTGGTTAGGAGTGATAGCCTTGGTACAGGGTTGACAGCCAATACTGGTAAAACCGCGATCGTGTAGCTCGTTATAAGGAACCTGATGATAGCGAATATATTTCCAAACCAAATCACTAGACCAATTAGCTAAAGGATTAAACTTAATTAAAGTATTTTCTTTAGTGGAGAAGGTGCGATCAAGCTCGATAATCGGTAGCTCCTTACGGGTAGATGGGTTTTGATCTTGTCTTTGTCCTGTAATCCAAACATGCATGTTGGTAAGTTGGCGACGTAAAGGTTGAACCTTGCGCACTGCACAACATTCTTGATGGCCGTCTTCATAAAAGCTAAATAGACCTTTGGTATTAACCAACTCAGCCACCTTTTGCGTGTTAGGCAAGAGCATTTCTATTTTGAGGTTGTAATGCTTTCTAACTCTTTCGATAAACTCATAGGTTTCAGGAGGAAGCCTGCCTGTATCAACCACAAAAACCTGCACATTATTGGTGATTTTAGTTGCCATATCAATGAGCACCACATCTTCTGCCCCGCTAAAAAAGATTGGCAGTTGCTTAAACTTGGAAAAAATTAAGCGCAAGATATTTTGGGGACTTTGTTGGGTATATTGTTGCTGGATTTGACTGATTTTGAGTTCTGTCTCTAGGGAGGCAGGTGCCTTCATGATAATTTCCATGATTTTTTAGGTTGCTGGATGGTTTTTTTGTTAATGCGATCGCTTAAGTTAAGGTTTGGTTTCAGTAATGGGGAATTAGTTATTGCTTCAAACAGATATTTGACTTGCTAAATGCGAATTGGAAATTTTGATGGCTTGGGATTTCTGAGATGCGATTTTCAAGTTGACGACATTCAATACGGATAGCTTTAGGAGTATGTCCTGCTGTATGTCCTTATGGATGATGATTGATAAATTTTGATATCTAACTTTTGAGGTAGTTAGTTTGGAAAATTTGCAAAATTCCTAAATGTGGAAGATTAGCACTTAGATAAAATTGCAGTATCTTTGTGAGATTTTTCGTCGGAGTAGAGTAGTTCCTCTAAACTGCCAATATCATTCAAGATGTGCAGATCGTCGCAGCCACCAATGGCACGGGAATTAATGAAAATTTGCGGTAAAGTATTGCGTCCGTTTGCCCTGTTTGTCATGGCTTTTCTGGCAACATCATTACCGTCAATACAGTACTCAATGTATTTAACGTTTTTTTCTTGCAATAAAGCTTTGGCTTTTTGGCTATAGGGACAGGTACTCCAGGTATAAATTTCCACGATCGCTAATTGTTGTAGTTCAGCTTCGGGAGCGATCGCGACTTGTTTATTTGGTTCCCCAAAACGTAGTATTTCTTCGAGGGTGCCAATCTCATCAATGATGTGCAGATCGCCACAACCACCAATGTGTCTATTGTTAATAAAGACTTGAGGCAAAGTACTGCTGCCGCTAGCTCGGATGCTCATGTCATTTCTCGCGTCATCATCTCCATCAATACAGTGTTCGATAAACTCGATATTTCTTTGCGCTAGTAGTTTTTTGGCTTTTTGACTATAGGGACAAGTACTCCAGGTATAGATTTCTACTTTGGGTTTCATGGTTTTTTCTCCGAACTGAGAACTCTAAATGACAATTCTGAATGTTTAAATACTTAATTTAGAAATATTGAAAGAAGCTTGAGTAAGCTAAGAATTGAGGTCTATTTGTTCTGAAAATCGCTGTAGCTCTTCAAAGCCGATTCGATTGCAAAATGCCCCGAAGCTTTCCTCAAATTTGCGATTGTATTTGAAGTAAACAAACAAGGGGGTTAAAAACTCTTCCAAATTATCGATATGGAGTTTTTGGGTATAGGGTCGAGCCAGTTGAGTTTGATCTGGAGTTCCCCCGAGCCAAACCTGATAGGTGTCAGGAGCACTGCCGACAAAGCCTAATTCTGCCATGTAGGGACGAGCGCAACCATTGGGACAACCTGTCATGCGAATAACTAAATTTTGTTCGTTTAGATCTAGCTTGGTTAACAAAGCTCGAATCCGATTGAGAATTTCCGAGATTACTCTTTCTGATTCGGTAACGGCTAAACCACATAAAGGGAGAGCTGGGCAAGCCATTGCATAGCGGACTAACGGATCTATTTTTGTAAGGTTTAATTCAACACCATACTCTTGAAAGATTGTCGCGATCGCTTCTTGATCATTAGGCTCAATATCATAGAGAATAATATTCTGGTTGGGTGTTAAGCGCATGGGTAAGTTGAATTTTTGGACTACTCGGTGCAAAGCAGTTTTGAGCTGGAAGTTACCCGTATTTTTAACTCGTCCACTTTCTACCATGATTCCCACAAAAAGTTTGCCATCTCCTTGTTCGTGCCAACCTAAATAGTCCTGGTATTTCCATTCAGGAAGTGTTTTAGCGGGATCAATTGATTTGCCAGAATAAGATTCCACTATTTCTTTGAACTTGGCGAGACCCCAATCATGAATCAGATATTTTATCCGGGAATGTCTGCGGTTAAAGCGATCGCCGTAATCTCGTTGAGTAGCAACAATTGCTTTGATGAGGTCATAAAGATCCTCTTTGGCAACATAACCAAGGGAATCACTAGTACGAGCAAATGTTTCTTCTTTGTTATGGGTGCGACCCATCCCACCACCCACAAGAACATTAAATCCTTCTAGTTCTTGAGCTTCGTTAACCATGACTACTAGACTAATGTCGTGAGTATAGACATCTACTGAGTTGTCCCCTGGAACTGTCACACAACACTTGAATTTTTTGGGTAAATAGCGATCGCCATATATAGGTTCTACACTGTTAACGATATTGGTTCCATGAGAATTGCGATCTCTAGCAGCTTTTACTTCTGGGTCTTCTTCTCCACTAACGATTTTTTCGCCATCTAGCCAAATTTCGTAATAAGCTCCTGTTTGAGGACTGAGAAGACTAGCCACTTTGTTGGCATATTCCCAAGCATACTGATATTCAGGTTTATTTTTGTAGGGGGCAGGAGGTGCCATTACATTCCGATTGAGATCGCCACAAGCTCCCAATGTTGACCCCATATTACGGATAATATTTGAAACCACAATTTTGAGATCTTGCTTGAGAATGCCATGCATTTGCCAAGCTTGTCTGGTGGTAGCTCTGAGAGTCTGATTCCCATATTCTTCAGAAAGTAAATCCATCGCCAAGTATAGTTCTGGCGGAATAAACCCTCCAGGAGAACTAGTCCTTAGCATCATCCGATGGTCTTTTTCCTGACCTTTGACACGATTGTCGCGATTGTCTTGCTGATAAGAACCGTGAAATTTAAGGATTTGGACTGCGTCCTCACTAAAGTGAGTTGTATCTTCCTGTAATTGAGTTAGTAGAGGCTCACGCAAGAAATTACTACGTTCTTTGATTCCTTCTATCCTAGATAACCTAGGTTTCTGGGCAGCTTTTTTATTAGTTGTTTGTGAGCTTATTACCATTGTTTGACTATTAGCTAATTAATGTAGCGACAGATTTTCTGAGTTTGAATATTAGTTTTAGTAAGTATTACTAGGTACAGGCTGTGGTTCTAGATGCAGTCCACATTCTTGTTTCAATCCTTGAAAACGAGTAGCTCTTTCATCAGTGTCTTGAGCATTCATCGGGCGACTAGAGTGGGCATCTCCCACTGTGCGATAACCTTGCTCGAATAAAGGATGATGAGGTAAATTATGAGCCTTTAGATAGTCCCAAACATCCTGAGTCGTCCAATTAAGAATGGGATGAATTTTGTAATAGTTATGGTGTTGGTGAACTACACTGAGGGTCTTGCGATGTTGAGTCTGTTCTTTGCGTAGTCCAGCTAACCAAGCAGTAGCTTTTAGTTCTTTGAGAGCCCTTTGCATGGGTTCTACTTTACGCATGCGATCGTAGAGGTTGAGAGCTGCTAACTCTTCTCTTTCCCAGAGCTTGCCATATGTTGCTTCCATACGTGCTGGACTAATAGAAGACTGATAAACTTTCAGGTTTAAATTGAGCTTTTCCGTTAACTGTTCAGCAAAATGATAGGTTTCTTGAGGTAGGTATCCCGTATCAGTCCAAATAACAGGAATATCAGGATAAACCTGAGTAGCTAAATGCAGCATCACCGCAGATTGAATACCAAAGCTAGTACTCATTACTAGCCTTTCTCCAAATTTCTCCACAGCAAGGTTAATTATCTCTAGAGAATACTGCTCAGTAGATAATTGATTACAATTTGTGGGATCGATATCTAACGAGTTGGGTTGGAAAAGTTGGTTATAAGTCTGCACTGTCATCGTCTCAATTCGTTTTGTGTTTTCCTCTCGAAATTATGATGACGATGTAGACCCAAATCTCACTGAATTGTGTCTAAGAATTCCCTGAGATTAGAACTGCCTTTTTTTTGGTACTGGCTCTTGCAGTTTAAACATCTAAAAATCACAGAGATAAAAATCTAAGGAAGCTCAATGATAAAGACTGTGCCTAGAGGTTGATTATCTTCAACTGAAATTTTCCCTCCATGAGCTTCTGCTACCATTTTGCAAAAGCTTAAGCCCAAACCAATTTGTGGAACGTCTTGGATATAGTCTCCTGTTTCGTAAGGCTCAAAAATTTGCGACTTCAGTTCTTGTTTGATCCCTATGCCTTCATCTAAGACTTTGATGATGGTTGAAGAAGTGCCAGATGATTTTGCTTGAGAAGTAACCTCAATTTTGATCGTGCTGTTGGGAGTAGAAAACTTGAGAGCATTGCTCAGCAGGTTTTCAATGGTTCTCTGTAATAAACTAACATCCGCGAAAATCTCGTTATCTACAGTGGCGATTTGACTGCTTAAGGAGATATTTTTAGCCTCGGTAGCCACTGTGAACCGCTCCAAGGTGGTTGAAATTAATTGGTCAAGTTTGATGCTTGTTTTATGAAGCACTAAACGACCTGCATCAATCTTAGTAACCATTAGCATGTCGTTGAGCATAGAATCCAGTCGCTCTGCTGAAGCATTGATGGTTTTTAGGGTAGTCAAGTTTTTGTCTGTGAGAGATGCTTTCTGGATTAGTGAACTACTAGCAAATGTAATTAGGGATAGCGGATTTTTCAGATCGTGAACAATAGCCCGAGATAGCTTTTCCCGCATCTTGTTGTACTGCCCAACTTTAATCTGAGTAGCAACCCTGGCGCATACTTCAGCTACCTGAAACGGTTTAGTGATGTAGTCTACACCGCCTACCTCAAATGCTTTAACTTTAAACTCTACTTCATTAGAAGCACTCAAGAAAATTATCGGGATTTGTTTAGTCTGGCAATCGCTTTTTAGCTGTTGGCAGATTTCATAGCCATCTATTTCTGGCAGATGAATATCTAACAAAATTAAGTCTGGGATAAATGTTTTTAATCCCATAAAAGCTGTAGAGCCGTTAATTGCTTTCCGTACTTCATAGCCTCGCTCTACTAGAATTTCTGATAATAGACGAAGATTATGGGGTTGATCGTCAACGATGAGAATTTTAGCTGGTTTTTGAAAAGCGCTATCCATCTACTTATGCAAAGGTTTTGGCGGTGGCCGAGTCGGGAGACTACATCATAATCATAAGCCTTGAGGAGCCTACAAAGTAGGTTGAAGTCAATAATTTACAAATTTGAGAATTACTATTTAATTTTATTTGCCAAGATAGAGTCTACTAACCTCAGGGAAAGGTTCTTGCAGAGCTAGAGCCCACAGGTTAAAAACCATTTTGTTAGTAAGTGACTTAATCGGTCATTGTTTTTGAGAAACTTGAGACCCTAGCTACAAATCAATTACACAAAACCAAGTTCAAAGTAGGAAAGTGATCCCATGTGGACAATTCTGTATAAAAAGAAAGATTAAAAAGGAATCTGCTTTAGGAGCAATCTGCTAAACCTAAAAGTAAGGTGCAGAACTCAGACAGGATAAACAGTGACCGCAACATCTAACTATATCCTGGCTCTCGACTTGGGAACCACAGGCAACAGAGCTATCTTATTTAACCGAGAGGGGAAAGTTGTTTCCCAGGCTTATCAAGAGTTAACCCAGCATTATCCCCAGCCTGGATGGTTAGAACACGATGCATTAGAGATTTGGCAAGATGTTAGCACCTGTATTCAAGAAGCAGTTAGTAAAGTTAACGCTGCTGAAATTGCTGCTATTGGTTTAACTGTTCAGAGAGAAACTTGTCTGCTTTGGGATAGAACTACAGGGCAACCTCTCCACAAAGCTATAGTTTGGCAGGATAGACGTACCGCAGCAATGTGCGATCGCTTAAAAGCAGCAGGCAAAGCAGAACTAATTCAACAAAAAACTGGCTTAATTCTCGATGCTTATTTTTCGGCTACTAAACTAGCTTGGTTGATTGATTGGGTCAAAGCCAATAAGCCTGATACTAATTGGGATAATGTCATTGCGGGGACGGTCGATAGTTGGCTGCTTTGGAACCTAACGGGTGGTAAAGTTCACGCTACTGATAGTAGTAATGCCAGCCGAACAATGTTGATGAATTTAGAAACTGGTAACTGGGATCAAGAACTACTGGATTTGTTTGGGATTCCTGAAGCTATCATGCCTACAATCAAGCCAAGTATGGGGCTGTTTGGTAATGCCAAAATCTTAGATCGAGAGATTCCTGTTACTGCTATTTTTGGCGATCAACAAGCTGCTTTGTTTGCTCATGGATGCGATCGCCCTGGCTTATTAAAATGCACCTATGGTACTGGCTGTTTTCTGGTCGCGCAGGCAGGAACCACCATTGCTAAATCTACTCAACAGTTGCTTTCTACGGTGGCATGGAGCAAAGATAATCAAACTAACTACGCTCTCGAAGGAGCCATCTTTACCTCAGGAGCCTGTATTCAGTGGTTACGGGACGGTATTGGTTTGATTCAAAATCCAGGAGAAACTGAAACTTTAGCTGAATTGGTTACGGATAGTAATGGGGTATTTTTTATACCTGCATTGAGTGGTCTGGGTGCTCCTCACTGGAATATGAATGCTAGAGGTGCGTTTTTAGGGATTACTGGTGGTGTTACCAAAGCCCATATGGTCAGAGCTGTTCTAGAAGCGATCGCTTATCAAGTCAAGGAAGTTATCGAGGCAGTCAATCAGGATTGTCAGCAGCCTGTATCCTTACTCAAGGTAGATGGCGGCGTAGCCAAAAATGATTTTTTGATGCAGTTTCAAGCTGATGCCTTGGGCATACCTGTGGAGCGTCCCCAAATTCTTGATGCCACAGCGCAGGGTGCAGCTTTTGGTGCTGGTTTGGCAGTAGGTTTTTGGTCTGATTATGGAGAATTAATTGCTAATCGCGCGATCGACTGTACCTTTGAACCAGGAGAAGGGCAGGCATATGCTCAAGCTAATTTTGCTCCCTGGTCGGCAGCTTTGAAGAGAGTTTTGTAGTATTTTCTAGCCCCTCTAAAAGAGGGGATTATCTCTGCTGTATCTAACTAAATTTCTGAAGCCAGTTGATAATTTGCTCATTAACGACTTCGGGTTTTTCATCATGAGGGCAATGACCAGCAGTAGGAATAGGATAGAACTCCACATCATTATTGCTAGCTGCTAAATCTTGGTAAATTTTTGCGCCCTTGATTGGGGTCCAAGGATCGTCTTCTCCCCAAAGAATTAAGAGAGGATGTTGCAAATTGGGCAAGAGTTCATTAGGGCTTAACCCAGGAGGAGCAGTCAACACAGATGCAAACACCTGTTGCGCCCCAGGATCGCAAGAAGGCTCGTAAAGCATCTCCACTAGTTCGTCTGTCACTGCATTGCGATCGCGATAGACTTGATACAAGGTATTGCGAATGCGTCCTTTTTGGCGCACACCATTAAAAATAATTTTTCCAGTCAAAGGCGAACTTACTAGCTTGGTAAATGTCCCCATCACAAAGCCCAATACAGGGTTTAATTCTTCAGGACGGTGATTTAAGCCACCAGCACAGTTAATCAATACTGCACCAGCACTAATTTCAGGATGATTGGTAGCCAGCATCAAACTTAGTAGCGCACCGATGGAGTTACCTACAAACACAGTGGGTTGATTGATTTTTTCTTGCCAAAAATCTTTAATCAGTTCTTGCCAAAGGTCGAGAGTGTAATCCAATGGTGGTTTAGCCGATGCTCCAAAGCCTAATAGATCGATCGCATAAACCTTATAGCCAGCTTCCGCTAGGACTGGGATATTTTTTTGCCAGTGGCCAATACAAGCACCAAAACCATGAATCAAAAATAAGGGTTTGCCTGCTCCTGCTTCGGTATAGCGAATATGATGTCCCTGCCATTGCCAATCGAGTTGAGGGATTGGCTTAAGAGTAGTTGCTGTCACTGTTTGTTAATTGCTGATTGTTATTTTCTGAGTTGCAATTAATGTAACTGAAATCAAGCTCACAGAACAAATGTAACTTTTTTAGTGGTGTAAGGCGATCGCAATAAAAGAATCACTACATATGAAATTTGATATTAAGATACCTAGCGCAAATATCTAAAGCATATCTTTATAACAAGCCAGAGCAGCTTAGTAGTACAATAGAACCTAATAGATAGATTTAATCATCATAAACTATGGACTCAAATTTAGAAGGTAGAGTCAAAAATAATATATCTTTATCTGAAAAGAAACCGTTGCTTCCTTTGTTTGAAGCTGTAGTAAACTCTATCCATGCTATTGAAGATAAAAATATCACTAATGGCTTTGTTGAGATAAAAATTATCAGAGAGGTTGAGCAGACAGGGATTGTAGATAATGGAATTTTGTCAAAAATAACTGGATTTTCTATTATCGATAATGGTATCGGATTTGATGAAGATAATTTCAAGTCCTTTCGTACTTATGATACTGAATACAAAAAAAGTAGAGGCTCAAAAGGTATTGGTAGACTTTTATGGCTGAAAGCTTTTGCTAATGTTTCAGTTGAAAGTGTTTATCTTGAAAACAATAAATTTTATAAGAGAAATTTAATTCTAAATTTCCACAATAACGGAGTTGAGCAGGTATCTTTTATAGAACTAAAAGAAGATGAATATAATCAATCATTAACGAAAGTTAATTTGGAGAATTTTCTATCGCCCTATAGAAAGAACTGACCTCAGTCTATTGATAAAATCGGTAAAAGTATTTTAGAACACTGTATATCTTATTTTGCAGTTAATAAAGCACCTGAAATAAAATTAACAGATGGTGATGATAATTTTGTTTTAAATGATTATTTCACTGACAACCTTGAAACCTTTATTGACGAAGATAAAATATCAATTAGAGAACAAGATTTTTTTATCAAGGGAATAAAGTACTACAATGCAGAAAACTCTAGTCATAAACTATTTTATTGTGCGAATAATAGAACAGTCTTAGATGAGCATTTGGATAATTCTATTCCCAACTTACTTAGAACAAGAAAAATCAGGGATGTTGATGGGCGTATGTTCACCTACCTAGCATTTGTTAGCAGTAGTTTCTTAAACAGAAAAGTTAATCAAGAAAGGACTAAATTTAACATTGATGAAGATCATACTGAACTATCTGCTGGACTAGGAATGATCACAAAAAAAGATATTAGAAAATCAGTAATTTCTTGTATATCTAATAATCTAGAGCCTTTTTTGCAGAATATTCAAAGCCAAAAAGTCAAAGATATAGCAATACGATGAGGTGTTAGGACTAAAAATGAGAAGCTAGAATAGAGA
>CAZSEZ010000117.1:0-12067 GCA_964606015.1 uncultured bacterium
AAGTTATTCTTGTCAAAATATTCAAAAGACTGATTAATAGTCATTTATATTTTTAATTTGTAGTATTTTTTAAATGTAGCTCTACATATAAACTAAGATATTTCCTACTTGCTCTTGAATCATGGAATACCTAGATAGTTTGTTGATCGTTAACAATCAGTTGGTTCTCGGGAAACGTGTTAAGTATTGGCTAAGTTGCGATCGCCCGTCTCTAAACATTCATGATCTGGCGGTATGCTGTCACGGATTTAGCTAGCGAAAATTTTTGTGCTCTCTCTTGGAGAATGTCTGATGCTATAGGATTTTGGAGTGTCTCTTGGAGTGCTTTTGCCATGGCTTGAGGATCTTTCACTGGTACAAGCTGACCATATTTTCCTTCTGCCAAAATTTCAGCTGGTCCACTGGGGCAATCAGTTGCCACGACAGGGGTTCCTAATCCCATCGCCTCAACCAAGACATTACCAAAGCCTTCCCAAGTGGATGACATCGCTAAAACTGAAGCTTGCTTCATATACGCGAAAGGATTACTCACAAAGCCAGGGAAAGCGATATCGATTTCATCAAGACCAAGAGAGTTCGCCAAGTCCTCTAGTTGTTGTCTCTGGCTACCTTCTCCCAAGATAAGTAACCTAGCCGGAATATGTACTTTAACCTTGGCGAAAGCTTTGACCAGTGTGATGAAATCTTTTTGGGCTTCTAACCTGCCTACTCCCAAAATTACAGGACTATCTGACGCTGTTAACCAGGGGAAATTGATTGGTTTGGCTGCTTTTTGCGGTAAATCCGGTTGAAAAATCGGATTGTAAATTACTCCAACTTGTTCTGAGGTGATTCCAAAATTGCCCAGGTCTTTCGCTACTCCTTGGGAAACAGCAATAACGCGATCGCAATTAGGATAAAACCAGCGAATAATCTGGGGAACATACTTGCGTTTGAGGTTAGTTGCATTCAGAGATTCTTGGGACAAATTATTATGTACCGTGGCATAGACTCTCGTCTTTACTTTTGCCAGTAATGAAGCACAGATCGCCACTATATTTGTATCTTCCAGAGCTGTTAGTAAAACTTCTGGTTGATTTTGCTTCAGGTATTGTGCCAAGCCAAAAACGCTAGTTATCAGTTTACTGGCGCTGAGTTCGATAATCTCAATCTCTGGTGCCAGCTGTTGCAGGTAAGGTCCTTCCTTGTAAACCAAAACTAGCTCGACGCTCAGCCCACAAGCGACAAAGCCATTGGCTAAGTTGATCATCACTCTTTCTGCTCCTCCACCTCCTAGATCTGCTAAGAAGATTGCTATTTTAGTCATGCTGAATTGATTGCCTATAGTATTCAAAAGTAGAAGAGGAGATAATTACAAAAACCAGCCAGTTAAAAGAAACTTTGAGTATTTGTGCTTGCGAAATATTGAGCATAAAAAACATACTCAGGAATATTAAAGGCCAAAACATTTTGACGTCGCGACTACGACGAACTGCTTTCAATAGCTTGCTATAAGTCAAGATAAAGATAGCTAGAAAAACTGCCAAACCGATAAATCCGAGATCCAATATCAAATCTAGAAATCCATTATGAGCATGGACTGGTTCGTAACCCAGAGCTCCCCAGACATGTCTTGCTTGACCAACATCTACCCAAAAACCAGCATAACCATGGCCAATGATTGGTCTTTGCTTAATAAAGTAGAGAACAGAATTCCAGATATCGGTTCTACCACTCAGTGTGCTGCCTTTGCCCAAAATAACCAAAATCTTATCGAATGATTGAATCAGCCATAAACTAATTCCTGAACCAATTACAAACAGACTCAAAAAAGTAGGAATGCTTAACATGTCATTCCAACGGAGAATGTAACAGGCTACAAGTAAGACTAGAGAAACAAGAAAGACAACTAAAGCGGTTTTAGATGTAGACATTACTAGCATCAGTACTGCTAGACTACAGAGCAACCAGTAAAGATTTTTTCGCCAGTTTGATTCCTTTTCCGCTTGGGCACTTAAACAAAAGAAAACACCGCTAATCGCTCCATAAGTTCCCAGGTTATTCTTGTGCCAGAAAATTCCCCGCCAAGAGCCTGCATGCATCCCCTGCTCAATACCAGATCCTGGTAGAAGGACGATAAAAAGTAGACACATAACTAGTATTGTTCCAAGAACCCAAGCCAACAAATTAGTTTGTTCTTTTAACGTGTATCGACCTGAGATGTATATGCCTACAAGAGTGATTCCAAAGACAAATAAACCGAATTTGGAACTAAACTCAGGAAAATCAGACCAAAAATGGGAAAGGTAAGGAATTAAAGACAATATAAGCAATGATCTCATGCGCCATAACAAAGGAGCCATCAGCCTAAAGCGCACAATAATTATCAGCACTGTGAATGCGAGAATGGCATACCTAACCAACCCAATTAGAGGATCGATTGGGGTTTCAAAGCCTGTATAAGCATCACCCTCTCCGACTAAAAAATAGCTTCTAAAAGAAAGAGCATCTGCAAAAAAAAGTAAGCTGATATAAGCGTAAAAGTACTCTAACTTAGTTAGAAAACTATTAAGTAAAGAATTCCGATAGCTGGCTTCAGGATCTGATTCAACTATCTCTGGGGAGGTGTTTTCGTAATCATAGAGAATTTTCTGGGGATTTAAATCAAGGTAATCATCGCTGGTGTTGTTCATTTTCGCAAAAGAGATTTGTATAAAGACTTTAAATAGATGCTAATCAGGGAACTTAGAGAACTGCTTTGATAATAATTTTGAATAGTTATTTGACTTTTGCGATCGCTAGATTTGAGTTGCCAATTCATGGCTAAACCCACTGCGAAAAGGTTGTTGGCATATTTAGTTAAACTAGGAAATTGGGTTTTGAGCCAATATGCTGTACTCAAAAAAATAGCGGTATTGGTTTGCTGCTGTTTAAGGTTGTTATGGGGATTATCTTTAGCAGTTGTAAACAGATTGCGATCGTGGATTCTTTGGTAGGCTAATTTGCTGTTGATCGTAATTCCTGAACTGATCCCTAAAGCTGCAAATTTGAGATAGCTATCGTTTAAAATAATTCCCCCTTCCGAAGGCATTGGTAGAAGTTTTTCTGCCAATTCACGCTTAAAACACATTCCAGAAGTAGGAGGAATTGCAAATTCGAAAGGATCGCCAAGTCTTCCTGTTTTCATTGCTGGTCGGACATCTTGGAGCTGGATTTGCTGATTGGCTATGCTAAGTTCACTTTGAGTAACGACTTCTGATTGTTGATCTTGATCAAATAACTCTAGAGGATGGAAGTACCATTTTGCCTGAGTATTGTCCTGCCAAGTTTTGACGATGATTTCGACTTTCTGTCGATGAAAAATATCATCAGCATCGAGAAAGCAAATTATTTCTCCCTGACTCTCAGCAAAACCCCGATTGAAAGCGGCTGCTTGTCCTTGATTGCTTTGGTAAATCGCCTTGACCTGATCCCCATAACTAGCGATTAGATCTGGCGAGCCATCTGTCGAACCGTCATCTACAACAACAACTTCAATACTCGGATAAGTTTGAGCTAGAGCACTATCAATCGCATCACCTAAGAAGCGCTCATAGTTGTAGTTGTTAATTAGAATACTGACTAGAGGAGGTGTCTGATCCATCATAATATCTATCTCCTAATTGGGTTGAAACCAGATGGATAAATCACGATCTATTAGGTCTTGCAATCGCAAAATATCTGACCTATAACCTTGAAGTAATACTTGGCGAATTTCTGGATTGTACTTAGGCTTTTGGAAATCATTAAAATTCCAAGTTCTTATCTTTTCTTTTAGCTGGTTTCTGATTGATGGAGGGATGAAAAAGTTAAATGTTGATTTCCAAGGGTTAGGCTTAGACATCAATCTATTAAGAGTTAGGTTCTGAGGTTTTGCTGATACGTTGTGCTGTGCTGAATAATCAGGAATAAAGCTAGAGTCTACATCTAAGAAATCAAAAATTTCTGTAACTATCTCTTGGTTTCTAACTTTAAAATCTTCATAGAGATAGACCTTAATTTGCTCAAGACTAAATAAATCGAAATAACGTTTAAATTGTCGATAATAATAATTTCTCGTACGATAGTGCCACAGGCTTTCCCAGCCCTGAGCGATTCTCTTTTCTTCTTGGTCTAATGCTTTACCAAAATCGGTAATATACTCATCTCCATCTCTAAGTAAATGCAAAAAGCTAGCGTAGGCTGCATCGGCAGGATTTCGAATGATCGCAATTAACTTCACTCCTGGTAAAGTAGCTTTGATTTTTTCAGGAGCTTGAGAACTGCCCAAATAAGTAGTAGAAGCCTCACCAATTGCTGTTTCTGCTTTGACTTCAGCAAATAGTGCTTGATAGTCTTTCCAGTTACTAATCGCCGTACTCATTCTTTCGCGATCGCCGATTCCCTGATAGTTAGCAATTGGGCGGTCTAAAGCAAAAAAGTGAGGCTCTTTAACAGGACTCATGTAGATTTCTGGGTGTTGCCCTAAGTAGTGATACAAAGAACTAGTCCCCGATTTTGGAGCACCAATAATTAGAAAGTTAGGTAGATTCATAGGATGATTTATATGGAGTTAAAAACTATTATTAATATCAGAAAAATAACCATCACTAATAACTTAGTTGATAGCCAAGCTTGGAAGCTAGAGGATTGACTTTGCTTTGTAAAACTCGTAAATGTTTACGGCTGTAATAAAGCTTTTTGCCGTCTTGTTTGATATTTCCTGTAACTCGGATTTTTAAGACATTGGGATCAACTTTTAGCTCCAAATAATCATTTAAACTTGACCAATCAAAGTTATCGCTACAGAGATTCTCATAGCTAATTAACTTTGCTCCCACTCTATCTGCGTGATGTATAAATCCTTCAGTTAATTCCAGCCAATTTGAGCCAAATTGTCGGGGATTATAAACAGGTTGGTGAGGCCATCTTTTATACCAGTAAGAACCAGCAAAAGAAGCATAGGCATCGTAAGGGTTACGATAAAGAAACAAAAATTTCGCTTTGGGAAATAACCAGCGAAGATAAAAGGCACTATCGACTCCTAGCCTCACTTCTTTAATTCCCCAACGACTAAAACCTATTTCTTGTGAAGGAACTGCGAATAAATTTTCCCAAAAACTTCTGTGAGACTCCAAAAGATGACTGATGTCTGGGTACAAATTAGCAGTAAAATTTTGAGTTAAATAATCCTTCCTATATTGTTCCGGGCTTAAAAACCAAGAGTTTCTGGGATAAACCTCCGTGAATCCTTTTAACGGTTCAGCTAATGACTGGATCAAATAGTTATGGGAATAGGGTTCTCCCCAAATCATGACTTCACCTGATGAGGTAATTAGCCTTTGTAACAGTGTCGAACCGGAACGCCATCCTGCAGCAAAAATAAATATTGGATTAGCTTGGCTACTACTTCTAACTTCAGGCCAGCGAGACTCTAGTTGCTTCAGGGCCATCTCCAAACTTGCTTCTTTCTTAGAGTCTTGAAAGTGCTGTCTAATCTGCCATAAATTACCCAAAAAGGGTTCGACACTGGAAAACCAGAGATGATTTATCCTGTTTTTGATGCTAATACTTCTTGCCATGGTTATTTTTAGTTAATTCTAGTTTTGCTAAGAGGGTTCATATTGATTCCGAGTCTTTGACGAACAAAAATAACTAGTAAAACATTCCAAATAATCGTACTTATAGCAGTAGCTGTTGCTGCCCCTTCAACACCCCATTGGGGAATTAATAGAGAATTTAAAATAACGTTAATGACTGCGCTGATTGCGACACCGATAAAGGTATATTTCTGATAGCCTGTCATATTTAATAACAGTGCTACAGCTCCTGTAGAAGCATTAACTAATTTGCCCAAACAAAGAATAGTCAGAACAGTATGGCCTTGAACGAACTCAGTACCAAAAATCCCTAAAAACCAGGAACCAAAAACAATCAGACCTAGGGCAATGGGAACAGAACTCAAGAAAACCAGATTGGCACTTTTTTTGACTAGTCTCTGGAGTTTTTGTTTTTCTCCTGCTGCATGCAAGCTAGCAATTGTCGGCGCTAGAGAAACGTTGAACACTGACAAAATAAAATTCATCAGATTTGCCCCGCGGTTGGTAATTGAGTAGATCCCAACAGAGGCAGAATCAGTTAGCACTCCAAGCATCAAAGTATCAGTTTGGTTATTGATTAGATACATACTATCTATCAACAACATTGGTAAGGCTTCGTAAAACCAAAAGCGACGTTTATATTCTGGCTTAGATTTGGTAATTTCCTGTGGTGTCAGGCGATAGATTGTCCAACTGATCATTAGTAGGCAGACTGTTGTCGCTAATAGGTAATAACCCATTACCGCTGTAGAACTGACTCTGTCTTGCCAGAAAAAATAAGACCCAACCAAAGCACAAATCATGATTAGAGGGCGGATAATCACTTCTGGTAGCTGTGATTTGACAATATGCCCTAAAGCTCTTAACTGAGACTCACTGATTTTTAGTAAATTGCTAATAGGTAAAACCAGTAATCCCAAGAAGATGACATTAATACTATCGACTTTGAAACTATCTTGATAAAACCAAAACACAAGAGCTGTTATCACTGGGGCTAGCAGAGAAGTCAGGATGATATTCAGTTTGACCCATCGAGTAATCCCTTTAGCTAGACCCCATTTTTCTTGCGTTTTGTAGACAGAAACTTCTCTGGTTATTAAAGAGTTAGTCCCCAACATTGTAGGAATCTGAAGAAACCCGACAATGGACAAACCATAGATGTAACTTCCGTAGCCATCTGCTCCTAAGATTCGAGCGAGTAATAAACTCACTAGATAGGCCAAACCAATATTCAGCAGACGGATACCAAAAGTTCCTGCAATCGCTTTGGCTAACAACTTCTGTAAGAGATCACCTTGGGCAAAAGTTTTGCTTATCAGCCTGTTAGCAGTTAAAAATGGCCGATTAATCCAAGACATCAAAGATCGAAACACTATTCTAATCCCTTTAATATCTTGGGTTAACTTACTTTTTGTGGCAAACTCAATTGACTAGAAGGAGTGTAGGCGTAATGGCCTTTAGCATATTTGTAGTAAGTACTACTCTCTTCAGTGACGCTATTGACGATTAAGCCAAGAACATTATGTCCAGATTGATCTAACAGTTGCTTGGAATCTTTGGCTGCATCAGGGCTAGTTACTCCAGGGCGAGAAACCAAGACAATTCCTTCCGTCTCTTCTGCAACGGTCAAAGCATCACTAAATAAGAGGACTGGCGGAGTATCGAAGATTACTAGATCATATTCGGGTTCAACTTCTGCAACGATCTTTGCAACTGCTTGCTGTCTGAGCAGTATCATCGACTCTCCTGGTTGTGCCAGGCCAGAGGGGATCAAGTGGATATCTGGGGTAATCGCTTGAGTTGCTTCCTCCACCGATGCTTCATCCCTTAATATTTCTGCTAAACCCTTGTGATTTAATCCATTCCAAATCTCATGCTGTTGTGGACGATGTAAATCAGCATCAATAATCAGAACTCGCTTACCCATTTGAGCGATCGCAGCAGCTAAATTAGCTGAAACAGTAGATTTTCCTTCTTGAGGGATTGAGCTCGATACAGTAATTACCTTAATATCTTTATCGTTGAGGAATTGTAAGTTGGTATGCACCATGCGATAGGATTCGCTCGCGATCGTGTATGGTTCATCCAGTATCGAAGAGTTTGACCCTGGTAAAGCTTGAAAATTAGTAAAACCGAGAAAATTTTGTGATTGCTGGTTTGGGGTTGTTCCCAGAAGTTTATACTGATAGGTTTGACGAAGTTCTTCAGCAGTTTTCAATGAAGGATTTCGTAGTTCCATTAAAAATGCCGTAATTAGACCTAGTACTCCACCTAATCCCATCCCAGCAACCAGAATTAGTTTTGGACTCGTTGATACTGGATACTTGCTCAATACTGCATTACTGATTACCTGAGCATTTCCTACATTCTGATTTCTCAGAATTTGTACCTGCTGAAGGTTGTTTAGTAAATTATTGTAAGAATTTTGTGATGCTTGCAGCTTACGTTGCAAGTCACGATGAGTTTCTTCAATTCTAGGTAAGAGTTTAGCTCTATTTCTATAACCGTTCTTAGACTGCTCTAGAGAACGGACTTCTTCAACCAGCGACTGTCTTTCAATTTCGTAGCCTACTAGCTGCTCGGTAACAACTTCTTGTACATCTCCAGTTCCTAAGGGAACCAACTGAGATGCAAGACTCCCTCTACTGCCCAAAGCCGCTTGAACTCTAGAATTTAGGGCTTTTTCCAACTCTGTCTTTTGTGCTTCTAGACTAATGATCACAGGATTGTTGTCTTTGAAGCGACTTCTTTCAATGGCTAAATTGTCTTCGACTTCTTTGAGCTTCAGTGACAACTGTTGTACTTCTGGCGAGTCACTTAGGGTATTGAGTGCTAAAGCTTGCTTAGAAGAAATACCTAACTGTAATTCAGCTTCCTTAATCTGAGCTTGGACTTTTTCCAAGCTGGCTTTTGTTAAAGCAATTTGATCATCAATTCTGCCAATTTGGATTACGCTTTGTTCTTTCTCTGTATCGATGCTTACTATGTCATAACGCTCTTGAAAACGTCTTAAGTTAGCCTCAGCAGTTTTTAGCTCTTGCTCAGTACGCGGTAGCTCCTGATTAATGAAAGCTTCTGCTGACTTTGCCTGAGCACGATTACTACTAATATCGTAATCGAGGTATGACTGCACCATGGCGTTGACAATCGAGCTTGCCTTGGAAGTATCGTTACTGGTGTAACTGACGTCTAAAATATCAGTGCCTGGTATGTTGGTTGCACTTAAGCTAGAGCGCAAATCTTCATAGGTAAGACTTTTCCCCTCATCATTTTTGAGGTCTAGCTTCTGGATGACATCATTTAGGATGGTTGGAGAAAGTAAGACCTGGGCTTCTGTATCTACTGGTGTTGCGTTTCTACCCAAAGCATCTGCTTCTAACCTTTCTCCTGTGACGGGATCAACTAAAACTGATGCCAAACTATCCCTGGTGAACTTTAGCTTAGCCCTTGCTTCATACTTTTTCTCTGTTGTAACTGCCATAATGGCAGCTGCTGTGCAAGTCAATAAAAAAACAACCATTGCTGGGATTCTATGGTGCTTAATGATTTGCCAATACTTTAAAAAATTGAATTCTTCTAACTGTTGTTTGTTATTCATGTCTAAAGTCCACCTTAGGAACTCGTTCTAATACTTAATTTAGTTTATTGAGGGTAAATACTTAGTTTAATTACGGCGAGTCTGAGCAATTTTTTCATAAAGATTTGACAAAGACTCTGTATATTTATCGATAGCAAAATCTTTTGCTTTGATCCTTGCATTGTCGCCTAAGTGAAGACGGAGATTGCGATCACTCAGGACAGCCTTCAATGCACTACATAGCTGTTTAACCGAGCCGGGATCGATTAATAAGCCAGTTTCCTGGTGGTCAACTACCTCCCCAATTCCGCCAACGGGCGTTGTGATAACTGGCAAGCCATAACTCATAGCCTCCAACAATGCCATGGGTAAGCCCTCATTGTAAGAAGGCAAGACAAAACAATCTGCTTCAGTTAAACGGCGATTTTTTTCTTCCAAGCCTATCCAGCCCAAAACTTCTAAATCTTGAGCTATGCCTAATTGCTCTGCTTTTCTGACAACTGTTTCGATTTCGCCATCGCCAGCTAACACTAGTTTTGTGACTATACCTTCCCTATACTTAAGTCTCGCCAAGCTCTCCAGTAAATCATAGATACCTTTTCTCTGCTTCACCTGGCCTAGGAACAAGACTTGAAGAGGATCATTTTCCGTTCTTAGCGGTAAATCTTCGGGGCACTCTACTGGATTGTAAAGTAAACTCACCTTGTAAGCAGGAAGTTCAAACTCGTCTACATAGTATTGTTGCCAGCCTTTAGACAGGGTAATTAGGGAACTAGCTTTTTGGAATATCAGCTTAAGCACTTGCTGCAACTTGTCTGGTAAGGCTTCGTAGAAGAGATGAAATTCAGCACCGTGAGTATGGATGATTACGGGTATTTTGAAAACGTAAGCTGTTAAGGCAAATACTGAAGTTCTCAGCGTGCAACCTCTCTCAGCCATGTGACAGTGGAGGATATCAACCTTTCTGTTCCACAAACGAACTAATAATCTCCACCATGCCCAAGCAAAACGGAGTAAAACGTTAAACTTATTGGGCAGTCGACTAGAGTTGGAAACGTTGTTCCAACTCGATATGTGCTCTAACTCTGCGCTGGTTAGGCAACTGTAAATAAGACTTGAAACTCTTCCTATTCCTCCCTGTTCGGTCAAGCTAGGCCCAATCATCAACACTCTAGGTAGAGAGGGAATCATGGGAGTAGACTCTGTGATACTATGCTTCTTGCGTTTTGGGGACAAAGACAAATCGAATATAGTTTGTCTATTCATGATTGGTTATGCACATCTCTATGTATTTGCTTGTTTGCTCCAAAACTGGCGATAAGCCAGTTTTGCTTCGCTTACTTGAACTAGCTTGAGTATCGACCGAAGCAGTAGGCGTGGAAATCGATACATCCAGTTTCCTCGTCAACTCAACCAGGCCTCACGGCTCCGATTAATGCAATCTGTCTACTGAAGTGATAATTTCTTGGGTGTGAACAGGGGCTCGATGTATCCCAGAAATTAAATTGACCCGCGTGGCTTAAGTAATATTACTTATTTAATGGTTAGTATACTAAAATTAAATTTACTGAAGAATAAAGTTTTAGATAACTTGTTTTGCTTTTTTTTGAAGCTGCGAATTCGTTTCAGGTATTTGACAAAAGCTTCCTATGGCGATGAAGGTCAATGCGAATAGTCAAAGCTTTGTTTTTGGTATATTCCACAGGTGTTTTCCGGACAAAATAGAGATTGATAGAAAAACCGAACATGTATCGCAGAAGCCCCGTTCTCTGGTAGACTTGCAACCAATGGTTACAAGGTGTGACGTTACTTTACATTGCAATCTTGTGTAACCAAAACGGGCTTTACCGTACCAGGGAAAAATTACATACTAGGGAGGAAAATCTTCGTGGAAAATACCCTCGGATTAGAGATTATTGAGGTAGTAGAACAAGCTGCGATCGCATCTGCTAAGTGGATGGGTAAAGGCGAGAAGGATACTGCTGATGAAGTGGCAGTAGAAGCTATGCGTGAGCGGATGAACAAAATCCACATGCGAGGCCGTATTGTAATTGGTGAAGGTGAAAGAGATGATGCTCCCATGCTTTACATCGGTGAAGAAGTTGGTATCTGTACTCGCTCAGATGCAGGAGAAGTCTGTAACCCAGATGAACTAATTGAAATCGATATCGCTGTTGATCCTTGTGAAGGAACAAACCTCGTTGCTTACGGGCAAAATGGTTCTATGGCGGTATTGGCAATCTCTGAAAAGGGTGGTCTTTTCGCTGCTCCTGACTTCTACATGAAGAAGCTAGCGGCGCCTGCTGTGGCTAAGGGCAAAGTAGATATTAATAAATCTGCAACCGAAAACCTACAGATTCTTTCTGATTGCATGGGTCGTTCCATTGACGAACTAGTAGTAGTAGTAATGGACCGTTCTCGTCACGAAGACCTCATTAAAGAAATTCGTGGTACTGGTGCAAGAGTTAGGCTAATCAGTGATGGTGACGTTTCTGCGGCAATTTCCTGTGCTTTTGCTGGTACTAATATCCATGCTCTAATGGGAATCGGTGCTGCACCTGAAGGTGTTATCTCCGCAGCGGCAATGCGTTGTTTAGGTGGTCACTTCCAAGGTCAACTAATTTACGACCCTGCTGTTGTGAAAACTGGTTTGATTGGTGAAAGTAGAGAAGGTAACTTAGCACGTCTCACCGAAATGGGAATCACGGATCCTGACAAAGTATACAATGCGGAAGAGCTTGCTAGTGGTGAAACTGTTCTGTTTGCAGCTTGCGGGATCACTCCTGGAACTTTGATGAACGGTGTGCGTTTCTTCAAAGGTGGTGCAAGAACTCAAAGTTTGGTTATTTCCTCTCAATCTATGACTGCTCGCTTTGTTGATACAGTACATATG
>CAZSEZ010000118.1:0-11900 GCA_964606015.1 uncultured bacterium
TCGAGATGTGCTCCTCAGTAGCCTCAATTACTGTATTGAATTCAAAGGATTGATCCTTTACGCTTACTGTATCATGTCAAACCACATTCATATGATAATCTCCTCAAGAGAAGGGTTTAAGCAAGAAGATATCATTCGAGATTTCAAGAAATACACTGCCAAGGAAATAATAAGACTTATCTCACAGGGTAGTCATGAAAGCAGGAAGAGTTGGATGCTAGCCTATTTCAAGAACGCCGGACTAAAGAATTCAAATAATAAGAAATACCAGTTTTGGCAGCAGCAGTTTCATCCAATCGAACTCTTTTCGAATAGAATGATGGATTCGAAACTGGAATACATACATAATAATCCTGTCAAAGCTGGTATTGTCGAAAAGCCTGAGGATTATCTCTATAGCAGTGCTAGAGATTATTGTGGCCGAAAGGGACTGATTGAAATTACATTGATTGAATAGTGAATGGTTTAGGGAACATATCACTTCATTCTAAAGCTTTGAAAAGGCACAAGTTAAAAACTTGCGCCACCTACTATTTACAATTTTGGTGGCGCAAGTCTATGACTTGTGCTTTCGCCAAAGTATTGATTTGGGTGCCCATAGTTTCACATGCACAAGACGTTGAGCAAATAGCCAAAGAAGACCCGGTAAAAGTCAGTGGGGGGCTATCTGTAAACACTACGGCTTACACCGCCTCCGGAATCGAAAACCGAAGAGATCCATTCTTTTGGCAGATCAATTCTAACCTCAATTTTGATATCCTGGGTATAATTCAAGCGCCTTTCTCTTTAAGCATCAGTCAACAAAATAAGAACTTTGCCCAGGCTCAGCCTTTCAATCGTTTTGGCATCAGTCCGAAGTATAAGTGGCTAACTCTCCATTTGGGCCATCGCAGCATGCGGTTTTCAGATTACACCCTTGCAGGTAACCTATTTTTAGGAGCAGGTGTGGACGTCAACAAGAAGGACAGCTTTGTACGATTCAGTGCAATGTGGGGAAGATTTGCCAAACCAGTGAATCGTACAGCACAGTCAGGATTGGTTTTCGCCAGACCAACCTTCAGGAGAACGGGCTGGGGTTTTAAGGTGGGTTTAGGAAGAGAGAAGCATAATGTGGATCTAATCTTGTTTACCGCTAAAGATGACCCCAATTCCATACAAATTACCGATACTCTGGAGATATCCCCTGAAGAGAATGCCGTGTTCGGTATTGTAACCACAAACGAGATTACTGACCGGATTTCATTTGAAGCGGAGTTTGCTCACAGCCTCTTCACCAGGGATGCCAACAGTCCGACCGTGACCCTTCAGCAATACTCTTTTGTCAACAATTTCGGTGGTTTGTTCGAACCCAACTCAACCTCGGAATTTAATAACGCTTTTCGATCCGCCATGACCTATGCTGGCCAGGGATATCAATTGAATATTGGTTATAAGAGGGTTGACCCTGGATTTCGAACCTTAGGCTCCTCTTTCTTGAATAATGATCTCGAGGATATTACTGCTGGGGCAGGCTGGAATATGTTCAGTGGAAAGGTGAACATGGCACTTAATGGAGGTGTTCAAAGAAATAACCTGGATGACCAGCTGCTTTCACGGGTACGAAGGATCATCTATTCTACTTCGGTAAACTATGCTGTTAGTGAAAGACTGAATGTCGCTTCTAACTATGCTAATTTCAGTACCACCACCAGGCAATCTCAATTAAGAAGGGAATTGTTGGCAGACTCCCTGGAATATTTCCAAGTCACGAGAAGTGGCGGGGTCAACCTAAACTATCAAACCAATGGTGAACTTGTCAGTCATAATCTCTTTTTGAATACCAATATTCAGGACGCGACCGATAGCGAGGACAACTCTTCGACTTTTTACAATCTGACCGGTGGACACCAGGTGCGTATTGCTCAGGACTGGGGATTGACGACATCTTATACGATGAATCATAATAAAACTGCTGGTATCACCAACGTAACGACAGGTCCAATACTTGCTGTAAATCGGTCCCTGCTTCAAGGAAAGATTCGGACCACTTTATCTACCAGCCTCTTGAATGCCTATATGGCTGGGGATCTTGAAAGTAGAATTGTTAATGTACGCTGGGTAAATAACCTCCAGGTAGGTAAAAGCCATAATTTCTCCCTCAGCTCATATTACCTCAATAGAGACCTTCAAGGAGAGGATCCGAGGACAATTAGTGAGTTGCGAGTAAGTATGAATTATGGATACAGATTCAATAAGAGTTTTGGAAAGGGTAAAAATGAAGATGAATAATTGATGATAGGAGGAGAGACCATATCGATTAAAAAGAGCCTTAGCCTTTGGAATGCCCTGAGGAGATATGTCAGTATCGCTTTATTTCTAGGTATAAGTAGCGCATCGATTGCTCAACGCTTTCCAGCAGATGTGACACCCATTCTAGGACCACCACATACCCTATTTCTCACCGATTACACCGAACCTGGAAGTAATGCCTTGATGGGCAGTGTCCTCTTTAATGATTTTAATGAGCCTGAATGGACCTTTCGGTTACGACTAACCATTGAAAGTGCCCAGGTCAAATTAGAGACTTCACCCAATTATATACCTCCAGTACCCATTACCGTGGTGCCCGGAGTCCCTGAAATGCTATCAGGAGATGATTGGATAGAATATCTCGATTATAACAACATGATCATCCAGGGAATTACCCGATCAGAACTCACTCAGACAGGGGGCAAACTTCCTGAAGGGTTTTATACTTTTTGTATTCAGGTACTGGATTATGCTACAGGCGATGTTCTTTCACGGGAAAGTTGTACTTCCGGCTGGATTCAGCTAAACGAACCTCCTCGAATCATTACTCCTCATTGTGGAGGATTTGTTGATCCTTCGACGTTTACTCAAATCAACTTCCAGTGGCAATCTTTCAATACAATGTCACCTAATGCCCTTTTGGGGTCCGAATATCAATTGACTATTTGGGAGGTGACAGAACCGGGAGCTGACCCATTAAGTGCAGTTGCCAATGGTCAGGCCTTGCAGGTTTTTCAATCTGATCCCTTAATGCAACCATCTTATATCTATGGTTTAGCGGATCCAGCCCTCGAGGGAGGTAAGCAATATGTTTATCAGATACAAGCGATATCCACCGACGGGTTGGATAGGTTTTCAAACAATGGATTCAGTGAGTTTTGTTACTTCAATTATGGGTTTGTACCTGGCGGTAATATTCGTCTGACTTACCCCGAAGACAATAGCGGGTTCAGATCCAGAAGCTGGCTGTTCTTTGAATGGGATCCACCCAGCAATGCCATTCCGAACCAATTTGTGGAGTATGAAATGAGGATCTTTGAATTGGATGGAGAGCAACCAGCCGAAGAAGGTGTGGCTTCTAACCCAACCTGGTTTGAGTATCATTCCAATCCCGCTTACAGTCAGCAACCCTTCGGTTACGTCATAGAAGATGACGATAAGAGGTTGACTAAAATGGCTCGCTATGCCTGGCAAGTGAAAGCACACGCCGGGGAACAACAAGTCGCCTCTAGTGAGATCCAGACCTTCAGGGGACCACCGGCCATCGAAATGTTTTACGCCGGAATTCATGAAATTATCGTTCTCACCTCTGAAACAGGTGATCTCAGCAACTTTTCCGGAACGGCTGAGGCTCGGATCGATACCAGCGGCACCTGGATCCCAATAGAATTCAATAACCTTAGGATAGAAGAAGCTAATGGTATCTATGTCTTGACCGGTGGTGAGATCTATAAGGATTTAGAAGAGCCCCAGGTTAACCTTCTGGTTTCAGGAGATGAAACTTCGCCAAACGGAGATGCCTTATTTGAGATAAATCGTTTTCGTTTTGATCGAGAAGGGCTTTCTGTATATGGAAATTTTGCCTGGGATCTACCATTTCCCACTCTCGGGAGTGAAAAAGCTGTGGTGCGTAGTGATAACGATTGGATGGTCTTTGACAAGTTTCAGGTCAGTGGCAATCTATACCTGTCGCCAGACAATTCCTTTCAATTACTAGACCCATACCAGTTCACCCTTGACCTTGCTACCTCTTCGGTAATTTACCTCAACCTTAATAGATACTGGCTAGAATGGGACGGCCAGATATTGCTACCCGATGCTATCTCAGGAGTGGACAAAAGCTTACCTGCTTCTTACCCATTTTCTGACCGAGACCAGGTCTTTTACATGCCCGTTGATCTTGAACAAGACGGCATCAGTATAGCCAATAATGTTTCCTTAGCCACAAATACTAAAATCCACTTGTTAGGGGATGAGTACACCATAGACCTCTCAGAAACCGAATCTCCTGGAGTTTACTCGGGAGACAACTATTGGAAAGGAATCTATCACCACCAATTTGAGGTAAGATATTTGCCATCCTTAGATGCTTCTAGTCAATTAGCACTTAGTCAAGATGAGCCACTAATACAAGAATTCACGGCAGATGGCAACACAAGAGCCTGGATCGATGGGCAGGGACTGGATTTCAAAATTGTTACGGGCTTTGACCAAGTTGGCGCAACGTTTAACACCTTCCCCTCCAATTTTAATTTACTCTATCTGGAAATCACAGATAATTCAATCTTACCGGATAGCCGCCTTGATGGTAATTTTCTGTTACCCATAGTAAGTCAAACCCAGCCATTCTCCTTTACCATTCCCTTGAATGATTATGGCTTTGGACAAGGTATTGTTCCTGATTTGGTCAATACCCGATTTACTTTTAATACGGATGATGAGAATGAGCTGTTAGTAGACATTAAGCGGGCCGTTTTTGAGGAAAATGAAAGGCTTGAAATGACGTTGAACATTTCCTGGCCTGCTTTGGGGATCGAGGTTAATGGAGTCGACCATTTCAAAGCCTGGGGCGATTACAACATTGGATTTTACACCCCGGATGGATTAGCAGCTTTGACCCGTCAGCTTTCCGGGGAATTTCACACCTATCCCGTAATGATTGATGCCCTAGCAGCAGGGCGAAGCCGCGGTAGGTACGGATTTTCTGCACTAGGAAAGGTGGTTATGGCGGAGAATGTCTCCGGTACGGACGGGCCTCCCGCAGTAAATATTTACACTCTTCAGTCTAATGGCCTGCTTAATGGGAGTTACAACACGGAACCAGGGGCTTTTGGAGATCCGTTCACGGCTTCCGGAAGAGTGTCCAGTACTACACCGGAGGAAATTAGGCAACAAGCCGAACAACAAGCCGGTGATGTTAAAAAGGATATTGATGCTACTGAAGGAGCAGTAACTGCCCAGGTCAAATCCAGTCTGGAAACCTTTAGGAGGACAGATGGCGGCTGTGTTGATTTCTATTATGAATATCAGGATCCTACGCTGGTTACGGGTGAAATACTGGGAGATGTTGATGACCTAAAGGAAAAATTGGAAGTCATATTCCTCGGGATGCAGTTCCTCACGGAGAATGAAGAGCAGAAAGAGAATTTCCAGGAGATGGCTGCTGATGTTAGGAGATTGAATAGCTATGAGCTTGCAACAATCTACGCTGGTGTACGAGACTTTGAAGATGGTATAGCCAATGCTGTCATTGAGCGTTTTCGGGAAAAGGTGCCTTTCATTGAGCAAGTAGATCAGACTACTGAAGAGCTGGTTTTTAACTACCAGCAATTGATAGATGATGAGTTACATAAGGTTGAACGCTGGATGACCGACAACATCTCGCGAGTAGTCTATGATGCAGCTGAAGGTTTTGCTGGTGTTGATGGGATAGATAATCAGATCGTTATGGCTGCGGCCAATGAAATGGTTGTAGGTTTGGTTGACGCCTCTTTAGCTGATTTAAGATTCTCGGCAAGAGACAACCTGGTTGATCCGGTGACCAGCTTCATTGATTATTCCATTAGAAACCGGATGAATGCCGCCATTGATAGCATAGTCCGGAGTAACGTCAAGGATATCATATCAGGGGATTTTCAACCTGAATCCACCACAAGAGTACTGCAAAAAGAGCTTGAAGGAGCGGTCAAAGATCTTGCAACGCTACTAAGCCCTTCGACTTTTGCTGGCTGCTTAGGAAGCTTTGCCTCGGATATCCTATTTAATATTCATCCTTCCACAATCGTCGATCGCTTACGAGGTTCGGCCATAAATGCGATGGGTGTAGTGACAGCGAAATTGGTTGAGGCGGGTATTGAAGAGTTGGCAAATGAAGTCTTCGCCGCAGAACTGGATCTTGAGATTCCGGTTGACTTTGCCAGGGCTACGGCACAACGTCTATTCAAAGGGGAGAACCTGGGAGATGTCATAACAGATGCTGTGCCAGTGATCGTGAGATCTCCCGTGCTTGATGTAACAGGACTCATTTATTTTACTCCGGATGACCCAAGATTAGGAGATGTTTGGCAAGGGGCGATTGACGTTATAGTCAAGAAGCCAAAAAATTTTATCATCCCCGCAGTTTATGTGTCTGGTAGAAAGGATGATACCAATTATTGGTTTGCCGAACTAGGTGTAACCCCCCAGGTGGACCCGGAGGCAATTCAGGGAGTTAAGTCATTTACTGCCAATGTTGCCGGCGATATTAGTGAGCAAGATCCGGGAAAGATTGATTCACCCATCAATTTCGGAGCATTTAGCCTGGTTGGTCTAGTGGGCAGAGCCTACCATAATATGAGTGGTACTTCCCTGGTTGATATTCAACCGAACCCTGAACAGAAGTTTGGGGCATATATGCGAACCGTATTCTTCGGTGGTGGAGGAAAATTAGGCCGGGTAGAAGTAGAAGGGGAGATTAACACTTACACTAATGGAGACTTTACTCTTGATTTAGCAGGAGATGTCCAGATCTTAAGTCCAAACGCAAGCATCACCAAACCTGATCAAAATGCGGCTATTGTCGGGGTTATTGAGATCCGGTATAATTCAGCCGAACAACACTTCCTTGGTTTCGCTCAGGTAGAGTTGAACCAGGTTGGCGCCAAGGTTATCTGTGCCAATGGCAGCCTTTTGGTTGATGTAAAACCAGGATCATGGCGGGTGGCATTCGGACAGCGTGAATTAGCAAAACAGTTGAGGTTTTTACCGGGATGTCAGGGATGGGGCGCCCGAGGATGGTTTGATGTCAATCCCAGCGAAGCCTATATCGGGTTAGGAGTTGAATATGCAGTGAGAAAGGAATTTGGTGCGGGTGTAAAAGTTGGAATTGATGCCGGAGTAGCGGCGGGAGTTCAGGCCATAATAGGCTACAGTCCTATTAGTCTAAATGCGGCAGGATTTTGGGCCGAGATGTGGGCGATGATCTATCTGCGCTGGAAGGTCGGGTTTATTCAAAAGCGGTTCACTATTGTGGATCTCTACTTATCCGGTGACATGCTACTTTATTTCCACCCGGAGAAGAAGATTGAAGGAAATGTCAAAGGCAGGATCAAGGTACTGATCTTCAATTTTGGTTTTAACAAGGATTTCGAGACGAAACTATGAGTTTGTTTGGATATAAAATACTTGCATTAGTTATACTCTTTCACCTGTCCTTGGGGTTTGTAGAGGCCTCTCCTCCAAGAGAACTGACAGAGGAGTATGTCAAGGAATTCTTAAAGAAGCTACCTCCAGCAGCCAAGGCTATGGCAGAGAAAAAGGTTTGGCGTGATTACAGGAGATACGAGTATAATAAAATGAGCAGTATTTCTAAAAAGGAGTTGAAAGCGGTAAAAGAGGGGTTGTTCTCTCGATTTGCTGAAATAGCTGATTTGGGGACATGGAAGTACACATTAAATCTATCCAAAGTATATGAAGAAGAAATTTTGGATGGTATCAAACAACAGTTAAATGCTGATGGCATCACTTTTGTTACTTATACTGACTTTGGTAGAGATGTTTTTTGGAGGGAATATTTTACGGAGGCTAATGAGGAACGTATTGATGAGGAGTGTGGAGAAGGTTTATGTATGGGGGTCAAAGTTATTGATTCAGAGAATTCACTGACGACAGAAATGATTTTGAGGAAGAATATCTCAAGCGAATACGTTACCAAGATTCCTGAATTGGACCGAATCTTGAAAGAGTCGATTAGCCAAATTGCTATATCTCGACCTTGGTTTGATATGCCTGAAAAATTGGCTGAGGCTATTTTTAGTTCTTTTAGTTCGTTAGGTATGGTTGGTTCAGGTGATCGGATAGGTCGTGAAGAAAGTGAATATGTTTATTTTGTTTCTGATGATGATGCTTGGTACCGTTTGAAGGAAGAACCTTTTACAGCGATTAGACCAAATGACGTAATACAAACTATACCGGAGGGAACCCAAGTAGCTGTTCTTGATAAGGTTATAGCAGGAAATGGTACAACCGTAGCTAAAATCAAGTTAGTAAATGAAGATAGAATTGAATATACAACGTTGACTAATCTTTCGAAGGTGACTGAGATGTCAAATGAAATCAAGTTTAGAATGCTCAAAGACTATCAAGCTTTGAGACTCCCTCACTCTACCAACACGGCGAATAAAACTTATGCGAAAGATGTCGAGTTCACCGCTTCCAAAAAATGTGGAAATTTCATCAAAGTAAAAAGCGAAGGAGCTGGGGAAATCGAAGGGCACTGGATTCTTAAATCCGCCACTGTCGCCCTGGAACCTGAATTTCCTGTTTCGGCTGATCAACTTGAGGAGATCTTTCCAAATACGAGTTCTGATAGAATAAACGAAGTAGTTACAGTATTGAATGAATTTAGCAATGATTTTAATATAACAACGAGAAACAGGATGGCTCATTTTCTAGGTCAAATCGGACACGAAAGCAATTCTCTCAAGTCTTTGATTGAGAGCCATAATTACAGTGCCAAAAGTATATATCAAACATTCTTGAAAGTTGAAAGATCAAAAACTGGGGGAGGCATGACTTATAAATATTGTCATTTGATAAAAAGTTATGATTGTTCCGATCTGTCTAGTTGCCCTTCTGGATACAAAGGTCCTAACAGGTGTACTACAGAGCTAGACTGGCATACAGATACTGAGGGTAATTTTGCGAGTTATACGGATTGGACTCATAAAGGGCATGAGGTTAAATCTAGCTTTATTAAGAGTTCAGATCTTTTTGATTTGACCTATTGCTGTAGGTTAGGGAATAGCCACTTTACCTCTAAAGAAGGCTCAAAATATCGTGGTCGAGGTTTTGTTCAGATAACTGGAAAGAAGAAGTATAAGTTATTAACAAGATTATGGAATGAGAAATTTCCTCAGGACGTCAAAGACTTTGTAGGCAATGACTATAAAGAAGTAGGTGAGAACGTGAGAGTTGCCATGATAGCAGCGTTGTTTGAATGGGAAAGGTTGGAGAGTACTCATAAATCTTTTGCAGGAGCTCTTTCAACAGGATGGTCTGATGCAAACATCAAAACTATAAGTAGATTGGTAAATGGAAGCGGAACTGATGAGTCGAATGGGGAATCTGATCGTTTAAAAAAATCAAATAAGGCTTATGAAAGCTTATAAAATACTTCTTATAACAAATGTACTCGTTGGCTTTTCTGTGACCTGTTCCGGTCAGATAGCCGAATTAAAATGTAATCTATCAGATCCCCACATTGATATTGGCACTTCTTTGCATTGCATCCAGGGTGTGCATATTCCATCGAGTCCCATTAACCAAGAAAGTTCCAGTTATACAATTAGGAAAGGATTTAAGTTTTTGACCGTAACATTCGCTAATGAGAGACTCAATGAAGTCATTTTGGGATATACTGGTTTTCATGATTTCGATGGGTTCCCACAAGATAAATATGGTGGATTTAAGACAGACTCATTTAACCTGTGCGATCTTAAGCAGAGTGGAGCTTATTACATAACAGTCTTGGAAAAAGACATTAGGAGTGATGGATTTATTGAGGATCTCGTTATAAACGAGGAGTTCTCGTGTGATGGGGGTTCCATTGAAATTTTTTCCAGAAGGCTAAATATTTATAATCAACAATCATTTTTACCATTTAAGGTCTATTTAGGTTTGAAGAGCCAAAGCAAGGAAGATAATCGTGAGTATATATCAGAGTTTGGTATAAAGGATATGCTTAAGAAAGCAGTAATAACTTCAGAAAGAGCATTTTTTTATCACGAGCCGAACGAGAACACTCGAAGAAGGGCTTATGTTATAAAAGGCGATGAGGTCATAATGGATGTTTTTGATGAGAATTGGGTTAAGGTAGCGTACGAGGGAGAGAAAGTAACAACACAAGGATGGCTCAAGCGCAGGGATTTAGATTTCTTTGAATAAGTAATAGTGCATGATCATTAATCCTTTCTCTGGTTCAGAGAGGAAAGGGGAAAATATGGTGAAGGTCTTAGAGCTGAAGGTTTTTAATGGGTATAACTTGTAATGAATGAATAGGTTTTGCTATAATATCATATAAGCCAAATAACGTTCAACTCCTGCCAATCCTGGTTTTTTCCTCCCTGATCCAATATATGTTTTGGTCAAGTTTGCCTGTCACATCTGTATATCGGTAGCTACCTTCCACTTTAGAAACAGATTTCAACTTACTCGATGAGTAAACGATGGTATACCGGCCAAAATCCTTGTGATCCAAACGCGAGGCTGCTAAGCCATCGCTGACATAGACTTCATTTTTGCAGCTCTTCAGCTTTTCCAAAAGCTCCTCGAGTTCTAACTCATTGGTACCAAGATACCTGATTACCGTGCTTGGGATTTGGTCAGGTTTGACATTTCTTAAGGCATAGATCCAGTTTGTCTGATAATCCTCGGATAGGTAGCCATTCTGCTTGACCATTAAGTGATTGTCAGTAATTTCAACTTCTCTACCTAAGTTCACGGAGGAAGGTAAGCCATTCAGGCTGACATAATTCAAATTCCATCTTTGTACAGTATCTGCCATAGCATGATATTTTACTGAAAGGTTATAGCTTCTTTTGCGCTTGGAATAATTGATTAAGATCATCCGGTCTGATCTGTTACCAATGAATTGAAGCACATGCTTAAGGTTTTGAAGATCTGAATTGTAAAGTTCAACGAATCCATCCTCCTCAAATCGGTCTCTCTGGAACTTGATGTAATAACCACGAAGGAGGGCAAACCAGATCACACTTCCGATGACTGCTATAAAAAGGAAGAACTTAAATCTTTTATACCCCATTGTTTCGTCGAATGGGACGTAAGCATGCCTTTGCCAATAGGTGTTTTTGCCAACTTTAGGTTTGATGCTGGATTTGGGCAGATCCACATCTTTGCCGTAAATCTCCTTGAGTTTCTTAAATGCCTTCTTGGGTTTCCTGGTATAGTCGATCTTTCGCATTCCGAAACCCATATATCCCATAGGCATGAATTTATATGTTTGATTTAATTGATAGGTACTATATTTTTTAACGGAATATTTGTAAAAAAGGGTTATAGGGGTATGGCTTAAGTCTCAGAGCGGGGTTGTATTGAGTTTACTTTGTAATAGGCGGAGCTATTTTCACACACACCTCTTTCCTTAAAAATCCTTATCTTGTCATAAAAACCCCGACCCATGTTTCACGGAAACCTTGACTATAACACTGCCCTTGGCCTTAAAGAATTGCGCAAGCGTATCACCGCCGCCAATATTCCCTCCTCCAGCCTGGATGAAACCATCAACGTAGCCACCTGGAATATCCGGGAGTTTGGCAAAAAGCCCCGAAAGAAGGCCTCCCTCCATTTCATTGCAGAGATCCTGGGACAGTTTGACCTCATTGCGATCACGGAGTTGAGAAGGGATGTCACCCAGCTGAAAAAGGTGATCGACATTCTGGGTCCCTATTGGAAGGTGGTCTTTTCCGACTATACCCTGGACCGCGGTGGTAATGGTGAACGCATCGCTTACCTCTATGATAAACGAGCGGTAGCCTTTACCGGTCTGGCCGCGGAGGCAGATCCTCCAAGAAAGAAGAATCCCGAAACTAATGAGTATGAAGCGCTACTTACCT
>CAZSEZ010000119.1:0-11877 GCA_964606015.1 uncultured bacterium
ATGCCAAAGTTCCTTCTAAAACATTCGGATGCTTAAGAATAGGGGTCTCTACTGTCAGAATAGTAGAAATTCCAAAGTCAATAATCTTAACTTCTCTGGTATTTGGATTAAAGACGATGTTGGAAGGATTGATATCTTTATGGATGATATTAGCTGCATGGATTTGTCCTAAGATATCGGAAATTGCGATCGCTAGACGCAAGAACTCGGCGATTTGGGTTTGAAAATCACCCCTCTGACAGGGCAACAGTGAATCTTGCATCAGCTTTTGCAAAGAAACCGCCCCAAAATCTTCGAGGATGATTGCTAAGGTGCGATCGCAAGGTTCTAGGGCATAGGCTTTGATAACCCCATCTACATTTAGCTGCTCCGTAATCTGGTATTCCTGCCGATAGCGTGTTAGTTCTTGGGGAGTAGGATAATCCTGTTTCAGAATTTTGACGATACAAGCTAAGCCATCAGACTGACGAGTAGCCCGATAAACCAAAGAATTAGCACTTTCATAGATTTTCTCAGACAGCAGATAGTTGGCAATTTTTTGTGCTGTTGATTGTCTGGTTGCTGGTTGCTTCATATCTGAAATAAACATCGGCTCCCAATCTCTCTTGGGAATTTTCCTCCTCAATAACTAGTCAAAGATTCAACTGAATGGTGAAATTAACCAGTAATGCTATTAGCTATATGCTTGGGATTCATCAAGTCATATCTCAACATCGACTTTTGACCATGTTTGGTTCGTTGTTGATTTCTAGACTCAATTTCTGTGGTTATAGCATTTAATTTTGTCTTATACTCTTTGATCAACTGCTGTGCTTGAGGCTCAAATTGATTTAGTTGATAATCTCCTAGCTGGTTAGCTTGAATAAAATTGAGATAAAAACCCAGACTTTGAACTAAAACATTTTTTAGAGGAGGCATTAGTTGACTTAAGTCTGCTTCAGAAATTGGCTCATCTAAATTGGTGTTAGGTGGGGCCATAAGACTAAAAGGCATATTGGGAGCAAAGGCGACATACTTATACAAACTGTAGTGAACACAATTATGTTGAGCAGTAGCCAAGAAAATGATATTGCGTATTGCCTCAATTACTTGATCGACAGTTTGAAATTGCATGGGGAAATCGGGGATTCCCATCTTATCTTCGGCAATATCACCACCAATCTCAGCACCCCAAGTTTGTAACTCTTGATCTTCAATAACGTCGCGATCACTTGAGTAGTAAAGTCGCACATACTTACTGACAAACTCTTCAATTGCTTCCCAAATTAGCTTGCCATCATCTCGATATGGGAAAAAGAGATCGGGATCCTCAAGTTGTTGGCTTTTGATATCTTCAGGGAATGCCATCTTCTGGAAGCTGTAGCTACGAATACCCTGTCCAAAGAAATCACCCAAGGTATCCTGCGTACAAGGCAGGGCTGCTCCAAAAAGAGGAATTGGTTCACCTTTGTGCATAGGTCGATAAAACCTGATCGAGGCATTTACCGCCAAAGTATCCTGCCAATGTGGTTTGAGCAGAATAAATAAAGGGTGTTCTGGGGAAAGATTGCGATAAGTTCCCAGTAGTAATGAGCCTATTAAGTAATGAGTACGAACGCTATGAGTCCAGCAATTTTGCACGATCAGATCGGCATTCTGAACATAGAACTTGGCCATTGTCCAATGGTTTCCATGTTCGGGAGTAAACAGGGGATTTTGTTTGCTAACTGTTTCAGTTCCGTAAAGCTTGATCGCTAAAGGTTTCAGTAAACCATCATCTTGGCGATAAAACAAAGCAATTGGGTTTGTTGTATATTGCTGACGACCATCTGGAAGTTTTTTTAGATTATCCACCATCACTTTCAGAATGGAATAATCCGCTAGATATAACCGCTTTTCTTCAAGAGCTTGCTCGTAAGTTTTACCCGTGAGATTTTTGACAACTTCTGCAATGGGGAAATCCTCTAAAAGGTTATGGTCTTTTGCTGTGTTTAAACCTCTAATCCAGGTGGGATTTGCACCAGAGACTCTCTGAAGACCAAGGTAAGTATCATCAAGAAAGTTTTCTATATACTGTTTATCTGCTCGTTTGAAGAAAAAGAAATAGTAGTCTTTGAAGCTTGGAAAAGGATAACCCTTAATCAAAGATTTTAGCCAAGCGTAAACCCCAGCAATACCTATCATCAGCAATTTATAAATAGTAAGTATTGCTAACTTGGGGCTAGGTAGAGTGAGGTACAGTTTTTTTAATCCTATAGCAGTCAAACAAGCAATATTGCCATTAAAGCTGGCATAGTCAGAGTTCATATCATAGGTATACAAGCTCCGCATTTTCTCAAAATAGCGGTCCTTAGCTTGCTTTGTGGGCTGCTCTGCTTTTGGTCTGGAGAGTAATACTTCTCTGGTCATTTTATTTAATAACTAAGATTAATTAAGCGACAGAAACAAGAAAACCAATCAAGTAGTAACTACAAGAGTGATTTTCTTGTCTATCAATTTCTAATAAATAGACTCATAAAAAATTCATTTTTGTTCTCCTAGAGTACCCATACATTTGTCGTAAAGAATCACTTGGTCACTAAAAATATACAAAGCAATGTGATTTATCTCAGTAATAGTAACTAAATTTGTCTTTTGAAGGTCGTAATATCTTGACGTTTAAAAATAACTAAAAATATGATCCAAGGAAATTTAGTGCCTTTTTTATTTCTAAAAATCTTAATATTTTTATTTAGCAGAAAGTACTGAGTACTAATTAATGTTTGAGTGAAGAAGTATAGCGAATAATTTTATGTATAGGAAAAGTATTTTATTAGTTGCTGCTATTTTCTCGTTAATTTTTGCCAGCATTGGATTTCCCCTGCCAGGGATCGCTGTGGAAAATAATGTTGTTAACCTAGATCAAGGCTGGACAAAGAGTACGCAGCAAAAATTTTATTTCGCCGATCAAGGGTCACAACTAATGCCCTATGATTGGTTTTTGGCTTTGGAGCAAGATGCTAATCAGGAATTATTTCGCTCTGAAGCAAATATCCAAAAGTTGCGTTATCTAACCGCAGTCCCCTCAAAACTCAATCCAGATGGCTTGCCCGTGGGTTTTGCAAAAGGTCGCGATCGCAAAGGACAGGAATGGTTAGGTTTTAATTGTGCCCTTTGTCATACAGGTCAGATCAGTTATGGCGGTAAAGAAATTCGTCTCGACGGAGGGGCAACTATTGGTGACGTTCAAGGTTTGCAATACAGTCTGGTAAAGGCTTTAGACGCTACTTATAATGACCCAGATAAGTTCCAGCGTTTCACAGCCAAAGTATTGGGTACTCAAGCCAATTCGGAGCAAGTTAAGGAATTACATCAACAATTAGGTGATCGTGTTACTCAATTAGCTAATTACAACAAAATCAACTACGAATACACCCACCAGCCAGATTACGGTTTCGGCAGAGTTGATGCTATTGGTTCGATTTTCAATCAGGTAATGGTTACCTTTAACGACTTACCAGTTGACAAAGCTCTGCCTTCGGATGCTCCTGTTAGCTATCCCTTTATTTGGGGCACTAATGAATCAGATGTAGTTCAATGGGCTGGTTTTGCTCCCAATGGTCCTGCTAGTTTTGGGACTTTGATTCGTAATGCAGGAGAAGTTTTAGGTACTTTTGGTACGGTTGAAATCGACTCACCAAAATCTCTCCGTAAATTTGAAAGAGAGGTCTTGCCTTTTCCTCCTTATGAATCTTCGATAAACACGGTTAACTTGGGCAAGATTGAAAATTGGGTTGCTCAGTTGCGATCGCCTCAGTGGCCAGAACAATATTTACCAGCAGTCGATCATCCATCAGCTCAAAAAGGCAAAGCTATTTACGAAACTAACTGTGCTAGCTGCCACCAATTAGTACCTCACAACCAAGAAGGTTTGCCTTATAAGGCAGTTCTTACGCCAATCAAAGATGTAAATACGGACTCTACTCAACTGGATAATCTTGTTTTATCCAGGGATGCAGGTAAGTATCAGGGACGCTTTGGTTTGATTCCCAAATTAGAAAAAATCCCTGCCGAAACTAATGGCACAAACCCGCTATTTAATGCAGTTCTGGGGTCTTTAATCGAGCATCCAATCAATACTCTAG
The DNA here is from genome assembly GCA_964606015.1 of uncultured bacterium. Classification (GTDB taxonomy): domain Bacteria; phylum Cyanobacteriota; class Cyanobacteriia; order Cyanobacteriales; family Xenococcaceae; genus Hyella. The sequence goes on from CAZSEZ010000119.1 coordinate 4,104, forward strand.
CTGCTGCCAATATTGAGTTTGTAGGTACCCTGGTCGAGTCGATTAAAACTGCTAATAAATTACCAGGATTGCCAACTAAATATCTTTCGGTTATTAGCCAGGCAATTCAAGCTAGCTCTCTTGATAATGCCAAGAAAGGTGCAGTAGGTGATGTGTATAAAGCTCGTCCACTCAATGGTATCTGGGCAACTGCCCCCTATCTACATAATGGCTCTGTTCCCAATCTCTATGAATTGCTATTAACTCCTGAAGAAAGATCGCAGAAATTTTATGTTGGTAATCGAGAGTTTGATCCCCAACAAGTAGGCTATGTTTCCACTGAATCAACCAGCGAAGATCTTGCTTTGTTTGAATTTGATACGGCTCTTAAAGGTAACTCCAATCAAGGTCATGCTTATGGAACAGATTTACCCGAAGCCGAAAAATGGCAGCTTGTTGAGTTTTTGAAAACACTTTAAAGCGATGAGTCAAAAACTAAATCAGATGCTTGGTTGGCATAACCCTAATTTAGAGCATGTTAACTATCTCACTAAAGCAGAAATAGACTGCAAAATGGCTTTACTATTGCTGGAAGCGAGCATTCAAGCTTACAGAGCTTTCGATTCCAGCTATCCTGCGATCGCCGATTTGACTCGGGTAACGATACCAGAAGGCTATGAATTAATAGATTCTTGGACTGGAGTTGATTCCCTGTTTAATCGCTTGCAGCATGTAGAAACTTACGGTTTGGTTTTTCGCTCCGAGAGAGAACCCTATACCTATATTTTTGCTTTTCGGGGAACGGATACTTGGCAAGACTTTTGTGATGATTGTGGATTCGATCGGGTTAGATTTTCTCCCTACAACCGAGATGTCATCGTTCCTGACGAGGTTCGTGTTGAATATGGTTTTAATCACATTTACACCGATGCCTATGGTGAGACACAACCGATGCAGCAACAGCTATTTGCTCTAGTTGATAAATATTTGGCTTCAGCAAAACCTATTGACCGACTTTATGTAACGGGACATAGTTTGGGCTGTACCCTGGCTACTCTATTTGCTCTTGATTTAGCATTGGCCAGACCCGAAATTAGCGTTATGAATTATAACTACGCTTCGCCCCGAGTGGGTAATCAGGCATTTGTTGATTTTTACCAGCAACATAGTCTGGGTCAGAGAACAGTTCGCTTTCAAAATATTTACGATAAAATTCCTCATACACCTTTAGAGATCCAAGAATATCGGCACTTACCTAATGCATATTTGATTGCTTTTTATCGCGATCGCTTTGGGGGCAAGTTAGACATCATGAGTAATCATTCCTCGCTCAACTACCAAAAAGTTTTGAAGCATATTCTTCAAAGTCCTAATGTCAATTATGAAATGATCTTTACTGGCAACCATAGCCAGAAAATGAAATCAGTTAACCCTAATTCAATCGCAATTGCCAATTGTTCAGATCTAAACTGTGACAAGTAACTTATCCAGCAAGGCAAGTTAAAATCGAAATGCTAACCTGCTCTCAACTCTTAACTAAATGCTGGGGAATTTTCAACAAAGTAAGCTTAGAATCGAACTAAAAGCGGACTGTCAAGCGATCGCTGATAGTCTCCAAAAAACTGATCAATTACGTCGATGGCTAACACCACAGAGTTTAGTCGGAGATTTGCCAGAGACTCTAAATGTAGGAACTACTTTTAGTAGTAAGCTGGGTTTGCTTGAAGTGGAGCATACCGTTAAAACAGCAGACGATAATTCTTTGCTATTGATCCTCAGCAAAGGTATAGACGGCTATCACGAGTGGCACTGGGGTGATGGCTGGGTACAATCCAATCTAGAAGGAGTTTCTCTTCTGCCTCTAAATTTAGGACATACATTTAGTCTTTTGAGACTACGCCAGTACTTGACTAGTAGTTAGTAGTTAGTAGTTTTTTTATTGCGTTCTTACCTATGACTCCTGCCAATCCTGACAATGGTTGCCATCTACTCCATGAGGATGCATGGCACATACTAACATTTCGCCATTGTAGGAATATCCGTGGTAATGACAACAACCAATACAAGCTGGGTTCTCCTGCTCTGTGGCAGTTTGGCCAACAATGTCAACGATTTCCGAGTCATTTAGCAAATTATCAAGTTCTGACCAGAAGTTAAGGTCTAGCTCCGCATTGGTTTCTGCAACAAAGTCTCTAATATCTTCAACGCAACGATCTACTTCTGCCACTACAGTATCCTGGACTTGTTCGCCTAGTTCTTCTAGGGCAGTTCCTAGTTCATTGGCAAAAGACTCTAAGGATTGGTTCATCTCCTGAAAAAACTGTTCTACAGAGGCGGTAGTTTTCTCAACTTCTGACCACAAATCTTTTTGCCAATCATTCATAATTATCTTATTCTCCGTGACAACCGAATCAATAATAACGAAAAACTAGTCTTTTTGGAGACGACGCAATTCTTCTTGTAGAGATTCAACTTGTTGTTTAAGGTCATCTACCTTATTAGGAGATGCGGATTTTTGGGTTTCTGATTCTTCTTCATCCACAATTTCAATTACACGTGGTTCTTTACTCTCGTCAGTGTTATTTCCTGCTTGCACTACTTCTTGTTGGGCTTGTTGCACCATGTCATCGACAAACTTGCGAGCCTCTTCGACATTGAGCTCTCCGCGAGCAATCATTTCATCTGCTAGTTTCTGGGCTTGAATTTTGATTTCACCCAAAGTATCCCCTGCTTTTTCTTGAGCATAAGAAGCGAAGCCTACTCCCATGTAGAAAGCTTTTTTTACGATGTTGTCAAAACCACTCATTCTTAAATTTATCTCCTAAAAATTTTGTTAATCATCCTAGCTGTTGGTCTTCTCTCGATTGTAGATAACCTTCAATTAGAATGTCCTGACCGATCGCTGTGATCTCAATGTTCTTTAAGCATAAAGCATCACTCATCAGAGCTATACCGAGATCGCCGACAGGAGAGGGTGCGGTTTGCCCACCAATGATTTTGGGGGCAATAAATGCCATGATTTTTTGGATGGTACCATCTGCGATCGCCTTTGCTGCTAAGACACCACCACATTCCCAGAGGATTTTGGAGAGTCCGCGATCATACAGATACTGGTTTACAACTGCTGGGGTTACTTCTGATAGTTCAACTATTTCTACTCCTTTTTCTTGTAAACATTCTTGTAGTGGTGGGTTGCTTTGAGGTTGAGTAAAAACTATTGTTGGGGCAACGCTGGTATCCCAAATTTGAAAATCTGCTGGTAAATCGAGACTGCGACTCATGATTACTCTTAAGGGATTGTGTTCACCAACACCATGATTGGTTAGTTGAGGATTATCTTTTCTGACGGTATTACCTCCAATGACGACTGCATCGCAAGTGCTTCTTAATGTGTGAACTTGATGACGTGAGTCTTTACTGCTTACCCAAGCACTGTGACCTGTTGTGGCTGCAATTTTGCCATCTAGAGTCATCGCGTATTTGAGAATACCCAGGGGTTTCTGGTGGCAAATTCGTTGCAAAAATGCTTCATTGAGTTTTCTACAAGCGGGTTCTTCAACACCTACTACTACTTCGATGCCTGCATCGCGGAGTTTTTTGATTCCTGTTCCGTCAACTTGTGGGTTGTCATCTACCATGCCCACTACAACTTTAGCTATCTCCGCTCGGATCAAAGCTTCACTACAAGGAGGTGTGCGTCCATGATGATTGCATGGTTCTAGATTGACATAGACCGTAGCTCCACGAGCTTTATCTCCCGCATTTCGTAATGCGAAAACTTCTGCGTGGGGTTCTCCTGCTTGAGGATGGTAGCCTTCCCCGACTATCTGGCCGTCACGTACAATGACCGACCCAACTAAAGGATTTGGGGTTGTTTTACCTGTCGCTTTGGCTGCCAGCTCTAGGCACCTCTGCATCATCTGGCGGTCAAAATCGGATATGGTCATCTGTTAGCGGTTAGTGGTTATTAAAAAAGCGAATTGTTGAATGTTCAAGGCTAAATGGTCGGTACTTAATATTTACATCCTAAAACAACTCTTGTTGCTGTTTGGTTTGACCGTAGCTTTGTTGTCAGGAGTTGGGGTTTCGTTGGGGATGTTATCCGAGTTGGCCTATCAGATTAGTAATTACAACTTACCCCTGGTTGTGGCAGTCAAAATATTTTGCTACAAGATTCCCGAATATGTAGCTTATGGGCTACCTATTGGTACGCTGTTAACGAGCTTGATTGTCTATGGTAGGTTAAATAGCGATCGCGAGCTGGTAGCTTTACAGAGTTTTGGCATTAGTTTGCGTCGGATAGTTGTTCCTGGACTGGTATTTAGTTTATTTATCAGTTTGCTGACTTTTATTTTTAACGAAGCAATTGTTCCTCAAGCCAATTATCGCGTTGCTCTGTTGCAAAAGTCTTTTATTCCTGAAACTATTCTCAGCCAACAAAGAAGAGATATCTTTTTTCCTGAGTATAAAATTGCCCGACAGGGAGAGAAAAAAATTCAGCGACTCTACTATGTGGAAAGCTCCGATGGTGAAAGTTTAAATAATCTGACTATTTTTAGTTGGCAAGGAGACCGCTTAGGAGAGATCTTGATCGCTCAAAGGGGTAGTTGGCTCGAAGCCGAACAACTTTGGTTGCTAGAAAATGGTTTTCGCGATCGCCTAAATAGTCAGGAGGGCATAGAGAAAAATAAGCGAACTATCTTTCAGCATCAAAAACTTAAATTACCAAACACCCTATTTCAGATTATTTCTCTGGGTCGTGATCCCTACTCGATGAGCCTGTCAGAAGCACAAACTTATCTTGATTTAATCTCTCAAAGTAATAACGAGCAGGAGATAAGATTATTCGAGGTTAGGATTCAACAAAAGTTGGCTTTTCCCTCTATCTGTACGATTTTTGCCCTAGTCGGTTCTGCTTTGGGGATTACCTTTGCTAACTTGAGTCGAGGTAAAAGTTTTGGTTTGTGTGTGGCGGTTGTTTTTACTTACTATCTACTAGGTTTTTTGATTGGCTCTCTAGGGATTGCTGGAGTAATCAGTCCTGTCTTAGCTGCTTGGGTGCCTAATCTAATTGGAGTGGGTTATGGAGCTTGGTTATGGCAATCTCAACTAAATCAGGGAACTTTTATGATCTCATTGCATGAGGCACTTCGCGATCTCATTTCATGAGACACTTTGTGATCGCAATTTAGCCAAAGATAGTAACTAAGAGCTAAAAACACTATCATATTTAGTAATCACTGGAGCATTGGCGAAACCAATTACTTACATCAATCATGACGAGAGATACTGAACTAGCTTCTTTTTCCCCTTTATCACCTAAGGTCAAGCAAATTTCTTCTAGCTTGTCGATCTTGGGTAATGCTGGATTTTGGCTTCAGTTAGTTTTAGGGGTTGTCTCCTTGATGCTGCTCTTTTTCTCCAGTCCATTGCTTACTAGTGCCAGCAACCAAGATGGAAGTAAGAATTTAGCGATTTTTTGTGCTGCTTTAGGAGTATTAACTCTTGCAATCAGTATTTTCTTTTTCTTTCGTCGCTATATCTCGATTGGTAATGCACTTAAGCGGGGAAACACTAAAGACCGTCCTAAAAAACAGTTTACGATTCGTTTGATCAAGATTGGGTTAGCCAGTAACCTGACTGGAATGTTTATTTCTTTGATTGGAGCGGAAGCTTTTGCGGGCTTACTCTACAGTAAGGCTTCCCAAATTCCTCAAGGTCCTGCGGTGTATAACACGGCCCAGTTAATTGAACCTGTGGAAATTATGGCCTTGTTGGCAAATGTCCATACAATTTTCTCTCATTTTGCAGGGATTGTAATTGGCTTAATTCTGCTAGAGCGAATCAGTAAGTAGCATTAGTTGTATTAATAAAAGTTTATGCTCTAGATTTTCTCGATTGGGCAAATCTGGAGTAACCTGATAAAAAGTATCCTACGTTACTAAAACTATTGACCTTTTCAGATATGAACATTGGCGATCGCGTTAGAGTCAAAGAATCCGTAATTGTTTATCACTATCCTCAACAAAAGATGCAGCCCTATGACATCAAGGGTATGGAAGGGGAGATTTCTAAAGTAATGACCGATTGGCAAGGCAGAACTATTAGTCCTAATCTACCTATCTTGGTTAAGTTTGAAAAAAGATTCAAGGCTCATCTCAAAGACACTGAGCTGGAAGTAGTTTCCTAGCTTTTTCTGGGTTATTTCCTCGCTGTTGGTCGTGAGCCAACCAATCAAAAATGAACAAATAACCCTCAATCATCAGTGTAAAGATGAATAATTCTTGGTTGGGTATTGACCCTGGTTTAGCAATTGTTGGTTGGGCTGTTTTGCAAGAAGTTGCAAGTGGAACTCCTGCTCTACTGGATTACGGTACTATTGAGACTCCTAAAGGACTGAGTACTCCCAAAAGACTTTTAGAAATAGAATCAGATATTAATGAGTTAGTTACTGAGTTTCAGCCTGAGAATATTGCGATTGAGATGCCTTTTTTTAATCGTACGATCAAAGCAGCAGGGGGAGTTTTGCAGGCATTTGGTGTCATAAATCTAGTTTGCTATCGCGAGCTTGGGATTGAACCAATTTATCTCCATCAGTCGAGCTGGAAATGTCACCTCGGTAATGGTAGAGCCAATAAAAAAGAAGTGGCAAGCATGGTGCAAACTTTATTTGATTTAGAGACTTTACCAATAGATGACAGCGTGGATGCGATCGCGATCGGCTATGCTGGTTTGTCTGGTTTACGAAATAATATCTCTTAAACGCGGAAGTTATCGCCTAAATAATACTGCCTAACTAAAGAATTGTTATAGAGTTCTTCAGTGGTTCCAGAGGCTAAAATCTGACCATCGCGCATTATGTAAGATCTGCTTGTTACGGCAAGGGTTTCGCGAACATTGTGATCGGTGATCAGGATTCCCATATTGCGATCGCGAAGTTGCGCAATAATTTCCTGAATTTCCGAGACTGCGATTGGATCAACTCCAGCAAACGGTTCGTCTAATAGTAAAAAATCCGGGCCAGTTATCCCCATTGCCAAAGCTCTAGCCAACTCCGTACGTCTTCTTTCTCCTCCTGAGACTTGGAAGCCTTGAGTTTTTGCGACTTTTTCTAGTCTAAACTCCTGCATTAGTTGACCCAAACGTTCTCTCTGAAGGCGACTGGAAGCTTTGGTTTGTTCCAAAACCAGTCGAATATTGTCCTCGACACTGAGATAGCGAAAAATGCTGGCTTGTTGAGTTAGATAACCCAACCCTAACTTGGCTCGTTCGTGTAAAGGTAAAGCAGTGACATTTTGGGTTCCTAAAGTGACTGCTCCTTGATCTGGTTTGACTAAGCCAGTAGCGATATAAAAAGTAGTTGTTTTCCCTGCTCCGTTGGGGCCTAGTAAGCCGACAATTTCTCCAGGATTAACTCGCAAGTTCACGCGGTTAACAATCTTTCTTTTACCGTAAGCTTTGTGAATATTTTCCAGAATCAGAGACATTCTTTAGAGAGATAAGGGATGAAGGATCAAGCAGAAAGAAAGAGTTTAATTAAAGTAAAAATATTATTTTGTGAGCTATCTAGTTTAATTGACAGGTTCGTTGACAATGTAGGTTGATTCTACCTGACGGTTACTCTGAGGTGTAGCGATAAAACGGGATTCATCAATCAAATAGGTTAAGCTTTCGGCACGCATACTATTTCCTGCTTGGATAACATAAACATTTCCTCGCAAAATTAATTGACGTCCTTTACTGTCATATTGGGCTTCTTTAGCTGTTGCTTGGATTTGGCGTGCTGGATAATTAA
>CAZSEZ010000120.1:0-11855 GCA_964606015.1 uncultured bacterium
ATTTTTGATATTCCAAGGTACTTAGAGTCTTAACTAGCAATGTAACTCAAAACCCCAAAATGAAGATGTGACAATTTGACCGAGAAAATCTATCCGTGATCTTCGTTATTGGCATTCTCGAAATATGGGTTGATAATTGTCTAAAAGGCTGGGTAAAAACTCAGTCTTCTAATTTCCATAGCTTTATTTAATCTTAAGTTTTAATTGAATTAAGATCATGCACACGGCTCCAGCCAAAATACTTGTTGTCGATGACGACTCTGCTATTCGTAATCTGATTGTTCGTTTTTTACGTCAAAAAAAATATGAGGTCGAATCAGCAGACAATGGACAAAATGCCATCAAGAAGTTTGAGCATTTTAATCCAGATCTGGTTATTCTCGATGTCAACTTACCCGATGCTTTAGGCTACAACCTTTGCCAGGAAATGCAAGATAGTACTGACGTATTTATCTTGATGCTTACTAGCCGTTCTGATGCAGCAGACAAGAAAGAAGGGTTCCTCAAAGGTGCAGATGATTACATCACTAAGCCTTTTGATCTGCAAGAGCTAGAATTTCGTGTAAAAGCGATTCTTAAGCGCCAACGGACAGTAACTTCATCTGAGAAGCAGCCTCTAACCTACGATCATTTGACTATTGATCCTGTCAGACGAGAAGTAAAGATCAATAACAGCTTTATCATGCTGACAGCCTTAGAGTTTGATTTATTACATTTCCTTGCTAGCCGTCCTGGTCGAGTTTGGCGTAGAGAAGAACTGATCCAAAACGTTTGGGATTATGAGTATGTTGGCGATCAGCGGGTTGTCGACGTACACATTGGCCAAATCCGTAAAAAAATCGAAGTTGATGCAGCTGAACCATCTTATATTCAGACTGTAAGAGGAGTAGGTTACAAATTCGAGATCGAAGCCGTCTCCTAAAAACTTATTAGCTAAGCACAACTGGATAATACTGAATCAACCTAGCTGCAACTTGAGTGGCTAATTCTCTCATTACATCTAGTTTTCATTTAACTTACATCCTCTTACTTCACTTAATCTAGTCACATACGTGTGATGCTTAAATTCCGATAAGGGCAACCCTAAACTTTTGCAAGGATAAATTGCTCCTGTATCTGTTAGCCTACAGAGTCTTCTTCTACAGAGGCTTCTTGTTCTGGCGAGGATACCTCCTGACTTTTATCCGCTTCTAATTGAGCATTCATCTGAACTGAATCTTCTACTTTCTGAGCTTCCTTTTTAAATTCGCTTTCAAACTCTTGGGACGCATCTTGGAAGCTACGAATAGTTTTGCCTAGACTACGACCAATCTCCGGCAGTTTCTTTGGGCCAAAAACTAATAGGGCCACCACCATGATTACAGCCATTTCAGGTAATCCAATCCCAAAAATATTCACCGATCTCAACTCCTTATCGTGATATAACGCTGTCTCAAATCCTGTTCTTAACGCTCTAATTATCGCAGAAAAAAACCCCTAACGCGGGGTCAAGCAATAACTATACTTAATTCATCAAAAGCTTTAGATTACTGGAGCCTTAGCGACCAAGACTTGCCCAGTCAACATCGATACCTTCAAGAAGTAAAGAAGAGTTGTAAAGTTGCAGAATAATCAAGAGAAAGACTAGAAATAAAGCCATGAAAACTCCCATTAGTGGAGTTGTACCCCAACCAGGGGAAACCTTACCATACTCTGAATTAAGAGGCTTCAAAAGATCGCCCAAACCAGTACGTTGTGACATAATCTACTAGGATTTACTAAGATATTTTCTGTAATGTTCTGTAATATTATAAGGGAATAGACATCATAAATTAAAGAAAGCTCATGGAACCCGCAACAGTTCTTAGCATCAGTATCGGTGCGATCGTAATTGCAATTACAGGATTTGCTATATACACTGCTTTTGGACCGCCATCAGTGGAATTAAGTGATCCTTTTGAAGATCACGAAGACTAGATGACTGTAGCAGAGGGGGAAATATCCCTCCCTAACAGCATTTAACCTTACTATTTGAGAATATTCTGTTAAAATGGCCGAACGTACAAAGTCATATCAGAAATCCAAAGCTTTTGAATCAATCTCTAGATATTCCTAGTCTCGACACGTTAACCCAGGAACTAGCAGCAATTCAGCAAACAGGCTCTCGGCGAATTGCTCTTTTGGGTTCTCGCCACGTACCGATTATGCATCAACAGCTAATCGAGATGATGAGTTACGCTCTGGTTCTTGGTGGAAATCACATTGTCACCTCTGGCGCTACAGGAACCAACTCTGCTGTTATCAAAGGAGCAATGAGAGCAGATTCCAACCTTCTTACTGTTATTTTGCCTCAGAGTCTAGATCGTCAGCCTAGAGAATCGAGAGAGCAACTGGATCAGGTGATGCATCTAGTGGAAAATTCGGCTAATAATGAGCTTGCTCTAGGGGAGGCAAGTGCAATTTGTAACCGCGAGATTGTTACCCGTTGCCAACAGTTAATTTGTTTCGCCTTCCACCATAGTGAAACCCTGATTAAAACTTGCCAGGAAGCTGAGGAGCAAAGAAAAATAGTTACGGTATTTTATTTCGATTAAAATTTTTTGAGACTTGAGAGTAAATGCATTTATCTAACAGCGCTATTCTACTTTACGCAGTAGTAGGCGCAGTTTTTTTAACTTATTTCCCCTATATTTTTGTTGCGGTGGGTCGCTTTCAAGCTGGGTTTGATATCTCTGCTCCTAGAGCCATGTTCGATAAGCTTCCTGACTACGCTAAACGAGCAACTTGGGCACACCAGAACTGTTTTGAAGCTTTGCCCATATTTGCTGCTGCTGCTTTGATGGCCTATGTTACTGGAGTCGATGCTGATTGGGCTAAATATTCCGCTTTTGCTTTTTTAGGTTCTCGTTTGTTATTTTCCGTATTTTATATTTTAGATGTCCCTCCTCTGCGTTCGTTGATGTTTGGTGTGGGCAGTGCTGCTAGTTTTACTCTATTTGCTATGAGCCTGAAAACCTTGAGTTAAGTTCAGGCAGAATGCTTGTGTAAAGTAGAGCAATGTTCTATAATCTGATAGCTATCGTTAAGGGCGATTGGCGGAATTGGTAGACGCACCACACTCAAAATGTGGCGGGAAACCGTGAGAGTTCGAGTCTCTCATCGCCCATTTACTTGGTTAGGGTCACTAAGTTGGTTAACTTTATTATTAAATAGCTATGTATGGCCTGGTGGCTGTAATGATGATACTAATTACATCTAGCTATTCAATTAATGCTTACCTCTGATCTGCTAATTTACAGACAAAATGGGGAAACGATTGTTCCTAAAAAGTTAGCAATTGATGATAGTACGATTCAAATAGCAAGTGATCGCATAGATTGTTTTCAGGAATATTGTGGTAAAACGCAAGGGGAATTAGACCAAAAGCTACTAGAAATGGAGGCAGATAGTCCAGATTATCGCGTCAAGCGGGGTTTCTGCCATATCTTAAAGAGTAGTTTTTCTACTTTTGAAGTCATTGCACCCTTGGAGCCTCAGAGCTTGAGACAAAGAGTTTTTAGCGAAGCAACCAAAGCCATCTCTTTACCTGAAAATCGAAATGAAACTTTAAATCGAGTAGCGGCTAGTTTGAGCAAAGAGCTGAAACGCCAGGTGGTTCAGCAAGAAATTGAAACAGGACTCTATGCTGATCTACAAGAAAATCGTATTCTGACAGAGTTTGATGCTCCTGTGGTGGATAGTTTGATTCATCGCTATAACTTATCTCAGGTTCAGGGGATTTTTTATCGGGCTAGCAATATTGTGATCAATGCCCATCGGAACGATCCTGGAGAGTATAAGCTGCTCTTTCGTTATCTGAAATTATTTCAATTAATGGCATATATCGAGGGGGATTCTGATACTGGTTTTACAATCACCATTGATGGCCCTACTAGCTTATTTAAGGCTAGTACACGCTATGGTCTGGCTCTGGCAAAGATGATTCCTGCTTTGCTTCATGTCAGTAAATGGAGCCTTCAAGCCACTTTGCAACAAAAAGACCCCTATTCTGGAAATCTCAAAATAGGGAGATTCACGTTAAATAGCGATCGCTGCGATCTAGTAACTCACTATCCTCCAGGTAAGCCTTACGATTCGATGCTGGAACAATCTTTTGCTAAAAGTTGGGCAAAAGCAAAAACACCCTGGCGATTGGAACGAGAAGTAGATTTGGTTCCATTGCCCGGTAGTGTAATGATTCCTGATTTTCGGTTAGTACATCCTGATGGTAGAGATTTTTTATTAGAGATTGTGGGCTATTGGCGACCAGAGTATTTGAAGAAAAAGTTTTACCAAGTCAGAAATGCCGATGCGACTAACTTGATCCTGGCAGTTTCAGAGCGGCTAAATCTTGAAAAAGCAGGGGTTAGCTTTACCGAACTCCCCAATCGTGTGATTTGGTTTAAAGACAAGTTACCAGCAAAAGCTGTTTTGAGTGTGATCGAATCTCAATCCTAAAAGCTAAATTTAGCCTGAAAATCTAATATCTAAAGACTAGAAGCGATGCGTAAACCAAAAGCATCAGACTTAGCTGTGGGTTCTGCTCTGAGACGATATGCGGAGCGGCAAGAACCAGGAAGATGTAGCCAAGAACCTCCGCGAAGAATGCGAGGCGTTTTACTATTTTCCTCTATCCAAGCGCTACCATCATCAGGTGCTCCTTCATAGCTATCGTGCCAAGTATCTTGGCACCATTCTGCAACATTGCCGTGGAGATCGTATAAGCCATAACAATTGGGGTAAAAGCTGCCTACAGGAGTAGTGCGATCGCGACTACTGCTTTCTTCTTCGATACCATATGTAAATTCGCCGTTATAATTAGCGAAGTCTGTATTTATGGTGATTCCAGAGTTAAAGGGCAAAGCTGTTTTTTGCTTACCTCGACAGGCATATTCCCATTCTGCCTCTGTGGGTAGGCGCGTACTTCTGCCGATAATCTCTGATAGTTTTTGGCAAAATTCCAAACAGTCAAACCAAGATACTTTTTCTACTGGATGAGTAGTATCGGTACTAAATTTGGCAGGATTGCTGCCCATAACCACCTGCCACTGCGCTTGCGTAATTGGATATTTACTCAGGAAGAAAGGACGAATCCCTACCTCATGTCGGGGGCCTTCATGAGCATCTCTTTCCACCTCCTGCTCTGGAGAACCCATTGTAAACTTGCCTCCAGGAATCCCGATGAGATCGATGCTAACTTCTTGGTTCAGGTCAAAGGTAACGTATTTTGCCCTACCCTTATGGGTAATTTTTTTTAATGGAGCGTGTCTGCCAAAAGCTACCGCATCATTTTTTGCTAGTGTGTAGTAGGTATACTCGATGACTTTGAGTTCGAGATTTTGAATCGAAGTAGCTTGGTTTCTTGATATTGTAGGTCTCGCCTGAGGAACAGAAGCATTTTTGACTCCATAACGAGCCGTTTGAGAACGACGTCGATGAGCTTTGGCTCTAGTGTGTCCAGGAGTATTAGAGCTAGAACTATAAGCACTATTTGCTGGGGAAGAGTGATGCTGTGATTTCGGTGTGAGAGCATCTAAAACTTCTTCAACTGTTTGATAGCGTCTTTTGGTTGCGCCTTCTACGAGTTTATCTAATATTCGGCTGAGTTCGTAGTTAATACTATTTTCTTGAAGATGTTCACGCCACATCCACTCGCCTTCAGCTAAATCGAAAAGGTTAGTTGGCTCAGTATTGGTTAACAGATGCAGACAAGTTGTTCCTAAACTATAAAGATCGCTAGCTAATTTGGGTTTGCCTGCTGCCTGTTCAGGTGCAATATAGGCGGCAGAACCGATTACGGTACCTGTAACAGAGATATCTGCATCTTCTATCTCCTTGGCTGCGCCGAAGTCTACTAATACCAATTTGTTGTCTTCTTTTCTTCTAATGATATTTTCTGGCTTGATATCGCGATGGATCACATTGTTGGCATGAACAAATTTCAGCACTGAGAGCATGTCTGCCAAAAGTTCTTCGATTTGAACTTGGCTAAAAACACCTTCTAGTTCCAATTCTTTTTTAAGATCTTTACCATCAATAAATTCTTGAATTAGATATTGTCTATCTTCTTGACCAAAAAAAGCTAATAATTCGGGGATTTGACCATGTTTTCCCAAGCGGTCTAGCTTATCTGCTTCTCTGGCAAATAATTCTGCTGCTTTAGCTAGCCCTTTTTGTGTTTTAACTTGGGGTAAAAATTGTTTGATTACACAGCGAGGTCGAGATGGTTTTTGTTCGTCTATAGCTAGAAAAGTACGTCCAAATCCACCTTTTCCTAGAATTTTGAGAGCTCTATAGCGATCGCTGAGTAATAATTTGGAGCCACACTTTTGGCATACTTTGGCATTCTGGGGATTTATAGCTAGACATTCTGGGCTAAGACACTGACTCATAACACCTAAGAGAAAAGATGACAATCCGATAACATATATGCCCTTTATAACAGTAGCTAATCATCAGATGCAATCCCGTAAATCCTATGAGTCTTGCTATTAAATACTCCGTATTTTTACTTAAAAAATCCAGTTGGCTATAGTTGGTGGTAAAGGCAAAAGAATGAATAGTAGTAGTGTTAGAGCTGATAAACCGCCGAAATCTCTTAAGTTATCAAGTTCTGTAATATCATTCAAAGCAGGTCTATCAAGTAAAGGCATAAACCAGAGAATAATTGTCCAAATCCAAAAAGCAGGGTTTATCAAAGCAAAAATAATTGCTACAAAACGAGAGATCTGTCCAATTATCATTGCCATTTTTTGACCAAAGACAGCATGTACAATGTGCCCTCCATCCAATTGGCCCACAGGCATTAGATTAAATGCCGTTAACAAGAGGCCTAAATATCCAGAAATTGCGATGGGATGGAGTTGAATTGCTACATCGGGTGTTAACTGACTACCCATTGCCACTCTAGCAATCAAGGCAAAACAAAAAGATAGACTAGGGTCTAGGGCCGAAAACTCAAATAAGTTACTTTCCGCCAAAGGTACAGTCTGGGACTGAGTTAAACCATAGAAGAGGATTGGTAAGGTGATCAAAAAACCTGCAATTGGACCTGCGATCGCAATATCGAATAAGGCTTGGCGATGGGGCAAAGGTGATTTGCGTTGGACAAATGCTCCCAAGGTTCCTAAGAAGAAGGGGATAGGAATCAGATATGGCAAAGTACAGCTAATTTTATAAGCTTGGGTAGTAAAGTAGTGCCCTAATTCATGGGACCCCAGAATTAGTAGTAAAGGAATACTATAGAAAAAACCTTGCAGGAATAGTTCTGGTTGAGACTGAATTTGCTCTTGGGTAAAATTTTGGAGCTCGACCCCTGCTACTGTAGTGGTCAAGGCAGTAATCGCTAATAGTAGTAGTGCTAAGCCAGGACGTGTTAACGATTTTGTCTCATCTAGCTTATCTGCCGAGGGATTGGGGACTAAGGCAAAAAAAGGTTGCCCACGGAAACTTTCCTGAAAAATTAAAAAAAAGCGATCGCCAAATTCCTTCTCGACGTTATTCTTGATTCTTTGATAGGCTTCTTCCGGAAGAGTTTTGAGTTTCCCACGACACAAAATAGCTTGAGGGCGATAGTCTATGTGCTGTAAATAATAGATATTCCAAGGAAAACAATTTCTTAGGGCGGTTTCTTCCTCGCTATTTATTGGACGTAGGGGTTGGGTTGTCTCTTCTGGTGGGATAGATTCTGCTGTTTCAGAGGAATTGTTAGAATCTTGGTTGTCGGGTTTTGGTGTAATTCTGCCAATTTGGATCAACCCACTATAAATCAAAGGACAAACTACAAAAGGTACAAAAATTAGTAGTAAGGGAGGCTGAGAATCCTCATTGAGAGTACTCCATACTGTCCACAAAATAGCAGGTAGCATCATGACCAACCAACACAACCAAACAGGTGTGGTCGTAATCTTGCTGACGCTACGTTCTACAACAGCATAGGTAATGATACTAAGTAAAATTAGAACAAACCAAAGAGTCATTTTGTAATAGTCGACGGCGAACCGTTTGATATAAGTAAATTTGGGGAATGCGAAATAGGAAAGTAAGTAGTTTGCTTATAGAATAAACTAGATTTTTTGGTGCAAAATATCCTACCTTAAGTTATGTTTCAAAACTCCCCAGGAACGACAACTAACAGAAATAGCAAAAGCAAAACTCCTCGATCTATTCTGCCTCAAGTGTTCGCCTGTTCTCCCAATCGGGATACCTTGGGTGCCACTGCTTATATTATTGTAGGAAAAACCCAAAATATTGCGATAGATTGTCCATTATGGCACGACGCTCAGCGCAAGTTTGTTGAGGAGCAAGGAGGCGTTAGCAAACTTGTAATTACTCATCGCGGAAGCATTGGTAAACAAGTCAAACAGATGCAGCAAGACTTAAACTGCGAAGTGATTATTCAAGAACAAGAAGCCTATTTATTACCAGAGATTGAGGTCACGACCTTTCGAGATGAGTTACGACTGAATTCAGAAATTGAGGTTATTTGGACTCCTGGTCATTCGCCAGGTTCGAGTTGTGTTTTCTGGGATGCTCAGGGAGGAATTCTCTTTACTGGTAGGCACCTTTTACCCAAATCAAAGACTGAGGTAGTTCCATTGCATACGGCCAAGACTTTTCACTGGTGGCGACAGCTCAAAAGTATCCAAAAGCTACGCGATCGCTTTTCGCCTGAAACTCTCCGTTATATTGTTCCTGGGGCCAACACAGGCTATTTGAGGGGTCAAGGCTACATACAAGACGCCTATAACAAGCTATTGGAACTAGATTTAGATCAGCTAAAAACTAGCGATCCTGCTTTTACTACTTGAAAATTAAAGGTACTAAAGAACCACCTACAAATCCTAGACCGGCGCAACCAGCCAATAAGACTCCTGTAGGAATCTCAATCGACTGCCAAAGTAAAAATTGCAATGAAACTGGTTCGATGTTTTGAATTGCAAATATGGCGATCATGAAGATCCAAATAGCAGCGATCGCAGAACCAATGACATTAGTGAATGTATTCATTTACTGGACTCCAATAGAGCGACCGCCAGAGCCAAATTGAATTGGTAACTCTGACTTATGAGGTTCCCAGCCTACTTCAAAACCCTGTGCCCAAGCTTGTTCTCTGGCTGCTCGAAAACTCTTAAAGCTATCGGGGCGGACGATAAAAGCAAGGTAATCTTCTTGTGGATTAAGTTCTGCTAAGGTTTGGTTGAATTGAGATTCAGAAAGTACTAACTGGTTTTCATCTTCACCTGTTTTGTTAAAGATTGGTTCATAGCGCAGCGAAAAAGTTGCTGGGTTAACCATCGTCACGGTGTAGTAATCTGTCTGTGTACGGAAGTTAGTTAACCTTCTTCCTCGACTACTGATACAAGATCTGTAATCACTCAGTCCTCTGAGATACAGAGCTTCATCTCTACTTGCATCAATACTAGGGCGGTTGCAATTTGGTAAACTCCCGATTACTTGTTCGATATCTTGACTTACTTTATCATCATCAATAAAAGTAACTTTATTATCCCGAATTTCAAAAAATCTAGGGTTTTTGTCAGTGTCAGATGCTAGAGGAGTTTTGACTATGGAATCTGCTTCTACGGCAATTAACGAAACAAATAGACTAATAAACATCAAAACCCCCACTGTGTTGGTCAAGATGTCTAGAAAAGAATCGAGGTTTTGATCTGGGGTATTGGTTTTACGCCTTCTACGGTTCTTCATTTTTAATACTATTTTCTTTTTCTAATTCTGCTTCAGTTTTGAGAGTCCAACTAGCATCAAATGGCTCGTAACCGATATCAATCTCTTCTTTTTCTACCAATCTACGAACTTGATTGAATACATCGATCGCATCTGGTCTTAGGGTAACAATTAGGTACTCGCGATCGCGATTCTGCTTCATTTCTGTCAACATCGCTTTTAATGGCGAATTTGGTTCGTCTATCTCTCGACGAGGGACAAAAATCTCTCCTGGGTACAAAATCACTCCATTAGAGCGGGATTCAATATAGCGAGGGCTTTTTTTGCCATTCACTCCTTGTTCTCCTTCTCTAGCAACGATTGTCACCTCTTGCTGGTTGAGAGCTTGGGTTGTCAGAACAATAATCAAGAGAATTAGCGTCCCGATGGTGCAAGCCAAAATCGATAAAAAGGGAAATAGTTCTACATTAGGGTGCTTTTTTGTAATAGTACGACGACGCATAATTTAAATACTGTTTCCCCTGATATCTGTATATATACTAGCTATTTATTTGTTGGAGTTATCTTGCTCTACCAAGGTGATAGTACGGGGTTTATTGAGCTGTGAGAGGACTGGCTTGAGTTGTCCCAAATTCTCTTTGACTCCTTCTAGGACACTTGAGAGTTGAGCTGTTTTCTCAAGATGACGTACTGTCTCATCTAATTTTGTTTGCCACTTTCTAAGATCACTGATTTTAGAAGCACTAACCTCTAAAGAACTGACCCTAGTTTCTAGCATTTGAGCTGCTTCTTGTAATTGATTGGTAATATTCTTAGCTTGGAAATTTAAACCGCTTGAGAGAGTAGAGTTTTTAGTTTTGATCTCTGTAACTAAGTCTTGAATTTGAGTTAATGCTTCTCGATTAGCTTGCTGTTGCTGAACAAAAAATTCCAAAAACTGTTGGCGATCAATTTCGGCTAGATGTCTTACTTCTCCTACCTGGGAAATTACTTCAGAGCTAACATCTTGGACTTTGGATATCTCTGTTAGGAATCCCTTGGCCAAAGATGCAGCTGCCTGTTCTGCATAGTCTTGGGCTGGCTCGATTAAGCTCTGTGGGTCTGGGAAATACTGGTCGATAGCTCCTTTAACTGCAAGGTTGATCGCTTCTGCATCCATACCCTGATTTTTGTCTTTGAGGCGTGGTAAAAGTTTATCATTGATAAAAATGTCAATTCCTAGAAGTAGGCGAGATTCGTGGCGCTCGACCAAAACTAAAGGAATCATGACGACTACGCTAAGGAATAAAGCGAGTAGAGTAGTGTCAAATGCTACAGATAAACCAGTAGTGACTGCGCCAATCCCGTCTTTGATCTTGTCAACATCTCCAGCTGTATCCAGTACTCCAGAAAACTCACTAACCGCTTGACTAATACCAACAACTGTCCCGATAAAACCTAGTAAGGGAATTGCCCAGACAAGGATACGAGGAACCGAGTAGGAAGATTCGGAAGCACTTTGATAAAAAGAAGAGTCGTCTAGGGCAAATTCTGTGGCTTGCTCGCGATCTCCCGATTTTGTGTAGGCATCCAGCACTCTACCACATCGTCTAGCAACGACACTTTTGTCAGCTAATAGGCGGTCTTTAAGATAAGCAACTTCTGAAGATTCGGGTTGATCCAGAGGAATGTGCTCGGCAATCCAAATTTTGCTGAGAGCAGAGTACTCTGGTTGCAGTGCTAGCAACTTAAGAACCGATGTGGCAACTACCATTCCTGCCAGAATCATTACCAAATACTGGGTAAATCCACGATCATAGAGTAAAGTTCCAACCATAGAGGTTCGGAAAGGAGCCAGGAGTACATATGTTGCTATGACGATGACAGCAGCAATGACTACTACCCACAGAAGATCTACTTCTAATTCCTGACGCTTAGAACCTCTTTTGCGAGATTTTGATTTATTATGCGATCGCAAGTTTTTCATGGCTTGATGATAATGGATTGTAATGATTACTAACAGAGTTCGAGACAAATTATTTAAATTTGTGAATCTGAGAATAGATGTAGTTTTTATCCGAGTATAGATTTGGGTCTATAAAACGGCTAGTTTAATCAGATAATAGTTTTATTTTGTAAATAATTTTGTTATGTAAAATTCCTTATAGATT
>CAZSEZ010000121.1:0-11839 GCA_964606015.1 uncultured bacterium
GGATTTTAGTTTATCTAGTAAATAAGTTTCTGCCATGATGTATCTATCACTCCAAGAATACAAATAACCCAGTAGCTAAAAAAAATTAACTACTGGGTCAATAGACTTATTTGAAACGCTATTTGTTGGCTTCAGAATTGTCTGCACTAGAGTCGAGCATTCCGTATTTACGTAGGAAGCGATCAACTCGTCCTTCCGTATCAATAATTTTCTGAGTTCCTGTATAGTATGGGTGGTTTCCAGACCAAACATCAACATTGATCTCTGGTTGTGTGGAACCTACAGTCATTACCACTTCACCATTACAGATGACTTTGGCTTCGGGATACCAAGTGGGGTGAATATCTGGTTTGGGCATAAGACGTCTTTGATATTACTAGAATAAATAAATAATTAACGCTTGGAGAACTGAGGAGCTTTACGTGCCTTGTGCAGACCGTATTTTTTCCGTTCTTTACAGCGAGGATCGCGAGTTAAATAACCTTCAGTTTTGAGAGGCTGACGGTTGTTAGGGTCTTGCTGACATAGTGCTCTAGCTACACCCAATTTCACAGCATCCGCTTGACCAGTTAAGCCACCGCCGTGAGCATTAACTAGGATATCGTACTCATTTTCAAAACCTAAAGTTTCCAAAGGAGCTTTGAGAGAACCTATATAGCCAGGAATACGATTAAAGTAATCTTCACCAGATTTACCGTTGACGACAACTTTGCCTTCTCCTGGAACAAGACGAACTCTGGCGATCGCAGACTTACGACGACCGGTACCCCAGTAGACTACTTTTCCTTGATTTTCTTCCATTACTTTATTTAACTCCTGCAGGGATTGTGTTGATCTCTAGTATTTCAGGCTGTTGGGCTGCGTGGGGATGTTCGCTACCTGTGTAAACTTTCAGCTTGGTAAATAGTTTACGACCCAAAGCATTCTTAGGAAGCATTCCCTTGACTGCTTTTTCAATGATTCTTTCGGGGATGCGTGCTTGTAGTTGGTCGAAAGTCTCAACCTTCATTCCTCCAGGTCTTCCAGAGTGGCGACGGTATAGTTTCTGCTCGTTCTTTCTACCGGTTACAACTACTTTCTCCGCATTGATTACGATTACAAAATCGCCTGTATCCATGTTAGGAGTGAAAGTAGGCTTTTTCTTGCCACGTAAGATCATAGCGATTTCGGTTGCCAGGCGACCTAAACGTTGATCGGCTGCATCTACGACATACCACTTTTGCTCAAGGGTGTCTTTAACTGGTAAAGGGGTTTTACTCATTTTTTCTATGGATAAGTAACTAGTTTGCTATAAATAAAAACAATTTTAGGAGGCTAAAACATATGTAGGCTGAGTATCGAACCAAAACTCTGGCGGGAAAGGAAAGATTGGGTATCCTACTCTTAATAAGCATAAACCCTTAGCAGGTGCAGAGTACTTTACCAGGTCTCGCCGACGTTGTTGCCAAAGCGAAGTGAACTCTTCAGGAGATAACTTGCTTATTCCAACCTCAACCAGCAAACCCACTAGTAGTCTTACCATGCCGTACAAAAAACCATCAGCTTGTAACTCTATATGTAAAAAAGAACTGCGCCTGTAACACCTTGCCTCTTGAACCTCTACCCAAGAATGTCTTCTGGTGGAACCAGATCTTCTAAATGCAGAAAGCTCGTATCTACCAATCAGAGGATCCAATGCTTGCTGAATTGCCTTTTCGTCGATAACAGCATGGTAATAATGCCAAGCTATACTCTGGACGAATAAATTAGGTAACTTGCCGGTATAGATCGTGTATCGATAGCGCCGCCAGGAAGCGGAAAAGCAGGCGTGCCAATCGCCAGGTACTCTCGCTGAAGCTCTAATCAGTATACCCTCGGGTAACCTAGAGTTGAGAATTTTCGCCCACTTGTGAGGAGGAATTGGCCCATCATAGTTAAAATGAGCAACCTGAGCTGCTGCGTGGACTCCTGAGTCGGTTCTACCTGCACCATAGATGGTAGTAGGTTTGCCGATTACAGAACCAATTGCAGTTTCAATTTCTCCTTGGACTGTCCGTCCAATAGGCTGTCTTTGCCAGCCGCTATAGGAACTACCTATATACTGAATTATTAAAGCTACTCGATGTGATGATGGACTTTGCTGCGCTGATACTGTTTGATTCATCACAGTTTAAATCCACAAACTTCTGTTAGACTAGCTCAATAATTGCCATCTCTGCGTTGTCTCCTCGACGACGCTTGGTTTTGACGATGCGAGTGTAACCACCATTGCGATCGCCATAACGGCTGCCTACCTCCTGAAAAAGCTGACTAACCAGCTCTTTGTCATAAAGATAGCCTAATGCTCTACGTCTAGCAGAGAGAGAACCATCTTTAGCAAGAGTTATCATTCTTTCAACTTCTTTACGCACAGCTTTAGCGCGCGTTTTTGTAGTTGTGATTTGACCATGACGGATTATTTCCGTTGCCAGAGATCGCAATAAAGCCTTTCTCTGGTCTGCTGGTAACCCCAGCAGGTCTACTTTACAGCGGTGACGCATAACTTTAATTACTACTGTGAATTAACTTTTACCTGATTTTTCTTGGGATAATGTTATTCCCAAACGATCTTTAAGAGCATCGATTACTTCATCAGCAGATTTCTGTCCGAAATTCTTGATTTCTAGAAGGTCTTCCTGAGTGTAATCCAATAAGTCAGCAACAGAGTTGATCTGTGCTCGCTTCAAACAGTTGTATGCTCTAACTGACAACTGCAATTCTTCAATGGGGATTTGGCTAGTGGGGTCTTCCTCTTCCTGATATTCATCGATGGGATCATCAATGTTCAAGTCCTTCAAGGGATGGAACAGGTCAACCACGATTCCTGCTGCTTGAGATAGTGCTTCTTCTGGTTTAACGCTACCGTTAGTCCAGATATCCATTATCAACTTCTCTCTCACTGTAGAGCTGTCAATTCTAGTATCTTCAACACTATAGTTAACCTTGATAACAGGCATAAAAACTGCATCTATCTGCAGAAAATCCAAAGAGCTGCCTTCTTCTTTACCTCTCTGAACTGCCTTATACCCTTTTCCCCTCTCTATCTTGAATTCCATTTCTAGAGAGGCTCCGTCGGCTAAAGTAGCAACGTACTGATTTGGGTCAACGGTTTCTACCCCTGTCGGTAATTGAAACTTGCCAGCAGTTACTGTGCCAGGACCTGTAAACTCAAGACGCCCAATTTCAGGTTGAGGAGTATGACTTCTAAGAGTAATCTCCTTCATGTTGAGAATAATCTCTAAAACATCCTCTCGGACGCCCTCAATAGTGGCGAACTCATGAGTAGCGAAACCAAAATGATGTTCTTGTTTGCTATCATCCTTCGCCATGCCACCTCCGATTCGAATTGCGGTGATTGCAGTACCCTCAAGATTAGAAAGTAGCACTCTGCGCAAAGCGTTACCAAGGGTTGTCCCCTGACCTCGATCCAAAGGAGCGATGACAAACTTACTATACTGATGCTGATTTTTCTGCGTTTTAGATTCTATACACTCAATTTGAAATTGTGCCACAGACTGACCTCCCTGACCTTTGACAGCACGCGATCCATTGATTCGACTAGAAGAAAAAAATCAACTAGCTCCGCCCAATTGTTAGAACATCTAACGACTGAGATCCTTATACCCTACGTCTCTTAGGCGGACGGCATCCATTGTGAGGAATGGGGGTAACATCGCGGATGAGAGTGATTTCCAATCCTGCTGCCTGTAATGCTCTGATGGCTGTTTCACGGCCAGCACCTGGACCACTAACCATGACCTCAATCTGGCGCATTCCCTGATCCATCGCCTTTCTTCCTGCACTATCAGCAGCAGTTTGAGCAGCAAAAGGTGTCCCTTTTTTTGCTCCCTTAAATCCGCTAGAACCGGCAGATGCCCAAGAAACAACATCTCCTTTAGTATCGGAGATAGTGACAATAGTATTGTTAAAAGTAGACTGAATGTGAGCTACTCCATTGGGAACATTTTTTTTCTGCTTCCGTGGTCCGCTTCTTCTTTTTGGTTGCGCCATTGTATTGTGACTAGATTAAATATTGAAAATAGTACAGTATTACTTACTTCTTGGGAGCTTTCTTTTTACCTGCTACAGTAAGCTTTCGGCCACGACGAGTTCGACCGTTAGTTCTGGTTCTTTGTCCGCGAACTGGCAAGCCCGCGCGATGGCGGCGCCCTCGGTAAGTTCCGATGTCTGCCAAACGCTTAATATTCATCGCTTCCCAACGTCTCAAGTCACCTTCAACTTGATAGTTTTCCTCAATGTGAGCGCGTAACTTAGCTACATCCTCGTCAGATAAATCCCTAACTCTAGTATCTGGATTTACTCCTGTAGCTGCTAATATATCTTGAGAGCGAGACAAACCAATACCAAAAATATAGGTCAGCCCAATCTCAACGCGCTTATCACGGGGAAGATCAATTCCTGAAATCCGTGCCACGTGTCTGTTTCTCCTTGAATCTTTGTTTACAACTTAATAAGATTTGTTTTTAATGTGTAGTAGAGCTATGTATTAACCTTGGCGTTGCTTATGCTTTGGATTGCTACAAATAACCATTACACGGCCACGTCTCTTGATAACGCGGCACTTGTCGCACATTTTCTTTACTGATGGTCTAACTTTCATGCCTAAAATGCTGGCAACTCTGCAAGCTTATAATTATACTTATGTTTAGACACCTTGTCAAAGTGTCACTCTTGTACAGTATATCTAACGTCATATACTATCCATTTTATGGTGGCGACTTTACTTATTTTTTAGCC
This sequence comes from uncultured bacterium, assembly GCA_964606015.1. Lineage (GTDB taxonomy): Bacteria > Cyanobacteriota > Cyanobacteriia > Cyanobacteriales > Xenococcaceae > Hyella. The sequence goes on from CAZSEZ010000121.1 coordinate 4,777, forward strand.
GATAAGTAATTCTACCTTTGGTCAAGTCATAGGGTGTTAACTCTACTTTGACGCGATCGCCTGGTAGGATCTTGATATAGTTTCGACGGATTTTTCCCGATATATGGGCTAAAACATTAAACCCATTATCAAGATCGACACGAAACATCGCATTTGGAAGGGACTCTGTCACTGTGCCTTCCATTTCAATTAAGTCTTGTTTTGCCAAATTATCTCTCCTTAAAGAGCTATCTCCAAAAATTACCTAGCTGTTGACTACTGATTCTAAAGACTTGGTAACCTCTTCCATAGTTGAATTGCCATTAACCGCTTTCAAAAGACCGCGTGCTGTGTAATGGGCAATTACAGGAACAGTATCTTGACGGTAGACTTCTAAACGACGACGAATGGTGGATTCATTGTCATCTTTTCTTTTGCGAGCTAACAATCGCTCTATCAAAGTCTCATCAGGAACCTCTAGGTTGAGCACAACATCAGCAGATAGACTCAGCTCCTCTAGAAGTTTGTCAAGAAACTCCGCTTGGCTAACATTTCTAGGAAAGCCATCCAGGATCCAACCGTTACTGGTATCGGACTGGCTTAGACGTTCCCTAATTAAATCTAGAATAAGCTCGTCAGGAACCAATTCTCCCTTGTCCATATAATCTTGAGCTCTCTGGCCTAAGGTCGTTTGTTCCTTAACCGCAGCTCTTAAAATATCTCCAGTCGAGATATGGGGAATTGAAAAAAGTTCTGAAAGAACTTGCGCCTGAGTTCCCTTACCTGCTCCTGGGGGACCTAAAAAAATTAATCTTTTCACTTACTTTTTCTGGTAACAGAGATTAGCTACTAGAGTATAATCTCGGCAACTAACCCCTGTTACACTTGTCCTCTTTAAATGTTTTTAGCCTAATACAAGACACCAATAAACTTGGTTTATCTACTGTTTAACCATTCCTTCATAACGCTGAGAAATTACGTAGGTCTGAATTTGCTTGGCTGTATCAATCGCTACACCCACCAAAATCAACAACGAAGTAGCACCAAAACCATTAAATGTCTGAACTCTAGTGGCAGCCTCGATTAGACTTGGGATAGTCACAACTATTGCTAGGAAAACAGCACCCAGAAAAGTTAGACGATTCATCACTTTCTCTAAATAGGCGCTAGTCGCTTTTCCAGGTCGAATTCCAGGAACGGAGGTACCCATCTTCTTCAGATTTTGGGACATATCCACTGGATTCATGATTAGAGAAGCATAGAAATAGCTAAAGAAAAGTATTAACAAAGATTGGAATGCAATTGCAACCCAATTGATTTCACCTCTCAAAGGCGTCACTGCACTAGCAAACTGCGCCAAAATACGACTCAACGCACCATCCCCATTAGCAAACTGTGCTAAGGATGTGGGTAAGCTTATTACCGCTGTTGCAAAAATAATCGGCATTACACCACCTTGGTTTAACCTAAGTGGTAAATAGCTAGTTCTCTCTCTATACAATCGTTTGCCTACTTGGCGACGAGCAGAAATAATTGGAATTCGTCTTGTCCCTTCCTGTACAAAAACAATTCCAACAATTGTTACTAAGAAAACTAAAATTAAGATTACAACTTGAGCTACGGCTTCCCTTCCCCCCTGCTGTGCAAATTCAATGGTTTGGCTTAAGCTTTTTGGTAGAGTTGCTACAATATTGATGAAAATTAGCAGTGATGCTCCATTCCCAATACCTCTCTCTGTAATTAGCTCTGAGACCCACATGACGAACATTGAGCCAGCAGTCAAAGCTAAAACAGTCTCTACAACAAACCATGGGCCTGATTCCACTGCATAAGGACGAAGTAGGCCAATAGTTAAGCCAGTACTTTGCAAAACTGCCCAACCCAAAGCTATGTACCTTGTGATTTGGGAAATTTTACGCCTCCCCGCTTCTCCTTCATTTTTCTGCAAGTCTTCTAATGCAGGAATAGCAGCTGTTAAAAGCTGCATGATGATAGAAGCATTAATAAAAGGTAAAATTCCTAGAGCAAAGATGCCCAACGCAGACAATCCCCCCCCTGTAAAGATGTCTAAAAATCCTAGTACGGGAAGATTTTGCACCGCTTCAGCAAATCTAACTCTGTCGATCCCTGGCACGGGAATGAATATGCCTAATCGGACTAATACTAAAAGACCGATGGTGATCAGGATGCGACCTCTAAGTCCCGCAGCCTGAGCCATCTGTAAAAAAGTTTCTTGTGCTGTTGGTGTTTTATCTCGAACCATGCAAGGCTACCTCTATCTTGGTATTAATTAAATTAAAGCTTTCTGGTGGAAGAATCATAGATTATCTTTATTTTTGCACCTTCAAACTCATGATATATCAAGTGGAGTATCCCTGTTATTTGGTTACTACTTCGCAACTACCGCCAGCAGACTCTATCTTGGATCTAGCACTTTTTGTAAAAGCAGCTGCCTTCACTGTAAGCGCAACTGGAATTTTACCATCACCTAAAACTTTGAGCGGACCACTATCGGTGGTAACAACACCTTGCTCAATGAGAGAACTTAGAGTAACTTCGCTACCAGCTGTTAGCTCGGCAAGGTCACTTACATTTACTAAGGTGTAGACTTTTTGGTTGATTAAAGGAAAGTGCTTTAACTTAGGCACTCGACGGTATAAAGGCATTTGACCACCTTCAAAACCTGGTTTAGTGCCAGTACCAGAGCGAGATTTTTGGCCTCGCATGCCGAAGCCACAACTAGCCCCTTGCCCTGCGGAGATACCTCTTCCTACGCGGCGCTTCCTTCTTTTTGCTCCCTTCTGAGGGGAGAGTTCGTGTAAATTCATTATCTGCTTTACTCCTTAGTGCTTAACTTGAGTAATGAGTTTCTAGGCGTATAACTGTTCAACAGAAATTCCCCTTTCTCTAGCCACACTAGAAAAAGTACGCAAGCCGTTGAGAGCATCAATAGCTGCTCTAGCATTGTTAAGAGGATTATTGGATCCCAATTGCTTGGCCAGTATGTTTTTGATGCCAGCCAATTCTAGTACGGTACGAACTGCACCACCAGCGATTACCCCAGTACCAGGAGCAGCAGGTCGCATAAACACTTTAGCCCCACCGGAAACACCATTTGTCACGTGAGCTATTGAGTTAGCTTTATTAAGGGAAACATCCACTAATTGCTTTTTAGCATCTGCAACGCCTTTACGAACAGCTCCAATTACGTCTGCTGCCTTACCGACACCCACACCTACTTGGCCTTTCTCATTGCCAACTACTACAATGGCGCGAAAGCTAAGTTTCTTACCACCCTTTACTACTTTGCTGACGCGACGGATCTGGACAACTCTTTCCTGCCAGTTAGAATCCTTCTCTTTAGAACGATTTTTTTTACGAGATTTAGTTTTTGCCATAGTTAATAATCAATAAAATAATTACTGAAACTTAGAAGTCTAAGCCTGCTTCTCGAGCTGCTTCAGCCAGGGCTTTAACCCTACCATGGTAGATATTTCCACCGCGGTCGAAAACTACTTTTTTTACTCCCTTGGCTAGGGTTCTTTCGGCAACTAACTTCCCAACGGCTGAAGAAGCGTCCTGGGTAGCAGTAGCACTGACACTCGCCTTGAGGCCTGGATCTAGAGTGGATGCAGCAGCTAGAGTGTGCTGCGCTACATCATCTATTACTTGAGCATAAATATGATTGTTGGAGCGGAAAACTGCCAAACGAGGTCGCTCTGGGGTGCCGCTGACTTTTTTGCGGATGCGTCTGTGACGACGAGAAACTGAATCTTTGCGAGATGATTTCATCGTATTTACTTACCTGTCTTACCTGCTTTACGTCTTACCTGTTCTCCCAGGTAACGAATTCCTTTACCTTTGTAGGGTTCAGGGGGTCTAACTGCTCTAATACGAGCAGCGGTATTACCCAAAACTTCTTTGTCGATACCGTTGAGAATCAACTCGGTATTTTTCTCCACAGCTACTTGAATGCCATCTGGCATTTGCATTTCTACCGGTTTGCTGTAGCCGACATTAAGTGTAAGTTTCTTACCTTGAGCTTGAGCACGATAACCAACCCCCTGGATTTGTAGCCTTTTCTCAAAGCCTTTAGATACACCCTCAATCATGTTCGCGACTAGTGTACGACAAAGACCATGACGTTGGCGGGCAGTGCGGGAATCATCCTCAGGTGTAACCTTAATTGTTGAGTCTTCCTGAGTGACAACTACTGCACTAGGTAATTCGCGAGATAAAGTTCCTTTAGGACCTTTCACTGTTACGTGAAGACCCTTAATTTCTACAGATACCTTATCTGGAATTGGAACGGGCTGTTTGCCAATTCGTGACATTTTGTAGTTACTCCTTATATTTACCAGACATAACAGAGGATTTCTCCGCCAACACCTTGGCGACGTGCTTCGCGATCAGTCATTACTCCATGAGAAGTTGAAACTATCGCAACTCCAATACCGCCTAATACGCGGGGTATGTCTTTTTTCTTAGAATAGACTCTCAGGCCAGGTTTACTGACTCTTTTGAGTTTGCTGATTGTGGGCTGGCGGTTTTTGCCATGGTACTTCAGCGAAATATCGATAAACTTGTGTACACCCTCTCCTACCTCTGCAAACTCGCCAATAAAGCCTTCTTCTTGTAGTACTTTAGCGATGCTGCGAGTCATCTTAGTGGATGGGACTTTCGTAGTGGAATGCTTTACCATGCAAGCGTTACGAATGCGGGTTAGCATATCTGAAATAGTATCGTGTGCTGCCATTATTCCCTTTTGTTATCTCCTGATTTTAGTCAAGTTAGTTATTACTAAAGGGCATTCCCATTTCCTTGAGCAGAGCACGCCCTTCCTCATCGCTATTGGCGGTGGTAACAATGGAAATGTCCAGACCCCGAATTTGATCGATTGTGTCGTAATCAATTTCAGGAAAAATAAGTTGTTCTCTAACCCCTAAACTGTAGTTGCCTCTTCCATCGAAACTTCTGGCGCTAATGCCGCGAAAGTCGCGGATACGGGGTAAGGCTAGATGGATAAGACGTTCGAGGAAAGCGTACATTCGATCGCCACGTAAAGTAACCATGACTCCGACAGGCATACCTTTACGGATTTTAAAACCAGCGATCGCTTTTTTTGCTCTAGTGACAACTGGTTTTTGTCCTGTAATAGTTGCTATTTCGTTAAGGGAAGATTCTAGAGCTTTAGCATTTTGTGATGCCTCTCCTAAACCTCTATTAACGATAATCTTGGTTACTTTGGGGACTTGTTGAATATTGGTATAGCCAAATTGTTCCTTTAACTTAGGTACAATCTTGCTGTTGTAGTCTTCTTTAAGCTTAATTGCCATAGTTTTTACGCTTAATTGTTGTCCTGGGCTTGGTCAGGATTAAGTAGTGAATAAAATCTAAAGACTGCGAATTAATCGATAATTTCGCCAGTTTTCTTGAGAACTCGAACCTTTTTTCCATCTTCGTTGATGGTGTAACCCACACGAGATGCCACTTTCTCTTTCTCCGAGTAAATCATTACGTTAGAGCTGTGGATTGGCGCTTCAAAAGTTGCAATCTGACCAGATTCACCTTCTTGGCGAGGTTTAACGTGCTTAGTACGGATATTGACTCCCTTGACAGTTACCTGGCTAGTTTTTGGTAAAACTTCGAGGATTTCTGCTACTTTCCCTTTGTCACGGCCAGAGATTACCTGGACAGTATCTCCTTTTCTGACGTGCATTTTGTAACGTTGGGGCTTTTTCTTCGTTTTGGCCACTTAGATTACCTCCGGAGCTAGAGATACGATTTTCGTGAAGTTTTTCTCACGTAGCTCTCGAGCTACAGGTCCAAAGACCCTAGTACCACGAGGATTATTATCTGCGTTAATAATTACAGCAGCATTGTCATCAAAACGGATACTCATGCCACTTTCACGGCGTACAGCTTGCTTTGTTCGTACTACTACTGCTTTAACTACGTCAGATTTTTTGACTGCCATATTGGGTAGAGCGTCTTTGACGACGGCTACAATGACATCACCAATGTTGGCGTAAGTAGAGTTACCTTTGCCCAAAACCCGCAAACACATTAATTTGCGAGCTCCAGAGTTGTCGGCAACATTAAGATAAGTCTGTTGTTGAATCACGGTGCTTAGATTTATCTAATAAGAGTTAAGAATTTTTTGTTTCGAGAATTTCGGCTACAGCCCAGCGTTTGGTTTTACTCAAGGGTCTGGTTTCGCGAATTCTTACGCGATCGCCTAATTTACATTTGTTTTCTTCGTCGTGAACCTTATATTTTTTGGTACGGACGACGATTTTTCCATATTTGGGATGAGGAGAACGGTTTTCAATGGCAACAACAACGGTTTTATCCATTTTGTCGCTTACTACCTCTCCTACTCTCTCTTTTACTGCCATAATTTTTTATCTATCCCTCAGAGTTGCTGCTATTAGGTGCGATATTCAACTGGCGCTCGCGCTCCACAGTTAGCAGCTGAGAGAGGCGGTGCTTAGTGTGCTTGAATAAGTGGGGTTTCTCTAAACGACGAGTAGCTTGTTCAAGTCTTAGTTGAAACAGCTCACGCTTTACAGCTAGGATTTCCGCTGCTAAGTCTTCATCGTTGAGGGATCTTGCATCCTCTATCTTAGGTAAAGCCATTACTTGTACTCCTCATCTCGAGTAATAAATTTAGTCTTGATGGGTAGTTTCTGAGCAGCCAGTCGCATTGCTTCTTTTGCAACAGGCTCTGCTACGCCAGACATTTCAAACATAATTCTGCCTGGTTTAACAACAGCTACCCAAAATTCGGGGTTACCCTTACCAGAACCCATACGAGTTTCTGCTGGGCGCATGGTTACAGGCTTATCGGGGAAAATACGAATCCAGATTTTTCCGCCTCTTTTCACGTAGCGAGTCATGGCACGACGAGCTGCTTCGATTTGGCGGGAAGTGATCCAGGAAGGTTCGGTTGCTTGTAAGGCATAATCTCCAAAGTTGAGGGTATTGCCTCTTTGAGCCATCCCTCTCATCCGACCCCGATGCTGTTTACGAAATTTAGTTCTTCTAGGACTTAACATAATTAGTTATTATTCAGAACGGTCTT
>CAZSEZ010000122.1:0-11778 GCA_964606015.1 uncultured bacterium
TATTAATAGTCTAAATTAAGTGAAGTATCTTTTTGTGCTAAGGCTTCATCTGTTAGCTCTAAGATTGAGTCATAACGGAAGTTATCGATCAAATCAATTAAAGCCTGTTTTAAATCACTATCTTGTTCTGAAATTTGCTCTAGTAGAACAAAAATCGCTTCATTATCTATTGCGATCGTTGTATTTTGTAGTTCCAAAAGCCATTCTCTAGACATGCTTGCTAGCTTTTGAGCGGTTAACTCATAGCTGGTATTGGGGTCATGAAAGAACTGTGAATCTATTGATTCTTCTAAGTCACGATCAGAAACATTAAAAAAGTCCTGATTATCAAGTTCAATTTCTGTAGCTACAGTTGGATCGAAAGGAATCGAAAATCTGACGGTTGTTCCCTCTCCTTCTGCTGATTGGAGTTTGAGTTCTCCACCCATTAGCTCAATTAACTTCTTGCTAGTAGGCAAGCCTAAGCCCATGCCATCGATAGTCTTGGCTGCATTTTCTGTTTGTGAAAAAGTTACGAACAAAGCATCCATTTTTTCTTGGGAGATTCCTCGACCAGTATCACTAATTTTAAAATAGAGATTAGCTAAAGATTCATCCTCAAGAGATTCTCTTTTTCTTACTTTGACACTTACACTACCTTGAGTCGTAAACTTGAAGGCATTATCAAGTAAGCTAACGATAATTTTGCGTAATTTTTCTTCATCAACTTTGATCATTTGAGGAGTAGATCGATCAATTTTGAATTTTAAATCGAGTTTTTTCTCTTGAGCTTTAAAGCGAAACATTTCCTCTAGGGATTGTAGCAGATTGACCAGGTCAAAAGTTGTATATTCGAGATGAAATTGACCAGATTCAATTCTAGTAATTTCCAAAACATCTTCAATAAGTTTGAGCAAGCGTAAGCCACTTTCTTCGATGATATCGAGATTTTCTAATTGCTCCGGTGTTGCTTCGGTATCTTGCTTCATTATCTGTGTAAAGCCAATGATGCCATTGAGTGGAGTCTTTAACTCATGACTCATTCTGCCAAGAAACTGCCCTTTAGCTTTCTCGGCTACGATAGCTTCATTCATTACTTCTTTGAGATTACTCAAAGAATAATCCAGCTGTGATGCCATACTGTTAAGAACATTGCCTAGTTCCCCTATTTCATCCTCTCGATGGAGTTTGATTTTAGTTTCTAAATTACCTTCTGCAAACTCTGTAGCGACTAGATTAATAACTTTTAAAGGGGCCAAAATTTGACGTTCAAAAATTAATAAAGTCAAAGTAGTAAACAGTAAAGTAACGAGGAGAGCTTGTCCCAAACTTGCTAGTAGGGAGCCAATTAGAGTTTCTTCTACAGACATTACAGAATAACCTAATCTAACTTCTCCAATTTTGCGATCGCCATATAATACTGGTTTGGCTACTTCGGTGAATCTTTTATGTTGGTGGAGTTTTTCGATTAGATTTTCACTATTGCTGAGATCTAGATTTGCTTTTGCGAAAAGTCTTTGGATATCTCGATTTTGCTTTAATCCAAAGGCTAGAACCTGCTGATTATTATCCAGAAAAATACTGTAAATAACATCTCGATCTCCAGTTGCTGTTATGGCTAAATCGTTTAGAGTCTCAAGATCACGACTTAAAAAAGGATTCCGAATCGAGCGAGCAAAAAAGTTCCCATACTTATTGATTTTAGTATCTAGCCTTCTGAGAGACTTTTGGTGAGTCGAATTAGCTTGAAAACCACTAATAACCAGCTGAATAGCTAATAGAAAAACTGTAGCGATGCTTAAATAACGAAAAGCAATGTTATTCTGATATCTTTTCTTTAACTGGAGTCGTTTCGGCATGTTGCTCGTGGGCGATAGAAAAAGATTAGCTAGATAAGTTTCAAGGATAAGGTATGAGTGAGAAAACTGCCGTAGATGTTTTAGTAGTGGGCGGTACTGCGGGGGGAGTAAGCGCTGCAATTTCTGCTGCTCGTGCCGGAGCCACAACTATTTTGGCGACAGAATTTTCCTGGTTAGGGGGGATGTTAACTTCAGCTGGAGTAGCTGCACCTGATGGTAATGAATTAGAAGCTTGGCATACTGGGATCTGGGGTGCATATCTGCATCAATTACAGCAAATAACTAAATTGGACAATAGTTGGGTAAGTTTATTCAGCTATCATCCCGCTCTAGGAGCAGAGATTTTTGCGAATTGGGTGACAACTGTTCCTAACTTAACCTGGATTGCAGAGTCTGTCCCTCAAAAAGTTTCTCAAAGGGGTGCTCAAATTACTGGTGTAGAGTTCGCTGACTATACCGTAGAAGCCAAGATCGTAATCGATGCAACTGAGTTAGGCGATCTATTAGCTTTGGCAGAATTGCCATATCGCTGGGGATGGGATGAAGAAGATTGGCAAGAACCTAGTTTAAATCTCGATAGTAATAGCCATTTAGATCTCCATCAGCTAAAAACTAAGTACCCCGTACAGGCTCCCACCTGGGTCTTTTTACTTCAAGATAATGGCACTGCAAGTTTCCCGATTAACTCGACTGAGCAGCCTCAATTTCAGTGTCCTTGGGCAAACTATGGTAGTCAAGATTTCCTCAACTACGGTAAGTTGACGTCTGAACTCTATATGATCAATTGGCCCCTAGGTGGTAACGATTATGGAGAAAACTTAAATAGACTAGTTGGCACAGAAAGTAGTAAGCAAGCTTACCTCAAAGAAGCTTATGAGCATAGCTATAGCTTCGCTAGTTATCTACAGACAGAACTAGGCAATAACTATGGCTTGGCAGAAAATATCTTTCCTCAATCTAATGATCTTCATTCTGGATTTGCCCTGCATCCTTACTATCGCGAAAGTCGCCGTACAGTTGGTATTACGACAATTACAGAGAGCGATATTCTTCCTGTAGGAACAGTTGCGCCTTTACCAATTAATAGTAGAGGTCAAGTTGATGCGATCGCAATTGGTAATTATGCTAACGATCATCATTATCCCGGGATTGATTTTCAATTGGCTAGCAAATCGACTATGTGGGGAGGTAGGAAAACAGGTACTCCTTTTACGATTCCTTATGGAGCCTTGATTCCTCAAGATATCGATGGGCTACTTGTCTGTGAAAAAAATATTTCGGTGTCTCACATTGCCAATGGTAGTACCCGCTTGCAACCTGTGGTACTCAATATTGGACAAGCTGCGGGAGTTGCTGCTGCTTTGGCTGTACATCATAATTGTCAACCCAGAGATGTGAGTGTTAGGGAGATTCAGGAAGCTTTAATTGATGATGCGATCGCTCCTGCTGGAGTAATTCCTCTGTATAATCTGACTGTAGATCATCCTGATTGGGCATACTGGCAAAAGTATTATTTAGACCATCCAGAAGAGTATCCTAACGATGGTAATTGTCCTCACGTTGAGCCAGTTTATTGTAGCCATTCTCAAGGCAGCTTTTATGGTGGTGTTTTCCAGCTTCAGGGAGAACAGAATTATATGATTGAAGCGATAGATACACCAGTTGATAATAACCAGAACTGGCAGTTAATCACAACAAATCCTTTGATAGAGCGTAAGTTGCAGGATTGGAGAGCCGGTACCCCAATCAAGTGTTTAGGCAGACTGAACTATTCGGGTAATTGGTTATTAGTAGAGCAAATCGTTGACTAATTATTGGTCTTAGAAGTAGCAATTCAGTAAACAGCCAATCAACAAGCTGGAGTTCGAGTGTATAGACTTAGACTATGGGCCAGTCTAGGGGATTTAGTTGCTTACTGTTGAATCATTTTTTTGTACTGGCAATCAACGGGATCTCTGCTTTGTTTGTCTTATCTAATTAGTTAAGACGAGTGAGTATAAATGGTAGAGAGATCTTGATGTACACACTAAGGTTAGTCTATTTCAAACTCATTGTTACTATTCGTCAATTGTAGTTTTCTAAAAAAATATCAAAGGTAAAGAGTTTAACTCACTATAATCCATGTTTTGAAAATTTGATCTTGAGTTAGGAATATATTGTCACTAGGGTGATAGTGATAGCGCATTTATTCTATTTAGTGGTGCTGTACGAATCGCTTATATAAAATAACGTACCAAGTTAATTTTTAATACAGCTTATTGAATTATTTGCGCTGTTTCTCCATTTGATTGTGGCAAAATTTTCCTTCATGCTTTACTCTTTTTAATAAAATTTTTTGAAGGAGTTATCTGAGAATAAGCTGAGAGTCTATGATGCACTCTAAACAAAAGCTTTGATCTCAATGGGTTTTGGCAAAATACCACTGGTATACAAATATGAGTTTTTCCTTAAAAATAGCTTAGCTTCAACTATTTTTATAACAACATGTATTTACGCTAATTAAGCTTGGTGGAAGTTTGCTGTATCAAGAAATAGCCTTTTTCTATTACGTATTTGAGTTATATCTCAATCTAGAAAATCACAGTTTTCCTGTGTCTCAAGGTTTTGATTGATACTTGTTCAATAGAGAAGTCTTTTTCTGATTAAAGGTATGTTTTAAATCATCGATCTGCATTGATATCAATTTAAATTTTGAATCTAGTTTTATTTACTGATTTTTTACATTTGGAGATTAATTATGTCTAATTTTTACCCTTCTCGAATTAGGACAATTGATGGTTCCGATAACAATGGAGATCGAGGTGAGGCTGAGTCTCCGCTCATCCGATTATTTGAGCCCGCTTTTGAGGATGGCATAAGTATTCCTCGTGGTGGTGAAATATCTGGAGTAGATCCCATCAGCAGTGTGTTTTTTGACAGCTCAAGTCTGCCTAATCCTCGCACTATCAGTAATATCGTTAACAATCAGGTTGAACCAACACCAAACCTTCTCAATGCAAGTAATTGGTTGTGGCAATGGGGACAGTTGCTTGATCATGACTTTGGTTTAAACGAGAGTAATGCAGAGAATCCAGGAGAATTCTCGCCTATCGTTGTTCCTGATGGCGACCCCACCTTTAGTGATGGTTCATTTCTGCCTTTTATTAGAGTTCCAGCAGCGGAAGGAACGGGAGAAACTACTCCCAGACAAGTAATTAACCAGATTACTTCGTTTATTGACGGTTCATTAGTTTATGGTTCAGATGAGGAGAGAGCTGAATTTCTGAGGGATTCGGAATCTGGAAGGGGTTTACTTAATATCAGTTTTTCTGAAAATGGCGAAGTATTACTTCCTCTTAACCCTATAGTCGATGGTGAGCCTGAATTCGAAAATGCTACTGGTGGGGTTCTTGGTGAGTTACAGTTTGTGGCTGGAGATATTAGAGCTAACGAACAACTGGGTCTTAACGCTGGTCATACTCTACTCGTCAGAGAACACAACCGCATCGCTGAAGAATTATTTGAGCGTTTAGAGAATGACGATGCTAGTTTACTTGATTTATTTGTAAGACGTGAGGGAGCTAGTTTTAGTGAGGCGACGGCAGAACAGATAGATGAGTTTATCTATGAGGCTGCTCGCCAAGTTATAGGAGCCCAAATTCAAGCCATTAGTTACAACGAGTTTTTACCTTTACTGATTGGTGATGTAGTAGATCAATATTCTGGTTTCGATGCTGGAGTAAATCCTCAAATTAGTATCGAGTTTGCTAATGCGGCTTTTCGTTTAGGTCACACATTCTTAACGGAAGATATTCGTCGTCTTGATGGTGATGGGATAAACGATACGTCTCTTGCAGATGCTTTTTTCGACCCAGAAGATATTCAGGCAAATGGGGTTGATAATGTACTGGCAGGTCTAATCTTCCAAACCGCAGAAGAAGTTGATCACCAACTGGTGGATGGGGTACGTAACTTCTTATTCCCTGCTGGCGGTGGTGGACTGGATCTCGCTTCAGTTAATATCGCCCGTGGTCGTGAAACTGGGATTCCTGGATACACAGAGATCTATGAAAATATTTTTGGTACCGAAATCGATAGTTTTGATGATCTTGGCTCGACTGGCCTAGGGTTAATTAGCGACCATGTTGTTGGGTTATTGGAGACAGCTTATGAGTCTGTAGACCAAATCGATCTTTGGGTTGGGGGAATCTCCGAATTGGCAGTAAATGGTGGTCTTTTAGGCCCTACCTTTAGCTTTTTCATAGCTGATCAGTTTACACGTGTCAGAGATGGAGACGAGTTTTTCTATCTTGATAGTGAGCAACAATCAACACTACAAATTCTCGATCCTGATGTAAACGATTCTAATCTTGCTGATCTGATTCGTAATAATGTCAGTGTTGCCGATAGTTATCTGGTTACTGATAATCCATTCATTAATCCAACTGAAAATGAGATTTTGGGTACGGAAGAGGCAGAAATTTTGTTGGGAACTCACTCAAGTGATTTGATTGATGCTTTGGATGGAGACGATATTATCCGCGGGTTTCAAGGCAACGATCTAATTGTCGGTGGTTTAGGAAACGATAAAATTGGTGGTGGCTCTGGGGAGGATACGATTCTTGGTGGTGCTGGTAGTGATACTATTCGCGGTAACAATGGAGATGACACTCTTGTTGGTGGAGAAGGAGATGACACTCTCCTCGGTAACAGGGGCGATGATGTGATCGATGGCCAAGCAGGTAGCGATTCTCTGAATGGTGGTCTTGGCGCAGACACATTTGTATTTGCCAGCGACATCCTGAATGATGGCTACCATGACTCTGACACAATTAGACAATTTAGACCAGAAGATAGTTTTGACTTTTCTGATTATGTAGCTGCTGGGGGAACAGTTTCCTTTGAGCGCATCAATAGTGGCTTCTTGACAATTAACTTGAGTGGAGAAGATACAGTTGATTTAAGAGGTAACGCTACTGGAGTTGATGCAGCTGAACAACAGTTAATAGCAGCTGATTTCACTATTTCTGACTATTAGGCTTCTGTCTGGCCAGAAATGAGGCTTGGATAAGAACTGAATATATAGTGTGAAGATAATAATGTCCGATAAATGATTAGAATATTCAGAAGCCAAGTTTTTGGCGCTTCCATAGGTTTTATGGGAATAAAAAACGTTGAAAAACTTCTGTCTAGTTGTGCTTTCTCATTGGTGAGAATATCGGACTTATTTTCAACTAACCAAAACGATAAGCAGGGAAAAACTCTGAATCGATTAACTGTTGAGGAGTTTTTTCTAAAGCTTTAGCTCTGGCTGCTGTTAGCTCTTGATATTTTGCTTTATCAAAAACCAAGCGAGCTGTCAGGAACTGGTGTCTTTGCTTAGAAAAGCCCGACTTAAAAGTAAACAAGTTATCTTTTTTGCCACCAACACCACCCCCAATGTGCAAATGGGTATTCCCTCTTTCCTTTGCCCAAAGACGCATGTGGTGTAAAAGCAAATTGAAAGGAGATTTTTTGAGGAATTCGGTTTTGGTTCCGCCTAAGTGTGCTTGCACGATGCCACAAGATTCAAAGAAAAGACTGGCGCAGACCATTTCTCCTTCCGCTTCAACAATGCCTAGATGTAAGCGATCGCCTAACTGAAGTAATTGTTGGAAATAATCGCGGCTAAAGTAATACATTTCTTTAGCTTTGACCCGATCCATCGTTTCCTCATAGATGGCAATAAAGGGTTCAAAGTATTCGGCAAAGGAGACAGTTTTGCCCACTAACCCTAGTCGCTGGCATTTATTGATTGTACTTTGATGTCCTCGGCGAGTTTTTGCCCAGATTTGTCCTTCGTCGAGAGTGAGATCGATAGAAACAGTTTGCCCATTATCGTAAAAGGTATCGGGGGCAAATATCTCGGTAAAATTCTCACTTAGAATAGGGTGCAAACGGAAAAAGGCAGAACAAACACCCCGTTTTTGGAGCGTCTGTTTGAACTCTGCCAAAGCAGCATTTGCAAACTCACTATCCTGTTGAGCTGCCTCACTTAGCAAGATACTGGGATAACCGTAAGGGGATATCAAATCGTAGGTATCTGGAGCAATCGCTTCTAACCCTTTAATCTCACTACAAGAGCGCATATGATAAGGGGCGAAGAAAACGCGATCGCCATCTTGAATTAAGATTGCCTCAGGGATAGTGTGGGTACGTTGAGCATCTAGCCAGACATAGTGGGGCAAATGATAGACATCATGAGTGAGCCGATTTAGGGTTGTTTGCCACAGAGGATTTTTCGGCTCAAGGGTTTCTAAAAGCATTATTTAAGCAATTTGATTATTTGCCAGACCACAGTACAGGAAAAATATCGGGGTCACTAAAGTCGGGGTCTCCATTGGGTAGGGTACGACAGAGTTTTTCATCAAACATTTGGACTTTTCTGCCCTGTTTGTCGAAGTAGGGACGATAGTGATTTTCTCCATCTTGGAGATGGATTGCTACTACTCGGCGATCAACAGAGCTGTGGTTAGGATAACTGCCATGAATTGCCCAGCCGTGGTGAAAACTAATTTGTCCTTTTTTGAGTGTCATGGGGACTTTGACGATTTCCTTGCCCTCGGAGCGGAACTTATTTTCCCAGTTTTCCATATCCTTATCGTTGAAGAACCGCATATCTTCTAACCCAGGCCACTTATGGCTTTTATCGATCACTACCAAAGGCCCCATGCTTTCGTCACAGTCTTGTAGAGGAATCCAAGCAGTAAAGATTTTATTGGAAGAACAGCTCGCCCAGTAAGCCAGATCGCTATGCCAGCCAACCATATTTTCCGCTTGGTTATCAATTTGAGGTGGTTTTGAGATCAGCTGATCGTCTAATAGGCGAATTTCATCTGTCCGAACTAACTTTGCGGCGATCGCACTAATCAAAGGGAAGTGAACTAACTGGCGGATCTCTCGGTTCTGTAAGGAAATAAATTCGTTGTTGCGCATGATATCTCCTTGTTCAGGAGTCCAATTGCAATAGCCTTCATCGAGTGGTAGAGTTCCATCGCGTTCTCCACGGTAAAACCTTTGCGCGCCAAGGATCGCCCGATCAATAACTTCTTCAGGAATCACTTGTGGCGAAGTATACCAACCATGTTCTTCATAGAAGGCAACATCTGACTCTTTTGGTAATAGTGCTTGTTGTTCTGGGGATAACGAATATTTTGTATTTAAGGAGGTCATGGTTTTGTTTTAAGTTCTAAAAGTTTTAAATAGGTTTTTAAACAGGGATTAGTTGGATTTTTTGTATTTGTTTTTCAAACAAGCTTTGGCTTGGTTCTATGATTTGAGCTGCTGCGATCGCAATATTGGCATGCTCAATTGAACTAACACTTAACATTACTGACGCCACTGCTGGATGAAGTAAAGGGAACTGCACCGCAAATTGATTTACTTGCGCTGGAGCAAGCGCCAAATCCTGGAGAATTGTCTTTAGTTGCTCAGCTTTATCTGGTTCAAAATTTTGAGTTTGCCAATTATCAGTTGTAAAAACACCGCCACAAAAAGGACGAATTGCAACATAGCCTTGTCCTTCTTCTACCATAGAATCTAGAAGATGAGCCATTCCTAACTCCAAAGGGTTGAGATAAGTAACTAAACCTTGACAGCTTGAGGTTTTCAGGACTTTTTCTGCAAAAGCAACAGAATAGGGAAATGAAGCAAGAACACCTACTTTGCCTTGTTGTTGTAACTCCTGCCAGGTCTGATTGAGTTCAGCTTGAGCTGCTTGCAAAATGGGTAAACGGTGAGCATCATCATTTGGCTGATGGCGAACTAACCACTGAACAATATCTAGTCTTTCTGTTTTGAGTTCTTTGAGTCTTTTCTCGACAAGTGCTACTAATTTTTTGCCACTAAACTCGGTTTCATCAAAATGAGGTACCCCAAGCTTGGCTATATGTTGCAACTTGGCTTTGGGTCTGGCGCGCTGGAGATGGGCTAGTGCCTGACAGAAAAACTCATCTGTAGGATATTCGTGAGAACTGTGAAAAGTTGTTACTCCATTGTCATAAAGATGCGTAATTAAATTGACCGCATCTGCAAAATTTAGTCTTTGGGAATCGAGACGCATCGAGCCAAAGCAAATCGGACTGAGACTAATATCTGTATCCCCGAATTTTCTAGGTTGCATCATCTTTAGTCCCTCAGTTTCAAAGCTGATTTCCAGAAAAAACGCTCGCTAGGCTGCGTTGCCCTAAAAGATTTTCGTCCGTGGATCAATCGATTGTCATGGAAAAATACAGCTTCTTCAGGATTGAGCTTGATTGGATAAGTCAAATCTTCTCCAACTACTTTTGTTTGTAGAAATGCATGGAATCGTTCGACTAATTCTTTGGCAAAATTCGATTCTTCTGGATCGATGCAGTAGTAGTTCCAATTGAGATTGGGGCCACGATCATCGAATTCAATTATGGGGCGATGTTTGAAGTCTTTATCTTTAGCAAAACGAATCGAAGTATTGCACAAATCTTGGTAGAGTTTCGGGTCTTCTGCTTTGAGCAGAGTGATTAATTCTTCTGAATCATAAAAAACTGTTGCTCCACCTTCTGCCGCTTGATTTATGCAATAGAAGAAACTGATATAGGGTGAGTCACCTACATAAGAACCGTCTGTATGTAGGGGTTGGGCATTTTTGCTATGGCGATAGGCGTTGGGAATGGCGGGATCGTAGCGAATTTCGCCCCACTTTTTACCTATTCTCTGACCGGTAAAGGGGTCTTCCGACAGCAATAGACAGTCACCAATTTGCTCAGACACTCGATCCCAAAATTGATCAAGGTCGATGGTTTTATCCACGCCAATAGTCTGTACGATTTTGGCAATTCTGAGTCCTTCTAAGACTTCTGCGGCAAAGTCATCCAGGCTCATGCCAGATTTAAAAACAACTTTGTGGTGAAATTTAGTAAATTGATGGGTCGCGGAAAGCATTGGTTGGTTATTCCTTAGGTATTTGTTAATCCAAATTTGTGAATGGTTTTAACTAAACCGATTTGTTAATTTGGTTGATTTAATTTTTGGAAATGGCAGTGCCCATAAACTCTGACATACTGACATCTTCAGCTTGGTTGATATCTTTTTTAGAAACTATTGCCATTACTGTTTTGAACATGATCTTTAGATCGAGCCAAAGACTCCAGTGATCTATGTACCAGAGGTCAAAGGCAAACTTTTCTTCCCAGCTAATGGAGTTGCGTCCATTTATTTGTGCCCAACCAGTAATTCCTGGCCTAACATCATGGCGTCTTGCTTGTTCTGGGGTGTAGCGATTGAGATAAATAGCTACAAAAGGACGAGGCCCAATGAAGCTCATATCACCAATCAAAACATTCCATAATTGAGGCAATTCATCCAAGCTACTCTGACGCAGAAAATTTCCTAAAGGAGTGATTCTTTCCATGTCAGGAAGTAAATTACCTCTACTGTCTCGCTCATCTGTCATGGTGCGAAACTTATAGAAGGTAAAGACTGTGTTCCCTCTACCACCCCTAGGTTGAGAAAAAACAATTGGATTTCCCATTTGCCGACTAATTGCGATCGCAAGGATTAGTAGAATAGGTGATAGAGTTATCAACGCGATCGCAGCTACAGTGCGATCTAGTCCCCACTTGATACCGTGACTAACAGACATTTTTAAAATAAATACAGTTCTAAGTTGCTAATTTATTAAGTATTCTTCGTTTTATATTTAACTATGGTTTCTAGGTATATTTACTAGTCTAATCACAAAATTACAGTTGAGAGGTTAATAATTTTTGAATTCATCACTTCCCTATCCTGAGGCGCAGTGCTTTTCTCAAAGATTATCTAGAGGCTGTCTAAGTTTCCTCTAATCAACCTTGTTCATCAAATGACCAGCGGCCAATAGTTCCATCGTCGAGGTCGACATAGAACAGACTACCGTCAGGAGCCTCATTAATCTGGACAACTACAT
>CAZSEZ010000123.1:0-11751 GCA_964606015.1 uncultured bacterium
TAACTCCAGTTGCCCATCTCTAACGGCTTGACGATATTTCTTGGCTTTATTGTTGAAATTTTGGCGTAGGGATTCTAGGTAATCAACACCTGCCCCCGAAGTTTTAAAGTCATCGACAATAACCCCAACCGTATCTAATTCATCATCATTACTGGCATTAATGATTTGGTTGAGTCGTTCAGCATACCTAGCTGTGTAATCTTCTACATCAACACTATTTATTACTTCTTCGTCTTCTATTTCAATAGGTATGGATTGGGAACTGTTAAACCCAGCCCTTGTAAGTTCGGTAGCTGCTTTTTTCCTGCTTTGCCTAAACTTCCGCCCACCGCCAATTTTTTGTGCTTTCTCTGCCAGCTCAACTATTTCTGATAATGTCTGGACGTACTCATCTCTTAATTCTTGAAGTTGCCTTAGTTTGGTCGCTTCGGGTAAAGGGCTTTTGCTAATCTGATCTGCTAGTTTCCTGTTTGCACCTGCCTTGGTTTGCTTATCTAAAATGTGGTCATCTATATCTAGTAACTCGCCAACATTGTTATCTTTTCCAAATAGGAATTCTTGGATTTCAGGCGATCGCTGTAGGTAAGTAAATAAATCGTGATCTTTGAGGTCTGGTATATTTTGACGTTCTGAAGCTAAATCTTGAAACAGGTTAAAGCCAAAGATATCGCTAAACTTCTGGTCAAAAGACTTGATTGCATTAACGCCCAGAATGTTATCGGTATCACCCAAAAATTTAGTAAATTTCTCGTTTTTAATGGCCCCTGGCAAATCTGGGGTCATTGTCCCAATGACTTCGATATTCTCTAAATCAGCACCATATTCTTTGAGTAAAGCTAGGACATCCTCTGCAATGTAACCCCCTGCTGAATTGCCCAGAAGCTTAATTTCAAGCTCAGGATTTTGCTTTTGTAAGTCTAAGATTTCAGCAGCAATATCAATCGAATCTGGGTTTACTCCTTGCTTGTGGGCCTCGTAAAAGACCTCAAGCATGTGGCGAAAGGTTTTAGCTGAGGTGCCACTACCAGCTAAGTCTTCTCTGCTGAACTTATCAGTAAACGGATTCTCCGCCCCAAAATATTGAGTTGTTGGATCGTCTACCAGTTTGTTTAAGCGATTAGCAAAAATTTGGCCAGACTTTCCTTTTTCCGCACCAAACCCATTAACGACAATTACCGCTGTTTCTGTATCTGATTCGAGATTGAACTTTTTAAAATCATCCTGTTCAATCTTTTTCTTGAGGTCGCCAACTGATTTATCTTTAATTTTCTGGTTGCGGACTTTTGCAAGATTACCCGCTGGTGATAGATCTAGGGTTTCCAGCCATTCTCTAAATTGCTGATTGTAGCTATCAATTAACTCTTTGTTATCGCCGTAACCCTGCCTAACAAAATCACCAGCAAAATTAACTGCTTTACCTTGGTTTGTGCCGACTCCTCGAAAAAAGCCTGTTAGCTGATTGCCTACGGTATTATCAAAACCCGAAACATACTCTCTAGAGAATGTGCCCCCGATTCCTTCATAGAAGCCAGTGAAAATATTTTCAAAGATTGAACGACCTTGATTTTTGCCAATTTGAATAATTGACTCTAGCTTTTCGAGAGCAGCCGATAAGACATCCTCTAGGGACAGGGCTAGGTTATTTAGAGGTTCAACAGATATTTCTCTTGTATTGGCTGGTTCGACAGCGTAGCCAGTTCGGGCTGCTTTGTTTTG
Source organism: uncultured bacterium (assembly GCA_964606015.1). Classification (GTDB taxonomy): domain Bacteria; phylum Cyanobacteriota; class Cyanobacteriia; order Cyanobacteriales; family Xenococcaceae; genus Hyella. The sequence continues at coordinate 1,717 of CAZSEZ010000123.1, forward strand.
TAGTCGGTCGGTTTCGCTATCTAGCTGCTTAATTGTTTGGACATTTTGACGGTTAAGTTTGATACTTTCTTTGATGCCTAAATTTAGCTTCCGGTTGCCCTCAAAAGCCTTGTTTAAACCAACAACTTCAAACTTAATCCCTAACGTCCGCGTAGCCATAAATAATCGCTAAATATATCCTTAATATTTCCTTGCTGAATTTTGTATATTTTTCTACTGTTTACTTCATTTACCTGCGCTAATTTATTGATAAGTCAAGCACTTAGCCACTTAGTAAATTCCTATAAAACTAAAATTTAATTGTTTAGAGCGCATTAATTTGTGGTCGTTCCTACCTACTGATTTAGTCTTACATACGTACCTGGTCTTTAGAATCTAAATAAAACAACTAAATATTGTTTTTGCTAGGTCCGAAATGTTTCGGGTATAGGGTGATTGCATCGATTTAAGCGATGCAATCACCTTTTTTTTGCTAACTTCCACTTAGTTGCTTAACTACTTTGGTGACTTGCTTTGCATCACCCCAAGCTCCCAAGCGAGTAGTAGTTATTTGGGCTGCTTGTTGTTGTGATTCTTGTTGTTTTATCGTCTTGTAAAACAGTGATAACTGATCAAAGTCATATTCTTGAATTTGTGCCCAACTATGACCAGCACCAATCAAAGTTTGTACTAGCTCTCCCCAGGTTGGGCTTGTTCCTCTTTGGCTGCTTTTATGCCGATCCTTGCCAGGTTTTTCGTAAAAAAAGTTTTATTCATCTCCACTATTTCAAATAGCAAAGCAAACACTACGTCATATTCAAACTCAGCAATGAATTCAGAAATATTTTGAAAGTTATTTTTTCGCAAGCACATGTTTAATACTGTGTTGATACTGTCTCTGATTTCTTTTGCTGATTCTTTGAGAATTGCTTTTATAAATTCGGTATCGTTTTTGGCATCAGTCCAAAGAGAAACTAAGTTTTCTACTACTGAGCCAAAAGTTTCGATTTGGCTCCACTTGGGTTTAGAAACAATTACTGTTTGGTCGCCTACTTTAAAAGTGCGATCGCTAATTAAAATTTCTAACTGGTTACTCATTGTTAATCCTGTTTACTATCTTTTCTGCTGACTCAAAAAACCTAATTCGTTGCTTGGTCGTAACTTGGTTCTGAATTTTGTAGATCGGTACTACTTCTGAATCAGAGCGCAGTAGCAGTACATGACCATCGCTTACTGCTACAAAACGTAGGTTGTTGCCATATCTCCGCTTCAGAAAATCCCAACTAAAGCCACCAGTCCCCATCCTTTTAAATCCCAATCTTTTACCGTCAGGTAGCAAGATCCAAAGGTTAGGGTTGCCCTCTTGTTTGGTGGGTTGAGCATGAGTCGAAAGCAAAGGCGATAGCCTGACATATGCGCCACTTTCAAACTCATGTACCTGGATCCCGCGCAAAAAAGCCGAAGCAGGATTATGGAAATTACGGCGGATTTGTCGCTTTATTTCTTTCTCTAATTCTCTGGCAGCGTGGGCGGTAGTGGCTGCTGAGTCTAGAGCAATTTGCTTAAGGTTCTCGTCAAAGAAGCGATCTACATCAGACATCGACCCTAAATATTGATGACGCGCATAAATGCCCCAAACTGTTCATCGGATTCAAAGCAATCATCAAAAAGCCCCATCCCATTTATTTCGTATTCAGCAAAGCTATCGTTGATGAATGGGAGTGCGCTAGCAGGATTAAAGCGGCACTTGTAAACTTCCACTCGGACTTTCTGCTTAGTACCTGTTCGGTTTAAACCATCAAAAACCAGATACTTATTCGTATTTAAAACTGTAAAAGCAGTGTTGTTGCGATACTCAGGGGAATCGTAGTTAAGCTCTACTTCCTGACCGTTGGCAATGGTGGACCCGCTATTAGGGAGATAAACAATGTTGGTTTTCTTCTGTAAATAATCCTGACCAGATGCGTAGGTAGTTGCTCCACCAACATTAGTAATCGTTAAATTACCGTCAATCGGTCTATCCAATAAAATGTTTCTACCTAAATAGGCTTTTTTAACTTCTCCTGTAACGGTGGCTGCTGGAACAGTTAGAGATTTGCCGTACATGTACAAATCTAGGTTTTCTTGAGTGAAGTTACAAAAAGACCCTGATATTTCTATCTTAGGATTTCTTTCAAATACCTCGTCAACTGCTCCAAGTCCTGAACTAGTCTCGTTATGTTCTTCTGTTTCGACGCTTGGCGAAAGCTCCAATGACTTACAGTTACCAAGAAAAATCAAACCTCCTTCTGGTCTACCCAGTTCGTTCTTTTCAGCGAAATAAACATCGCCGTTACCAGAAAAATATTGTGTCCTATTTGATGCCATGATTATCGCTCAAAGTGATATAAAACCTTAATTTGCAACTCAATCAAGCAAGCGGTTTTGCCTTTGGTTTCACACCACTTTCTAGAGTCAACTAAATGAATCAGTGCCCCCTCTAAGCAAAGATCGCTTACAGCTTTAATTAAGTCGTTCAGTGCTAGATTTCCCAATTTAGGTGCTGGACTCGTTGCGATTCCGATGACTATTGCACGAATATAAATCTCTAGAGCAGCATCATACTGAGTGTTTTCTGGCTTGTACTTCTCTTCCTCATCTTGGTAGTTGAGATGATTCTTGTTGTACTCGGTTGGGGTGTCTTGCCAGTAGGTAACGCGATCAAAGTCGGTACTGTAATTATTTCCAGTTGATATTTTCTCTAGCTCTAAACCAACGGCATCAACTAATTCTTGTCTACGAGTATTGCTTACTGGGTCGCTCATCTTGCCAAACCGATAGAAGCATATTGCACGATTACATCCCTGGGCTTGTTACCTGTAGCGGGAGTAATTTTGTCTAACCAAGATTCGGTAGATGCTGAGATCGCTTCACGGAACTTAGGCGAACCTGCCTCAATAAATAAGGCAACTTCACTTTGATATTGCTCATAAAGCTCTAAAATCATTGGCCTTAGTTCAAATCTTGCTGCTAAGTCTTCCAACTCATCAATTGCTCGGCTTCGCATGGTTTTAAGAAACTTCTTCGGTTTCTTGATTGGCTCTATCCAAGTTTCAGGTTCGCTCCAGCCTTCCCCGTCATATTTAAAAGATAATGATTTAACAATGGGGTTTGGCAGTCTGGTTAAAGGATCGAAGGTTGTTTCTCGATCTACTCTGGCTAGAGGTGTTTGGAAGCCGTTTTCTTGGTCGTGTGCAGCGTACCAAATCGTAGCGGTTTTTAAACCAAACTGTTCGAGTTCGTCTTTAGGTAGACCAGTATGGTTAAGGTCAATAAGATAGCGAGGGCTGATGCTCAATCTTTCAGGATATTGATCTGGCTCCAGCTCTACGTGTTGCCAAACTAAGTAATCGTTCATATCAAAATCATCCCCAAAAATAGAGTACTTGCACCATTACGGGGAATGACAAAAGGCATAATCTCAGGCTCATCAGCACCAAAAGAGTTGGGAATTTCTACCTCTGCCAAAAGGTTGCTGTCGTCCAACCATTGATTAGGTTCAGAACCTATCCCATGCAAAAGAACTCTTGCACCTGGTTCCCCATTATTTTCGATGGTTAATTTTTTAAATTCTGTTGGTACTGCTTGGTTCACGGAAACGCTGGTCGTGTTGCCAAGAGATCCGGTGCTGCCAAATACTGAGATGAAAGTTGTGTTAGTAAAATAGCCCAAAACTTCAGCCTGACGGAACTGAAAGTTATCAGTAGGAGCATTGGAACGTAAGCCGATCCCCAACATAAAAACGCTTGAAGTGTGGCGAAATATCCAGCTTAAAGTGCGTTTTTCTTCTCTATTCCAGACCCACTGATCATCATCTCCAACAAATCTAGCCCAGCTACGCCAGGGATCATTACCACGAAAGAAAAGCCCCTCATTACTGCGCTCCCAACTCATCCCCGATCTAACTTCGATCGCGCTGTTACTAAAATCAGTCCCACCAGAACGAAGATCGATAATTGAGTCTTCCGGATCTAGCAGCTCGATCGCATTTTCTATGACTAGCTCTTTGCCATTATCAATAGTCAGATTGCTAGTTTGGGTCTGATTGCCAACGGTGATATTTACTTCGACGAGATTATCAGATATGAACTCAACCGAATCAACCGTTATCCCGTCAATTTCCACCGTCATACTAGGCCGAAAGAAACTGCCCCTGATAGTTAACTTAGCCTCAAAGCCAATAAATAGGCGAGTTGGCGAAATCTCATTAACTACTGGTGCATCGCAGCAATCGCTATCGCTCCCAGGATTAAGATCTGGTACATCACTTTCTACTCCTTGGAGCTTGTGCTTATTGGCTTCAAACTCTTCTGGGGTAAGCTCCACAGATTGTCCCCCAGTAAAAGTGCCAGAGGGGATAGTAATGGTGAAGCCAGGGCGAATAGTGTAGGTCAATTCAACTCCTTGAGAATCAGGTCGGTTAGTTTGCCATCAGGACGGCAGGGTTGCACCCCAACTACTTCAAACTGACGATCATCAGTAGTTACTAGCGCACCATGATTTAGCCCTACTACCTTTTTAGTATTGACCTTGAGACAATATTTGTGCCCTTCAGTGGTTTGAGACCTAGCCAGATCAAAGCTCTCTTCGTAGTACTCATCGAAGATGCCCGACAGTTCTATGCCATTGACTATGGCTGTTTGGCCAAATTCTCCATCGGTAAAGATGTCCAAATCATCATCAAACATCTTTATTTCTTGGGTTTAGAGTTTGCTACTGGTTTGGTCTTAGCTGTTTCGGTTTTCTCCTTTTGCCACTCAACCCAATCACTAGCAAACTGACATTCTTCGGCTTTAGTTGGTTCTGCTTGAGTTAGCTTTTCTTTTCCCTGCTCGTTGTCTTTATTGTGGGCTGATGCCTGAATCTCGGTCATGCGGACGAATTTTTTAGGCTGTAATTCTCGTCCACGATGTTGAGAACCAGTGATTTCATCGCGGGTTTTATACCATTGTTGAGCCATTACTTAGTTGCCTCCTTTCTAGTAGTTGCTGGTTCGATTAGATGTTGGTAGTGTTTAGCTTCTGCCTCTGAGAGTTCGACTACGGAGCCTGATTGGTAGGGCTGGGTGGTTTTGCGATTTTGTCCGTCAATAATTACCTTGTGCAAGGTGAACTTGTCTCGAACCTTGTATTTTTTAGTTGCCATGATTGTTAGTTATTAGTTGTTTTGCACATCACTTGCGACACAGAAGTAATCACCACGAGTTAGCTGGAGATCTAGCAATTGCATTGCTCTAACCTGGATAATTGCTTCGCTAAATTCGGAATAGGGATTGGCTAAAATTTCCATACCAGACCACATCCCAACCATTACTTGAGAGAAGTCACCAAAGAAAACAGCCGTTAGATCATTAGCTGTACCTTTGCTGAGGTTGTTAGGAATTTGATTGGAGCATTTGGCACGATAACCAGCGATGGTTCCATCACCTTGGGTTTGAGTCTGCCAAATCCAGTTACCACTGCCAGTTGTCTGATCTAGAGTGGTTTGCAACTTGGCTTTGGTACGAGCGTTAAGTACATAGCCCATATTGCCCATTGCATTATTTGCAAACAGTTCTGCTTGCATAGCGATCAGCGCAGCCCAATCTAAAGCTCCACCGTTGGCACCAAGTACAATCGATTTCGTTTCAGGATGGGAGGCGATGCCTAATGGTTCGTTCCCTACACCAGAGCCAAAACCAATAGTACGGTCAAGTTCTAAAGCTAAACCTCTAAGCAAGCGACGACGAGCATAGGCTTCTAGATCAATCGATGATTGCTCGGTCATCTCAAAGGTGTACTTTGTGAGAACCGCGAGCTTTTTCGGACTCATGGCTATTTTGTCAAAAGTCCCCTCGTCTTCGGGGATAGTTTGTTTTTCTCCTACCCAGTAACCAGTGGTAAAAGTACTCTCTCTGGGAATCTCTACATTGCCTGTGAGGTCGCGCAAATAAGTAATTCCCATGCCCATAAAGGCTGATTCATTGACGAGCTGATCGATGAATCGCTCGGATAGTAGCTCGGTTTCAATCAAGTTACCTGCAGCAGCAGGAACACCAGTTTCATAGGGAGCGCGATAGGCAACTAACTCAGATTGGTCAATATAGATTCCTTTGGTGGGTTTATTGTTGTTGCGTTTTTGGATTTCTCTGGATACTTCCAGTTCAAGACCGCACTCTGATTCGGGGATATGACCAGCAGCATAACCAACGGCTCGGAGGACACTATACTTTTTGCGCTCGTTGTTGCTCATGCCCACAGGTACAACACCGGCAACTGGTTCCTGGGGTTGCTGCTGGTTTTGTTTTTGCAGCACTTGGCGGAAAAAGTCTTGTTCGCTGATACCGCCTTCGACCGCTTGTTCTGCTAGTTCGGGGCAATTAAATTTTTTGCCCCCAGCCTGAATATTTCTGATTCTGTCGCGCTCTAATTGGCGCTCCTGTTCTACATCTATTGTTGGAGTATCAACCATTAGGGGTAACTCGGTTTTGCTATCTTCTGTGCCTGATAGTTCCCTTTCTGATTGTTGGTCTAACTCCGTTGTTTCCAGAGCTGATGAGTTTTCATGGCTTGGGGTTGGCGATAGATTGTAATATTTCCTCCCTACACCAACACTGGCATCAGCGGGGACAGTAACTAAGCTCGTTTCAAAAGGCATCCACAAATTCGCCCGGTAAGTATCGGGTTCGTTTTGGGCTTCTTTGGTTTTTTCTAGTTCGAGGATTTCGTAGCCAATGGAAACGTTTTTGATGATTCCAGATTTGACGCTTTGATAGATTTGCTCTGCTAGATCGTGGGTATCGAAGCGCACCACATTCATCAGTTTTTTATCATTGACCCATGCTCTTTGAATTACACCAATGTATTGATCTCGGTTGTGGTTAAACAACAGCATGGCTGAATCGTTAAACCGCGAGAGATCTATCGATCTTTCATCATGAGCTAATTCTTCATAGTAAGCACCACCCCAAAAGCTGTGGCGTAAATAGGGCAGTTCACTACTTACTGAGAGTTCTAGGGTTCGGTCATCGGTTATTTCCGCTCCCTCAAAACTGGCACTACGGGAATTGGCTCTGGGAATTTTTAAACCTGAATCAATAAATTTGTCTTCTTCTGACCTGAGTAGGATGGTTTGGCTCATGAGTTTGCTGCATTATCAACAGCCCCAGAATTCCCTTCTGGTTCGGGAAACAATTGTTGATTAAGCATGATCGGGTTGATGCCAGCAGCTTCGAGCAACTTGCGTTCTTTCTCCATCACCTTGATTTCTTCGGTAAAGTCTCGACCTTGCTCAGCAAAGACTGCAGTGTAAGTTTGGGTGCCAGAGGCCAAAGCCTGGATAGTTGCCTGTTGTTCTTTTTGGGGATCTACCCAGCCCCAACCGCGGGTTTGCCAACGGACATTTTGGTAGCGTTCAGGTCTGAGCGCATAGTCAGAGAATCGCAAGACGCCAGCTAAAACTGCTTGCTCTAACCAGATTTCGTAAATTGGTTGCAATACCTGAGCGATAAAATCCTGCTGAAAGACTTTCCAGGTATCCCTTTCTAGGAGCATGTCTAAACGAGAGGAGGAATAGTTGCTCTGACTGGAGTCGTGGGAGATGCGCTGATAACTGATGCCTACAGCTGCTGCGATTGCTCTTAAGTTACTGCGATAGAATTCAGCAAAAGCAGCATTGGGACGGTTGGGGGTAAAGCTATTAAACTCTTCTCCATGAGCTAAACGTTTGATGATTCCTGGCTTGAGGCTTTCTTCGGTGTTAGGTTTTTCTCCGCCTAGATAGTTACCATCATCGTCGGTATCGGGTTCGCTAAAGTCTTCCTGTTCTGAAGTAATGATCCCCATGTAGTTAGCTGCTGCTCGACAGGCAACTAGTTCGGCTTCTTCGTACTTATCGAGATGACGCAAGCGATTAATACTCGAATGCAATAAGGGAACACCCCGCACTACCCCAGGACGATCTTTGTTGTAGTAGTGGATAATTTCTGTTGCAGGTATTCTCGTTAAGTGTCTACTGTTAGCAGTTCGATTGTTTCTGCCTCCTAACCCAGTACTGCCATAGTGATAGTCCCCTGGATGGTTCTCATAGATCCAATAAGCTACTGGTTGCTGCCATTGGTTGAGTTCTACTCCCATAACGATGCGATTTTCATTGTGAGTAGCGTTGTAGTCATCAGCTACTTGATCCGCTTCGATTACTTCCAGAGCTAAGGGAACTGGCGAACCATTAAAAGATTGCTTGATAATTCTGATAAATACTTCTCCAGACTCAAAGTAGCTACCAGCAATTAAGCGTTGCATTTGCTGGAAGGTTTGTCTGGTTGAAACATCGCAATATTTAGCCTTGCACCAGCTTTTCCAAGCTGCTTCTATTTGGTCGTTGATATTGTCTTGGTTGACTTGGGTTTTAACTGTTCTGACCTGAGCCTGAAAGTCGATGCCCAGATAAACAGTGTTGTTAATAAATTCTCGTTTGAGTCCTTTAACGTAGTCATTATCCCGAACTAAGCTGCGGACTCGGTTGCGTAGAGTTTGAATACTGCCCTGGTTTTCAGCATTTCCTGAAGTTCCGTAAGCTTGCCAATCTCCGTGTAGTCTCCCTTTAGCTGCCCCTGCATAGGATCTTTTTTTGTATTGGTGTTTGGGTGGTGCGTTCCAGATACGTTTAAACAGAGAAAAGAAACCCATACTATGACTACTATTAATTACTAGTCAATTTTTCCCCTTAAGAATTAGCAACCAATACTTATTAATTTTTGGCTTGGGTTTGTTGGGCTTTAACGTAACTTTCTAGTACCGCATTCATTCTAGATTGATACCCTTTCTTGCCATTGGCTTGAAAGTATTTAAGCACTGATGACTTTACTCTCAAGGTAATAGGCTGTGTTAAATCTGGTTCGACAATTTGAGCATTTTTCCAAAAGTCATCATCTAATTCTGGAATATCAGAATAATCAATATCTTCGTCTTTCAACTCTGCCAATTTATGATCTTGTTGTTCTGTCAGTTGAGGCTTGCGATCTGGATCTGGAGTGTAACTAACGGTTTTCATAACGCTTTACTTCTTTGCTGTTGGCTTTTCTTGCTGAAATAAGACGGATAACTGAGTCTCTGAGGGTGTAGACCAGAACATAGACCCGTTTATCTATCAGGGCCAAAGTAATGTAACGAGTTTCGCCATAGTCATAGCGGTTATCAATGACAGTTACCCTGTTTCGATCTTCAAATGCTCTGGTGGCAAAGATGAAACTCACTGAGTGCTTGGCTTCATTCTTGGCGGCTTTGGATTCGTCCCATTCAAACATATCTAAATGTTAATACATTTTGTACATACAATTTAGTTGAAGCCAATCAGTGTATTGCGTCCGTTCTTCAGATGAGGATTTTTCTTGAGGTTAATTCTGCGTTGTAGATAGATTTGTCGTTGATAGAGGTTTGGCAAATCGGCATATCTCACCCTGCGATCCCCGATGTAATATTCGGCTACTGCTCTGCTAGAGAGTTTTGCGATTGCTTTATTCAACTCCTCTAGCTCTATCTCGTCTGGTGTTCTGGTTTCCAGAGTATCCAAATTTGCAAAGCTAGGACAGATTTCAAACTCAGCAATACCCAGAGTTTTGCGTTGTCCCGATCGCGGTTCGATGACGAACTGGGCTTTGTACTTGCCTGGTTGCAGGTCATTAGATTGGTCAGATGTAATGGCAAATTCAAACAAGCCATTACTGTTTGTAGCGGTTAAATCCAATCGAGCTTGACCGCGAACATAGCAGATTAAATTATCAGTATTGGGGTTATACTCTGCTATCTCTTCTGTCCAAGTGACCGCATCACCTTGAGTTATTTGCTTAGGAATATTGAATCTAGTCATCGAAGCTTTTCATGGGCATTTCAGTTTTCTACTGTCCTACAATGCCCTTCGCTCCGAAAATCATAGTTAGAGTCTTTGTTGAAATCTAGTAACTAACTAATTAACCTCTTAGGATTTTGTGTCGCTTTGTATTTTTTAAGGTGCAAAATCTCTAATCGTACTATAATATCG
>CAZSEZ010000124.1:0-11729 GCA_964606015.1 uncultured bacterium
TCTTACAGAAACAAATTTCAATGTATTGTAACCTTACTAGATTGAGAAGAAACTCCAGTTGAATTGTAAATATAATCTAAAATTCATTCTTTGACTCGCTATTTGAGTTTTTTATTATAAGAATATAGAAGTTATATAAAAAAATAAAACTGAAGACTCCCAACATTCTATCTAAGCGCAATGACGATCCCTCAGAAAGACTATTACTCCATCTTGCAGATACCTTCTGAAGCAGATGCAGAAGATATCAAGGTTTCGTTTCGTCGTTTAGCCCGTAAATATCATCCTGACCTCAATCCCGGAAATCCAGAAACTGCCGAGCGTTTTAAGCAAATTTCAGAAGCTTATGACATACTCTCTGACCCAACTAGGCGTCGCCGTTATGATCGCGATCGCAGACTAGGTAAACCCAAAGCTCAAGTCAAAAGAGACCAAAAAAAGAGCAGGACTGCAAGTCCTAGGCCCCAAGCAGCCAATCCTGACAATCAGAATGCCAGAGACTTCTTTTTGCAGGGGATGAAGCAATCTAAAGGCAAGCACTATCAGCAAGCGGTCAAGGCCTATTCTAAAGCGATCGAACTCGATCCAAAGTTTATTGACGCCTATCTCAAGCGATGCGAAATGCGCTATAAACTGGGGGATAATCAAGGAGTCTTAGATGATTGTCACCGGGTAATTCAGATAGATCGTGATGTCCCCAAAGCTCACTATTACCAAGGAAGAGCACGCTTTAGTCTTGGTTATACCAAACCAGCGATCGAATCTTACAACGAAGCAATCCGCCACGAACAAGACTACGCTCAAGCCTATTATTACCGGGGCATTGCTCATCAGGATTCGCAAGAAAATTCGCTAGCCATGGAAGATTGGCAGATTGCAGCAGAACTGTTTCGAACAGAAGGTAACTATGGGGCCTATCGCCTAACCAAAAAGAAGATGAATGCCCTGAGCAAAGGAGTTCTTAATCTAGGGTTTGCCACATCTTTAATAGCGGAGACAATCAGTAACTCTTTAAATACAATTACTACTTCTCTAATCAATCCTGTTGGCGGTCTGTTACCTGCTTTCACCCGCTTATCTACCGGACAGGCTTTGGCGACTAGTCTTGTATATGGGATTGTTGCAGACGCTTGTTTAACAGGTAGTAGCTATCTTTTGGCGGGAAGATCCTTTCAATTTTTGCCAGCTTTTTCGTCTCTAAATGTGCTTGATTTAGTTCTTGTGAATTTCAGCCCTTTTATTCTATTGATATTTGTTAGCAGTTTTATTAGAGCTATTGAAAGAGTACAGGGAAATTTATCATTGGATTTTTTCTTGGCGGGAACTTCTTTTTTACCCTTATCTTTAACTGCTTTACTAATAGGATTTGTGCCTAATTTTTCAGGAATAGTTTTATTCCCTTTAATTGGATTACTAATTTTTGGTTTTTCTTACACAATTTTAACTTTATATGCAAATTGCACACAAATCTGGCAGTTACCCGAAGATAGAGCTGGTTTCTATGTTCCTCTAATGCTGATGTTTGCTTTATTTGGGCATTATTTAGCCACGATTATTTTCGCCTGATAATTCAGTTAGTCTAAGTTTATTCAGTCATGATAGAATCTATTGCCAGCTAGGGGTGCCTGGGCAATCAAGGCTGAGATATACCCTTAGAACCTGAGACTGGTTAGCACCAGCGGAGGGAAGCTGTCTATCGAGGATAAAAATATGAGAACCGAGTGGGTTGCAAAACGCAGAGGACAGAAAAATGTTTCTCAAATGCACTACGCCCGTCAGGGCGTGACCACTGAAGAAATGAGCTACGTGGCGAAGCGAGAAAATCTTCCTGTAGATCTAATTCGGGATGAGGTCGCTCGCGGAAGGTTGATTATCCCTGCCAACGTCAACCACGTTAACCTAGAACCAATGGCGATCGGGATTGCCTCTAAATGTAAGGTTAATGCCAATATTGGTGCTTCCCCTAACTCTTCTGATATTAGTGAAGAGTTAGCCAAATTGCACCAAGCAGTGAAGTACGGTGCTGATACAGTAATGGATTTGTCCACAGGTGGCGGTAACCTAGACGAGATTCGTACTGCAATCATTAACGCCTCTCCTGTACCTATTGGTACTGTACCGATTTATCAGGCGTTAGAAAGCGTTCATGGCAGCATTGAAAACCTAACCGCCGATGACTTTTTACACATCATCGAGAAGCATGCCCAACAGGGTGTTGACTACATGACCATTCACGCAGGTATTTTGATGGAATACTTGCCTCTGGTAAAAGACCGCATTACAGGGATTGTCTCTCGTGGCGGTGGGATCATCGCTCGCTGGATGCTCCATCATCATAAGCAAAATCCCCTTTATACTCATTTCGATGACATCATCGAGATCTTTAAAAAATACGATGTCTCTTTTAGTTTGGGTGATTCTTTACGTCCTGGCTGTACCCACGATGCAAGTGACGAAGCACAACTATCCGAACTTAAAACTTTGGGCGAATTGACCCGCCGTGCTTGGGCACATGATGTTCAGGTGATGGTAGAAGGCCCTGGCCACGTACCAATGGATCAGATTGAGTTTAACGTCAAAAAACAAATGGAAGAGTGTAGCGAGGCACCTTTCTATGTTTTGGGCCCTCTGGTTACAGATATTGCTCCAGGCTATGATCACATTACAAGTGCAATTGGTGCAGCAATGGCTGGTTGGTATGGTACAGCAATGCTTTGCTATGTCACGCCAAAAGAACACCTCGGTTTACCTAACGCTGAAGATGTCCGTAATGGCTTAATTGCTTACAAAATAGCGGCTCATGCGGCGGATATTGCCCGTCATCGTCCCGGGGCACGCGATCGCGATGATGAGCTTTCTCATGCTCGCTACAACTTTGACTGGGAAAAACAATTCGAGCTATCCCTCGATCCTGAAAGAGCTAGAGAATATCATGATGAAACTCTCCCCGCAGACATCTATAAAACTGCAGAATTCTGCTCGATGTGTGGTCCTAAATTCTGCCCCATGCAAACTAAAGTAGATGCAGATGCTCTAACTGAGTTGGAAAAATTCCTTGCTAGAGAGGAAGCAGCAGCTAAAAGTTAATTTGTAGTAGCTAATTCAAAGCTATCTCTGAACTAGATAGCTTTTATTTTAGTAAAGAGGATAGGAAGACCAAAAACCAAGGTTTACCTATCCTCTTTTGATAGTCATTTCAGTTAATTTTCTTGATAGATGGATGCAGTCTGCACATTAAACTTTAGTATTGCCTACCATGATTAGACCCAGAATTTGCATCATTAATCAGTTATAAAGGTAGCAATCGAACCATAAGAATCACATTCATTCCTTTAGACAAGTAGCTATGAAATCGCTCATACAATATGAAAGGAACTTCGACAGATGACACTTTTTTAAATCCTGCCTGTAAATAGAAAGAGTGTAAATGTTCCCAAGGAAGACAATAGCAAGTAATAGATCTGATCGATAGTTGTTCTACAAATGCTTGAAGAAGTTGTGTCCCAATACCTTGGCGTTGAAATGATTTTAAAACCTGCATACCTCGTAGAACACAAAAACCTTTATCTGGACATAAACGTACAGCCCCAACAATATTTTCTGCTGATTGAGCAATCAATACATCATCTTCTTTATTCAAACCACCTCCGTAATCGCATTGACGATAAAATGCCTTGATAGATTCATCATGGTGTGGTTTCGCTAGACTGATTTTAATCATATTGCTTCAACTACTTGACCTTTCTAAGTAAAGGTAGCTCTAAATAACCGATGATAAGATCAAGGGATGAGGAGTAGTCTCTGCTTCCATATGCTTTAAATGGAGTAATTGCCATCAGCTGTGAAATCAGTCTTTTATGGGATTCCTCATCCTTAAATTGTTTATCTCTGTTTTTAGAGTGCCCCAGCAGCAGTCCGATCTAAGATTCCCCCACTAAGATGAGAAGTTAGATTGATCGCCTGCAATACTGGTTGGCCTGATGCACCTTGAGGATAGTCAACTACTGTTACTGCACCGTTACCCTGTTTTATGTTCCAGAAATTCGCAGGTTCTAAGCCCAGTAGAGAACAGATAATCACTTTATTAATAGCATCATGAGCCACTACAATCCCCGTTCTGGGAGAGTCAGAGTTGCTAAATTGTTCGACAATCTTGGCCCAAGCTGCGATCGCACGATCCCAAACTTGCTGCAAGTTTTCTCCATCAGGCATTTGCACTGTTTCAGGAGCATCTTTCCATTCTTGGAGCATTCCAGGGAAGTTAGCTTCAATCTCGGCTTCCAACATACCTTCCCACTCCCCGTGGCAAATTTCCACTAGCTCGGAAGTAGTTTCAAGCTTGACATCAGGATGATGCTGCAAAATAATCTCGGCAGTTTCTTTAGGACGAGACATCGAGCTAGAAACTGCAAAATCTAGCGGTACATCTTTAAGGAATTCTCCTGCTTTAGCTCCTTGAGCTTTACCATTTTCATTAAGAGGAATATCACGAATACCTTGGAAACGAGATTCTTTATTCCACTGGGTTTCGCCGTGACGCACTAACAACAAACGAGGCCCTTGATGAGGAGTACGAGTAGTGGGAATCGGTGTTCCTAGGTGAGAGATTTGGTTGAGAGATTCGATCTGGACTGATTCACCAAAGCTACCACTAAAGTTGAGGATATTGACGCAACAATTAGACTGTTGAATCGACTGATAACGATCTGGAGTGATGCCCACTGCCGACATAATAAGACAACGATTAATCCCATTGTGAGCAGTTATCAGGATGGTTTTTCCTTTGTGTTCCTCAATTATGTTTTGCCAAAACTGCTTTGCTTGTTCGTAGAGAGCTAGCACTGGATAATGTTCGCTGCCATCGGGCAGGTTCATCTTAAATTCTTGGGGCTTCTCTTTCCAAAGACGATATTCTTCAGCATATTTGACAGCTACTTCGTCTTTTCGGAGCTTTTCCCACAGAGGTAGATTAACCTCTAATAATTGTTCTGTTGGTTGGAGGGTTACGTCACTATCTAAACAACCGTGAATAATTTCAGCTGTTTGTTTGGCTCGTTGCAGAGGACTACAGTAAAAAGCATCGATCTGAACTTCTTTGAGAGCTTTTCCCACTGCTTGCGCATCGGCAATTCCTTTGTCGGTCAGAACTGACTCATCACAACGACCCTGAATCATCTTTTTGGCGTTGTAGGTACTTTGTCCGTGACGAACGATAATGACGCGAGTAGCCAAACTTTTAACCCTCTTTTATTTAATGATTTTTTACCTTTGCCATTTTAAGTAGTAGCGTCTCCATAAAACAAGGGGCAACTACAATCTAGGATCTAGGTAGAGTCAATTCTTTTTATAGTCGCAAGTAAGCTAGCTTTATCTCTGATCCCGATACATTAGATAAATTGAGAATTAAAACTAAAGATAATTACTGCATTTCAGCTCAATTTCAGGATGGCTTGGTAGAAATGGAACCTATAATCAAATTTCTCCTTTGACAACTAAATGAACTCGCAAGCTCCTACCAGCCCAAAATCAGGAAGAACTTTTTTGCTCCTGGCAATTGTTATTTTTGGAGCAGCCAATGCCATCACCCGTAAACTAACTGAGCTAGGGGCAAGTAATCTCATTGACGGTCGGAATCCAGTTTCTTTCTGTAATGTCTTGTTTATCGGAAATTTGATTGCATTTATTCTGTTGTTGATAATTTACCAACGTCAGTGGCGCTGGCAAAACCTCAAGCAAATTAGTTTCAAAAGTTGGCTGGTCCTCACTTTGGTTGCTGTTTTAGGAACTGTGATTGTTCCTACTCTAATTTTTACAGCTTTAGCAATTACTAACGTCAACAATGTTGTTTTGATTGGCCAGATAGATACCCCTCTGGTACTAGCTTTATCTGTATGGCTGCTCAAATCTCGTGTTAATAAATGGGTGATTTGGGGAGCAATTATTTCTTTTATTGGGGTTACATTAACTGTACTCTTGCGCAGTCCTGAAGCTGGCGAAAGTTCAGTGATGAGCATGACACTTGGTAGAGGAGAACTACTAACTATCATTGCTGCCATTTTTAAAGCAGTTGCTAATCTAATCAGTAAAGTGAGTCTGCGCGAAATCCCATTGGGAATCTTTAGTGTATTTCGAATGTTTCTAGGAACAATTATCTTTTTTGTTCTAGCTAGTTGGCTTTATGGGATGGAGCACTTTATTGATGTAGCATCTCCTTTCTTGTGGCAATGGATGTTGCTCTACAGTGCGGTGATCGTAGTTGGGGGACAATTGTTGTGGTTTAGCGGTTTGAAGTTGAGTTCTGCCAGCGAAGTCTCTTTAGCAACAGCATTCAATCCAATCGCGGGAATTTTGGCTGCTTACTTTATCCTGGGGGAAGCTCCTACCATTGCCCAATACATTGGTGGTACCATTATCTTGCTGGGTATTGCTTTCAATCAAATCGGAGTCTTGCGCCTCAATAAAAAAGTCACGACTCCTCAGCCAACAGCTTTAGATATGGATAGTAAAGTTACGTTCAAAGGAATTTAGCAAGCAAACCAGCCTAGTTATCAGACTGAGAAAATATTTTAGAGAGCAAAGTGACAACTAGAGATAAACAAAAAGCTAGCTACGCTCTAAAGTCACTAGAAAATCTTCAACATCGCTGAGATATGTCTCATCCTGTAGAGTCTCTTCAGTTAATCTGTTTGCTGCGATCGCAGCTTTGACCAAATCCTCTGCTTTGATTCCCCTGGTTTTGATTTGAGACACAAATATTCCACCTGCTGGAATACCTTGATTCTTAAAGCGACCTTGGAAACCGCCAGTAACCAAATCAAAAGGAGTAATTTCTACAATAGTTCTGCTGGCAACACCTTTTCCGCTGAGGTTTTGTCCTACAGTAGTCGATTCACTAGCTATGGCTGGAGCAACCAATGTAGCTAGAGCTAGAGCAGATAGAGCTGAAATAATAAGTCGTTTCATAATGTTCACTCCTTTAGATTCAAATTGCTTAAACCTTATATCCTTTATTTCCACTACTAGAATACTACAGTATTCTAAGAAGCTTCCGAATAAATACTGAGAAAATGATCAAGGTTGAATGTGAAGTAATTGTGAGAGATTCAGATTTTCATCATGCAGTTAACTGTTAAAGCGATCGCTACTTTACAGACTCCTAAACCTTGGTGAAATAATCTTGAGTCACATCAAAAGTATTAGCAAAGTAGCCCTCATCTCTGGCATTGCTAGTGGGATCTTTAATTAACTGTTTTGACTATCTGAATGGGCAATTACAGTTAGTATTTGTGGCTCGATTGGCTAAAGCTGGATTTCGTTGTAAGGTCTCTTGGGTTCCATTCAGTCTCTGAAACTCTAACGATTAACATTATTCTGGTTGAAGCGCCTAACTATGAACAATAAAGTCAATTGCTAAGGAATCCGAAAAAAAACCCAGCCTGGTTAGCAGACTGGGAAATATATTCAAGAGAACAAACAATAACAAACAAGAATGAAAAATTGATTAGAGTCGATCTAAACTTTCCAATAGGGAATCGACATAATCGAGATATTCTTCGTTTTGTAACGTATCTTCGCTTAGTCTATTGGAAGCGATCGCAGCTTTGACTAAATCTTCGGCATCAATTCTATTACTTCTGATTCGAGACAAGAAGATAGCCCCAGAAGGGATGCCTTGTCTCACAAAGCGACCTTGATAAGCTCCACTAATTAGATTAAATGGAGTAATGTCAGAGACAACACTAGTAGCAACGACATTTGTATTCAAGCTCTTTTTGAAAGCAACTGATCCTCCCGCCATAGCAGGGGCGACTAGAGTAGCAAAAACAACAGTAGATAGGGCAGAAATAACTAAACGTTTCATAATATTCCTCCACTTCGATTCGTTTGCTTGAATCCTTGTTTATGACTACTAGAATCGAACATTAAGCTGAGAAAGTTCCAATTAAAAACTAAGAGTTGGCTAAATATCGGCTGAGAGTCAATCAGCAGTAATTCAGCAAATACTAAGCATTAATTTGAAGTAAAAACTAACGAAGTCAATATTGAAGCGATTAACCAGCACAATATACACACTATTGAGTCTTAGTGACAGTATCCTAGATTACATTAAAGGCTAATAACAAAATTACTCCTAGCCTCAACAAAAAAGTTACGACCCCTTAATCCATAGCCATAGAAAAGCCAGTAGAAGTTGCTAGCAAGGGAATTTAGCCAAAAAAAACCAGCCTAGTTACTAGACTGGAAAAGATGTTCAAGAGAACAAACAACAACAAATAACACTATTAAAAACAGCAAATAAACAACGAATTAGTTACGATCTAGATTATCTAGCAAATCTTCTACGTGATTGAGATATGACTTATCTTGCAGAGTATCTTCACTTAATCTGTTTGATGCGATCGCAGCTTTGACCAAATCCTCTGCTTCAATTCTTTTAGTTCTGACCTTCGTTACAAACAAAACACCGCCAGGAATACCTTGATTGGCAAAGCGACCTTGAAAACCACCAGTCACCAGATTGAAAGGAGTGATTTCTACGATGGTTCTACTAGCAACCACACTTCTGTTAGGGTTTTGTGCTGAAGCAGTTGATTCACTAGCTATGACTGGAGCTACCAGTGTAGTTAGGGTTAGAGCCGATAAAGCTGAAATAATAAGTCGTTTCACAATCTTTCTCCGTTTGATTCAAATTGCTTAAATCTTTTTCGTAACTATTAGAAAGTCAAAATCGCCAATAAACTCTAGTTACGGTCTAGATTTTCTAGCAAATCTTCTACATGGTTGAGATAAGCTCTATCTTGAAGAGTATCTTCACTTAATCTGTTTGATGCGATCGCAGCTTTGACCAAATCTTCAGCTTCGATTCTATTGGTTCTGATTTGAGATAAGAATATTCCGCCTGCGGGGATACCTTGATTAGTGAAGCGACCTTGGAAACCGCCAGTCACTAGATTGAAAGGAGTAATTTCTATAATATTTCTACTAGCAACAACGTTTCTGTTGAGGCTTTGTGCTAAAGCAGTTGCTTCACTAGCTATGGCTGGAGCGACTAATGTAGTTAGAGTTAGAGCAGATAGAGCTGAAATAATAAGTCGTTTCATAATCTTTCTCCGTTTGATTCAAATTGCTTAAATCTTTTTCTTGACTATTAGAATCGGTTACTAGACTGAGAAACTTCCGACTAGATACTGAGAAGATGCTAAATGTTGAATAAGAACTAATTTTGAGGGATTCAGGTTTTTATCATGCAACTAATAACTATTGAAGCGATCGCTATTTTACTCTACGGACTCTTGAGCCTTGGCGGAGGAATCTTAGGCTATGTCAAGAGTGGCAGCAAAGTATCCCTCATCTCTGGCAGTATTAGCGGGTCATTGCTGGTTGTTTTAGCGATATTAGCTGTTTTAGGCAATCCTTGGGCTTATTTAATAGCAGCTATCGTAGTGGCTCTGTTAGTGGTTACTTTTTCGATTCGTTTTTTCAAAACTAAAAGTTTTATGCCTGCAATCCCGATGATTGCGCTGGGAGTTACGGCTCTAGTGGTGATTTTGCTTGGTACAGCACTATAGCTATCAGTCAAAAGACTGATTTTTAGGATCAATAGTTAGTTTTACTGAGGTCAAAACAGAGATCAGAATTCATACTATCTAGAGAAAATACTGTTAGAGAAAATACGAGTATCTAAGTTGGAACAAAGGCTCTAGTTCTCTAGTAGCTCTAGATTAAGCAAAAACATGACTATGCCAAGTAATTCTCATCTGAGACAAATAGTAGCTGCTTCTACTCTAGCGACCGTAGCTATGATTTTGGCCACACCACAACAGTCTCTAGCAGTAATAAGGAGTGTTACCTTTTCTGACTCCTTTCCTGGTAGTGGAGGAACTGCGGTTACCAATTTTGCAGATACTCTAGAAGTTAGTAGATTTGACCCCAACTTGGGATTATTAACAGGAATATCTTTTACGTTAGATGGATTGGTTGAAGGGATTGCACAAGTTGAGAATACAAGCGCCTCTAGCGCAACTATTACAACTGATCTAGCAGCACAGTTAACAGTCACTTCTGATGATCTAGCTGATGCCTCTGGTGGAACTTTAGGCCAACTAGTTCAATCCACACCTATTGCTTCGGATACTCGCACTGTTGCCGCTTTTGACAGTGCTATTGATTTTGGGGGTGCTTCTGGTTTCACCCTGAATAGTCTTAGCAACACGTCTTCCACAACTTTTACAGTGACTTCAGGCGAGCCAGATTTTTTACTATTCCAGGATGTATTTACAGGAACAGCGGGTAACCCAGGGAGTATAGTTTTAGACCTTATCGGAGAGGGAACGTCTCATGTAAGTGGCCCTGGAAACATTGTTACATCACTTCAAACCAGTGCCGGGGCTTCTTTTGACATTACCTATACTTACAACGGCATAGACTTTTTAGAATCGCCTCTTCCTTCTCCTCCTACTTCTGTTCCTTTTGAGTTTTCTCCTGCGTTGGGTTTATTTTTAGTGGGTGGGTTCTTTGGTACTTCTTATGTCGTCAAAAAAAGCAAATCTTAGAAGCTTGATTAATAGTTTGGTCAAATAGAGAATCAGGCTCAGTCCAATTATTTTTGCTAATCAAATTTGGGCATAATACACTGAACTTTACTCCAAATATTCTCTGGTTGCCAGCATTTTCTGGGATTTCCAGTTAGCACATTCTTTCTACTGAACAAAGTTGAAAGTACTCTAGATTCCAAGTGTTCTGAATAAAACATTGTTTCTTTGCTTAGAATCATTGATCATTTTGTCAAAAGACAAAACCTCAATATAAGTATCGATTTCTGGGTTGAATCCAAAATATCCTTGTAAATCAGGGGTTTTCTTTAATCCAGCGTGGCGAGAAAACTTGTGAATATCGGAATTAATATCACAAATAATGTAGGCGTAAAACGGTGTTTTTTCTCTAAGGGAGACTAATCTACCACTTTCTCTGGCAATGTACTTTCCAGATTGTAGTTCTTCAATATATGAATAAACTTGAGCAATAGGATTATCTGATGCCGAATAACCATCTCTCATAGGTCGCTTGAACACTACAATAACAACTGAGCTATAGGGTTGTTCTTGATCTGGTACAAAAGCCATCGGATTATTCATGATCAATAGATCAGGCTTGTTTGGGCTATTCAAATTAGAACCATCAATACTACTTAATGGCTTATCAGAAGAGAGATATTCATGATAGGTCAATCTTTCATCAATTATCCAAAGATCTTGACGGCTAAAAACGCCAATTTCATCTGAGGACGTTCTCATAGGATGAATTAATTCATGTATATCTTTCTCAAGTTTGTATTTATCATTACTATCAATTCTGAGATTCTTTTCAAAAATTTCAAGTATTATTTTTCTGTGAACGATATATTCAGCTAATTTAGATTTACCTAAGTCATTATATTGTTCAAGAAACTCATAATATCTTTCTTTATACTCAGGAAACTTGTCAAAATTATCAGGAGGAGTATTTAAAATTGCACTACTTTTTTCTTTAAGCGACAGTTCCAAATCAGATTTTATTTTGTGCAACTCTATGTCTAGTTTTTGTTCAGATAACCCTGGCTTGATAGATTCTATCTCTTTAAGTGAATGTTTTAATAAAGGTCTATATTCAGGTGCATCATTAACAATGTGTTCTCTAATATAGCGCTACGGATATACGTTAGGACATTCTTTGAAGGCAGCATCAACACA
>CAZSEZ010000125.1:0-11583 GCA_964606015.1 uncultured bacterium
CCAAATACTTGTCCAATACTTTGATGTCCCAAGCAAACCCCCAAAATGGGAATCTTGCTGCCTAACTTAGCAATGAGTTCTAAAGATATTCCTGCATCTTCGGGACGACCAGGGCCAGGGGAAATTAAAACACCGTCAGGTTTTAACTTTTCGAGTTCTTCGATGGTTATTTTATCGTTGCGATAAACCTGTATTTCGGCTGCAATAGGCAGTTCTTGCCCTAGTTCTCCTAGATACTGAACTAAGTTGTAAGTAAAGCTATCGTAATTATCGATGACAATAATCAAGAGTCAAAATCCTTGAATTTAATTAAATTTGGTTGAACTAAGTTCAAACAGTCTAATGCTCAAATAGTTTAATACATTTGACTAATGATTAAATTACTAGCTAGATGACTATAAAGATATTGCCAATCTAAATAGAGGGGGGAGTAAAATCCAAACTGCTACCATTAGGGCTGCGATCGCAGAGAGTAAAACTGCGCCAGCAGCACAGTCTTTGGCGATTTTTGCTAGTTCGTGATAGGCCTGCTTGACCGTAAGATCTACGACAGCTTCGATCGCTGTATTGAGTAACTCTAAAACCATGACAATGGCACAGGTAAGAGTGATAATTGCCATCTCTATGGCACTAATATTAAGCAGAAAGCCCAAACTCACTGCCAACGTACCAATAACTGTATGAATGCGGAAATTTCTTTGGGTACTAAAAGCATAAACTACCCCAGCCCAAGCATACTTAAAACTCAGAAATAGATTGGGGGCAACTTGCCAAGCGAGACTACGTAGCTGAGAGCGATTTTCGGTAACCTTAGTGCTGGTAGATTCTGTCATCATTAAACTGGGATTTTATAAATTAAGATTTCGCTCTTGCCCGATACTTGTCGCAATCTTAACTCAAGATAAATTAATTTATGGGTTAAAAAAAGGGATATTTATGGGAATTTATTCAGTAATTTGCACTATTTTGAGCAAATATTCTTGTTTTTGTAACATTTGATGCAAACTTATGTCGTCAGGATGGTCCCAACCCAAAAGATGCAGTAAACCATGACTAGCAAGCCAAGCAACTTCCTTAATTAGGGAATGATTACGTTCTTGAGCTTGTCGAAATGCCGTATCGAGAGAAATTACGATATCACCTAGAGACAAAGAATCAGTTAATGCCGATGGTGGTAAAACTAATTCATTCTCTAGAGCTGCAAATGCTAAAACATCTGTTGGCTGGTTTTTCTGACGATATCGGTTATTGAGTTCTGTCATTCTGCAATCATCGACAAATAACAAACTCAATTCATAAATTTCAGCTTGAGGTAGATCTTTGCCTATATCATTCAGCCAAACCTCGAACCACTCTAACCAAGGAATAGAATCCAACGAACCCTCATCTTTAATAGAGTCATGGCTATTCTCGACGTAAACTTCGATACTCATATGACTGTTATGACTTTCAACCTTATGGCTTGGTCAAATAAGACAAACCAATCAGGATAGTAAACAGACCAATCATCGTCAAGGTAAAGTGTCTTAGCGATTTACCACCTTTTCGTACCATATTGCGCATTGCCAGTTTGACATAGCTATCTGTGGGTTTAGGTTCGCTTTCAGCAACTACGTTAGTTGACTCTGTAGCTTCTTTTGGCTGCTCAGACATAATCTATCTTTTCTGGTTCTCTAAGGTGTTACGTTTCTCATTATATCTGTAAAGTTTTACAGCATTCGATAACAGCCATAACAGATTACGCCACTGACTATTGGCACGGTTAGATTGTCTAGGCCTAACTTGGAAAAAGCTTCCAGGGTTGTAGCGATCGCAGCTATGAATAATCCTATTAACCAAGTCTGAAGTGAGTTACCTTGGGTTGCTAGCAAAATAATTAGTGTCACCAAGAAGCTCGCAGTTGCCATTGCACCCGAGCCTTCCCAACTTTTTTCAATCCCAAACACTTGATACTTATGCTTGCCAAAACGCTGTCCCACGATAGCAGCCATGCCGTCGCCCCAAGCCATAACTAAAATTCCAATCGTTGTGTATTGAGGGTAATCTTGCCAGAAAGCCCAGGCTAGTACTCCAATACTGACTGCGTAAAAAAAAGTACCCAAACTTTTGCGTCCGATACTGTTGATGCTGGGTAAAATCGGTGTGACGTAGGAAACCAGGGCGATAATTCCTGCAATTATCGCAGCAGAGATAATTACGCTTTGTTCGATTCTAAACAGCCAAGCCAATAAAATTACATTGCCACTACCGATATGTACTACTTTGCGAGTTAGTTCTGGATCATCAGGAATGATCCGACTTAAACTTTCTGCGATCGCAACTAATAGTGCTAGATAGACAAAAACACCGATTAAAGGATAAAAAAGTTGGTTCATTTTTCTTAGGATGCTCTTTATTCGTAGTGGCTTGTGGGAAGCTTATGGTTTTATTCCTAATTACTCTCTCAAGAGTCCCATCACAGGCCCTAGAATCGCACCAAAGACGAATCCTCCAGCATGTGCCCAGTAGGCTACGCCCCCTTCTGAACTTACACCCAAAGATAGTAGGCTGCTAATTGCTTGTTGGACAAACCAAAACCCAAGGAAAAAATATGCGGGAACCCTAATAGTAGTAAAAATAATCCCCAAGGGTAGCAGGGTAACAATTTTGGCTTTGGGGTACTTAAGAATATAGGCTCCCATAATACCCGCGATCGCACCAGAAGCTCCTACCGTGGGAACCGCTGAACTCATATCAAAGAACCAGTGAGTTAGAGCCGCCAGTACTCCACAAACCAAATAGAAAATGAGAAACCTGACGCGACCGAGTCGGTCTTCGATATTATTGCCAAATGTCCACAGGAAAAGCATATTAAAGGCAATATGCATTATCCCACCGTGGAGAAACTGAGATGTCACTAAAGTACTAATCTCAGAGACAGGCTGATTTGGGGGAGTGCCTGCAAAGCTAGCACTCAACTCCTGCGGAACAACAGCATAAAGTTGGAAAAAGCTCTCTAGCTGAGGACGGCTCAAGGACATCTCGTGGAAAAAAACTACGATGTTTAACGCAATCAAAGCGTAAACTACGACAGGAGTGCTAGAAGTAGGATTCTCGTCCTTTAAGGGAATCATAGTCTGTCTAGCTCAAGCCCAACATTGCTTCGAGAGTGAAGTACAAAAAAGCAAAAGTTCCCACTCCTAGGCCGATTACCGCGATCGCCGTTACAGGGTTCTTGAGAAAAGGAGCTAGTTTTTCAAAAAATGCCCAAAAAATACCCAGGCTAAAACTGATTAAATAGCGAGGATAGCGACTAGTATTCTGAAAGAAGTCTTGCATGGTAGTTCAAATAAGAGTATGTTATCTCCTCTACATTAAACAAGGTTGCCGAGACACTTTTCAAGCAGTCAAGTCAACAGAAGTAATTAGCTCGTCTCAGTTGAGTATTTCTTTAAGTTCATGTCTCTGCCATAGGGACTGATACAGTCCAGTTTGCTCTACTAATTCTTCGTGAGTCCCCTTCTGGACTATGTGACCTCGATCCATGACAAAGATGCGATCAGCAGTAGCAGCAGCAGATAGCTGGTGGGAAATAAAGATCACAGTGCGTTTATCTCGCTCGGGAGAGAGATTCCGTAAAATTTGGGTTGCTGTCTCATTATCTACACTAGATAAAGCATCATCCAAAATCAGGATTGGTGCTTCGACTAATAAAGCTCTAGCCAATGATGTCCGCTGTCTTTGTCCGCCCGAGAGCGTAATTCCCCTTTCCCCGACAATTGTTTGATATTGCTGGGGAAAATTGATGATTTCAGGATGGATTTGGGCCTGTTTAGCTGCTTGTTCTACCTCATAAGATTCGCTCAAAGGTTCGCCATAACGGATATTGTTCTGAATTGTGTTACTGAATAGAAAGCTATCTTGAGGGACATAAGCGATCGCACCTCTCAAGTCAGATAAACTTAGTTGGGTGACATCATAGCCATCAATAAATAGTTGCTCTGGCTGGATATCCAACAAGCGGGGTAAAGCATTAGCTAAGGTTGATTTGCCAGAACCGATCTGACCAACGATCGCAATAGTTTCTCCTGGTTGAATTGTAAAACTAAGTCCGTCTAGTACAGATTCTTTACTATCGGGGTAGCGATAAGTTAGATTTTGCGCAACAATCTGCCCCTGGATCTTGCCTTCGGGAATAATCGGATTTGCAACTGTTTGAATTTTTGCTCCCTGTGCCAAAATAGCTTCTAAGCGGTCTATGCTCACTTCCCCTCTCTGGTAGGCGGTGATTGTAAAACCTAGTAAGGCGGTAGGAAAGACCAATCGCTCTACAAAGAGAATCAACGCCACAAAATCTCCAACAGTAATCTCGCCACGGGCAATAGCAGCAGTCCCTAACCACAATAGAACTAACAAACTTAGATAAGAAATGCTTTCGACAATAGGAAACAGCAAATTTCTGGTTCTTGCTAGTTTGAGATTGGCATCTAATAATTTTTTATTTCGTTGGGCAAAGGCGTTTCTTTCCTGCTCCTCTTGGGCATAAATTTTGATCAGAGAGATCCCACTCATGTCCTCTTGGACTAGTTCGCTGAGATTAGAAAGACCCTCTTGAACGTCTGTTTGGCAATCTCGCAACTTGCCGCTAAATAACTGCACCACAATGATCATTAAGGGATATACTGCGATCGCTAAAACTGTCAATTTGACACTAATCCCTAGCATGGCAGGCAGGGTCAAACTGTAGGCAAAAACAATATTTGCCAAACTCAAGACAGAGAAGCCCACTAGCCGTCGCACGTTTTCTACATCGCTAGTGGCACGGTTGATCAAATCTCCTGAAGTATTCTCTGAAAAGTAATTGGGTTCTAATCTTAGTAGGTGTTGAAAAATTCTTTGCTTGAGATCGAACTCAACCTGTCTACCAGCACCAAAGATAGAAATACGGGAAAACATCCGAATTCCCCACATTAAAGTAGCCAGAATAAACAAAATCAAGGCATCCTGGGATACTGCACTAAAGCTGAAATCACTTTTCAAGCGATCAATGGTATCTCTTATTAAGAGAGGGATGTATACTCCTACCGCGTTGACAACCAACAAGGCAAAGATCCCTAGAGATACATTGCGCCAGTAAGGACGCAAATAGCCGACTAGTCTTTTTAAGCGTGAATTTGCCATGTTGTCTGATGATGATGCTTTAGTTTATGAGGTGGGTATAAGTGTTCGACAGGAAAAACTGAGGATTCAGCTGGGTAATCAAGTAAGTGGTCAAGCTGCAATTACTTAAAAAAATCAATTAGGGCTTGCTGTCTTGTAATGAACTCTTCTGGTTCAACTGATGAATTTGCTTGCAAGATTTCTCTCAACAAGGCCAAGTTGTCAGGTGTGCACAATTTTTCAACGCCTAGAATCAATTGTGACAGCTTAAGACAGTCTTGAGTTAGTGTAAATTCTGATTTAAGTTTTATCTTGACACGATCTTGTTCGGCAATTACCTGAGCGAAACGGCGGTAGGTGTTGTGGCTGGCAAAAGCATACTCAAAGCTCAGTTCTAGCTTAGTTTCAACCCCTTCTCCATATTGTCCAACTCGTAGCTTTGTCTCTCCTATGGTTAGGTACATAAAATTAGGTATATTCTTTAAGAATCAATCCACTCTACTTTTTCTGTTACGGGATCGCGACGACTCGAAGTTGCAGAGCGATCGCTGTACCCTAAGTATAGATAGCCCAAACAAAGATCCTTATCACCCAAGCCCAAAAAATTTTTCAGCTCTTGAGTATAGGTGACGCCACCAGAACCCCAAAAACTACAAACATCATATGCTGTAGCAGTCAGAGCCATATTTTGAACGCTGCAAGCCACTGCTTCAATCTCTTCGATTTCAAGTATCTTTTCGGATAACTGTCTTTGCATACAGATTACTACTACGTGAGAAGACTTAAGTATATTTGTCCTCATTCTCTCGTACTTTTCTTGCTTAAAGCTATCTTCTGGAGTCTTTTCTCGATACCAATTTGCTTGAAAATCAGCTAATTTTATTAGTCCAGAGTTAGTAAATACTTTAAAACTCCAGGGTTGAGTCAAACCATGAGTTGGTGCCCAGATGGCATTTTCTAGGATTTGCCAAACAATTTTATCGGGGATTTTACTCCCGTTAAAAAAACGTGGTTTAGTAGAACGGCGATTATGAATTAATTTATTTAAGCTATCAGAAAATACGGCCATTTTTAATTATTAGTAATAAAGGTAAAATTTTAAAAATTAGTAGACTGTCTAGGGTAATTATACGGAGATTATTTTTGAGTTTTAAAAAAACTGGATTGATCATTTTGGATAAAGCAAAAATATTTACGCGCTATTGATTAGTTGACAGTAAAAACTTTGCCGTAATCAAAACTAAAGGTTATCATCGCAAAAGAAAGTTTTAAACAAACCAACGTTGAGAACTCATAACTAGGGTTTAGCAGAAAGAGAGTTGCCTAGCACTATTTTCCACCCTAATTATTCCAGTCTGCTTATTGATGTAGCTGGTAATTAATATAAGCACGTCAGTTTAGTAACCTGATTCCTCATGAAAGATAATCCAACAAAAGATAGCAAACAATTATTACTAATTGATGACGATCCCAATCTGATTCTCTTGGTCAAAGACTACCTAGAGTTTCGGGGTTACGATGTGACCACAGCAGAAAATGGTAGAGAAGCTCTGGAAGTTCTCGAGCAAGAAATACCAGATATGATCATCTGCGATGTCATGATGCCCGAGATGGATGGCTATTCCCTGGTTAAGCATATCAGACAAGAACCCAAAATCAACACTGTTCCTGTTCTATTTTTGTCAGCTAAGGGTCAAAGCCAAGATCGAGTTAAAGGGTTGAATGAAGGAGCTGACTTCTATATGGTCAAGCCCTTTGAACCTGAAGAACTAGTCGCCCAGGTGGAATCTTCCCTAAATCAGGTGAAACGCCTTTCCAATGGCAGAGCCAGAAATCTAGATTCTGCACCTACGATTCAAGTTCCCCCGAATGTAGCGCTAACTCCTACCGAACTAAAGGTAGTTAACTTAGTTGCTCAAGGAATGGCCAATAGGAATATTGCGGAAGAATTAAAGGTTAGCCAAAGAACAATTGAAAGTCATGTCTCGAACATGCTCAATAAGACCAGTCTTAAAAATCGAACTGAGCTAGCACGTTGGGCGATTGAAAGCAACATGACCTAGTTTTCAAATAAATTAAACTTGACACTTCATTCAACAGTGCCGTTCGCTCTAGACTTAATTCTGAGTGTAACGGCTATTTTTAAGGCCATATTTCAAGATAAGTACATAAATAAACTGTGATTGACTTGATAATTAGTACTCACACCTAGATTTATTTCGTATTTCCAAAAATGTCGATATTACGGAGAAACCTCTCCGAATCTGCGTGATTACTCAGAAAAGTTTGCGCAAAATGTTCATTTAGGATGATTTTAGGGAACCTTAAGCATAACAAGCTTAGGGCAGCTACCTTTATCTTCTTCTGTACATTTGCTCAGTACTTAAGTTACCGAGAAAGTGAGGGTAAAGGAGGAGTAGGTAAGCAATCCCTCGGCAGAACAGATTAACCATGTTATGACCCCGTAATAAAAGTGCAAGCAATAGAATTAGGGGCAAAGGCTCCCAAGATAAGTAAAGCGAGAAACAGACTTTTCTGTCGTTTAGATGGTTTTACTCCAGCAGATAGAGTTAGCAGAAGGAAAGAGACTTTGAGTCGTCTTGGCCTGCTAAGTCCTGAGAGTGTCCCTGTATTTGAAGAAGCTATTCAAAAAGCTTCCAGCTTTTTGGATGTGCCTATTTGTATCCTGGGTCTAGGTGTAGGTAATGAGCTATGGTTCAAATCTGCATTTGGCCTATCTTCAATGGGGTTAATGAACCAACTTGCTTCTTATCGTAAGTTGCCTTTAGCAGAATCTTTTAGTACTTATGTAATTGATAGCGAACAGCCCTTAATTATTGAGAGTACAGTTGCAGAAACTGTTTTTGCTGCCAGTAGCTTGACACAGCATTATGGTGTTAGAGCCTATTTGGGGGTTCCCCTGATAGACTCTAATGGAATGTGTCTCGGTACTCTGGAAGTTATGGATAACGAGTCACGTACTTTTAGTGATAGAGATTTAGAATTTTTAGCTTTAACTGCTAAATGGTGCATAGGAGAGTTTGAAAGAGACTATACCGTTAAAAACCAACAGGAGTTTAGGAAGCAACCTCGCAAAAACGTCGCTTTTGCTTCTAGTGCAGAATGGCAAGACAGTTCTCATGAGAGTATTGTAAATCCTGGTACCCAGTCAGACAGCATTAACTCGACTAACCTAATTAAAGTAAAACTTTTGGGTCAGTTAACTCAAGAATTGCGTACTCCTTTAACTTCAGTCATTGGTATGGCTAGCGTTTTAAGAAGGGAGGTTTACGGTCCATTAACAACTAAACAACGGGAATACTTACAAATTATTCACAACAGTGGCCAAAATTTGATTTCCTTGGTTGATGAAATAGTTAATTTGGGGGTTCTTGGTAATCAAGACGCAACAATTAGAGTAGGCTCTGTGGACATTGAAATGCTTTGTCAGCAGGTAATTAATAGCCTTCTGGACATTGGCAAACAGCATCAGCAAAGTTTACGTTTGTCTGTAGAACCTGGAAATCGGATCTGGCTATTAGACAAGGATAAAGTTAAACAAGCTTTGTACTATCTAATTGTTAGTGTTTTGGAAATGTCTGAATCTGGGGGAGAGGTTAGAGTTCATGTCTCTCGTCGCAATCGTGCCCTCAACATGGCTGTGTGGCTTTCTCATCCTTGGCTAGGAGATGGCCTGCCTCAGGTGGAATTCTATTCGCAGTCTGTGACAAAAGCATTAGCACTTGCTGAGTCAGAACAAAGAACTGCTGTGCCTGCTTCTGGCATGAGTGATGTTATCTTGGGTAACCGCATTTTAACCTCAGGTGCTTTGATGCAAGTAATTGATAGTCAGCAAAATCTGCTTGCTGAGGAACAAAAGCCTAAGGATAAAATTTCACGCGATGTCTTAGGTTTGCTTTTTGCCTGTCACTTAACCGAACTGCATGAAGGGAAAGTTATTGTTCAAGGCTCTCCCGAAGCTGGTTATCGCTACATCATCCAACTGCCAAAAGTAGAACAGGGTGAAAATGAATTGGACTAAGATCAATCCATATGACGCAACTAAATGGTGAGTAGTGTAGAATCGAATCTCTATCTATTCCAAAACTCTCACTATAAGTTGTGGACCTTTCTTAGTTCTAGATATGTCATCAAGTAAAACGAATACTGATTCGGCCTCTACCATAGTTAGTTGGTTGAGTGGCAGCTATGTCTATAGCACATTGAAAAGCTTTACTAGCTGGCGGTCTGGAAGTTGGCTTTTACAATGGTCGGAACCGATAGGTGTTTTATTACTTAGTTTAGTCTTCTGTTTAGCACCCTTTGTCTCTACAAGCTTGATTGGTGTGCTTCTCGTTGCGATCGCTTTTTACTGGTTACTGGTAACTTTGTCCGAAGAGGGTTCGCTTCATCTAACCTCTGTTCACGGATTAGTTTTTATTTACTGGCTAGTGGCAACACTAGCCATGTTGCTTTCCCCTGTTCGTCCTCAAGCGATCGCAGGTTGGATCAAGCTAACTCTATATCTGGGCATGTTTGCTTTGGCTGCTGGGGTATTGCGCTCTCAAAAGTTGACTAATTGGCTAATTACCGGTTTTCTCCTTACTGCCTTGATTGTCAGTGGTTATGGAATTCGTCAGCAGTATCTTGGAGTGGAGCAACTAGCAACCTGGAACGATCCTAACTCTGTGCTGGCTAATGATACTAGAGTATATAGTTATTTAGGGAATCCCAACTTATTGGGAGGTTATTTACTACCTGCGATCGCTTTCAGTGTTATCGCTCTGCTTACTTGGTCAAGCTGGACACAGAAGTTGTTGGCAGCAATTATGGTGGGAGCAAACTCAGCCTGTTTATTTTTTACTGACAGCCGAGGAGCTTGGTTAGCAACTATGGCAATGGTTGCCGTTTTGTTTTTCTTGCTCTATTGGTGGTGGCGTGATTTTCTGCCTCGCTTTTGGCGTATTTGGTTGTTACCTCTAGTTTTCGGGACAGCAGTAGGATTCCTGGCTGTAGCTATTGTAGGTGTCGAATCCATTAGACTGAGATTTTTGAGTATCTTTGCTGGAAGCGAAGATAGTAGTAATAGCTTCCGCCAATTTGTATGGCGTACAGTTGACAAAATTATTAAAGACTATCCTCTGACTGGTATTGGGCCAGGAAATGAGGCTTTTAATGCGGTTTATCCACGTTATATGGATCCTCGCTATCCTGCTTTAAGTGCCTATTCAATTTATCTCGAACATATTGTTGAAATGGGTTACATTGGCTTTTTTACTTTTTTGAGTTTGATTCTTACTGCTCTTCGTCATGCCTGGTTGCAAATAAATCGCTTGAAGATAACTCGTGATGCTAAAGGTTTGTGGGCTATTGGTGCGCTTGCTGGTATGGCTGGTTTGCTAGTTCACGGGGTTGTAGATACTGTGTGGTATCGTCCCTCTGTACAAACTCTCTGGTGGTTAGTACTAGCGGTTATTGCCAGCAACTCTTTGAAACCTAATAACTCTTTGACTCAAGGAGCTACTGATTAACTAGGACATTGAGGGTTAAAGAATCAATGCTCAAGAGAAAAAGCTTAAATAAGTAAAGTAGATGAGTGCAAAAAGACCGTTAAAAAGGTTCGGACAACATTGGTTAAAGAGTGAGAAAGCTCTCTCCAAAATTATCGATGCTGCGCAGTTACACCAAAGTGATCGTGTTTTGGAAATAGGTCCTGGAACGGGAATTTTAACTAGTCGTCTTTTAGAAGTTTCCCAAGCTGTCACTTCAGTAGAAATTGATCGCAATCTTAGTAAAAAGCTGGTACAAAAATTTGGCAAGCTAGATAACTTTATTTTGCTAGAAGGGGATTTTCTCGAGTTAGATATTCCCCAGCTGTTAACTCCATTTTCCAAATTCCAGAACCATAATAAAGTCGTTGCCAATATTCCATACAACATCACTGGTTTGATTTTGGCCAAGCTGTTTGGCACGATCTACAATCCAACGGATGTTAGTTATGATTCCGTAGTTTTACTGATTCAGAAAGAAGTAGGCGATCGCTTAGTTGCCAGACCAGGTACAAAAGCTTATAGTGCATTGTCCGTAAGAATGCAGTACTTAACTAAGTGTGAATTCATCTGTGATGTCCCTGCTAGAGCATTTTATCCTCCGCCAAAAGTTGATTCTGTTGTTGTCCGACTTAGCCCAAAAACATTGGAGAAACCAGCCCAGAATCCTCAGCTTTTGGGTACCTTAATCAAGCTTGGATTTGCTAATCGAAGGAAAATGCTAAGAAACAACCTTAAAAGTCTTATTTTGGTTGAAGAACTCTCAGCTATTCTAGAAAAACTCCACATAAATCCTCAAGCTAGGGCAGAAAATCTCAGTATTCAAGACTGGATAGATCTGAGCAACAATTTTCCTGCTATTGATTCTAAATGCTAGTTTATAAAGCTTTTATAA
>CAZSEZ010000126.1:0-11512 GCA_964606015.1 uncultured bacterium
GCTTAATTTGATTCACTGCCGACAGCTTCTGTTATGGAGCTGTATCCTTAGTCGTATGGAGTCAAAAGGATACAGCTCCATAACAGAAGCTGTCGGCAGTGAATCAAATTAAGCTTATTGTGCGATCGCAATAATTGTACGGTGACGAGGATCGCTTTCTAATGTTGTTTTGTAATCAAATCCTGCTTCGATTAGAGCCTGTTCAACATCAAAGGTATAGTACTCATCACTCCAGGGTTCGGTACTTTTCATCAGAGTAAACAGAACAGGTGGTAAGTTCTGAATAACTTTAGAACCAGGATTGTTATCTACAATGGCGATGATCCCGCCAGAACGCAGAATTCGCTTGGCTTCGTGAAAAATATTGTTTGTCGCCGAGTGGGGTAATTCGTGAATCAAGAATTGTAGGGTGATTAAGTCAAAAGAATTATCGGCAAAATCGGTTTGCTCGGCATTCCCATGTAGCCACTGAATATTTTTTTGAGAGTCTTTTTTACTTGCTACAGCCAGCATATAAGGCGATAAGTCCAAGCCAGTTGTGCTGAGAGTTGTCTCTTGTCTGGTAAGCAAAAAATCTCTGAGAGTTGTTGTCGAGATTCCCACAGAACAACCAATATCAAGGACATCAGAAACTTTAGAAGGTAAGTAGTCAGCCAGTACTTGGTGAAAGCTATTGCGCAAACGTTGTTGTGCTGCTTGCCAAGTTAAGCCTGGTTCATCTTTCCAAACCCGTAGGCCCATAGACTGAGTAGCTGACTCTGCCTCAAAAGCAGCCTGCCAGCAAAGATTTCCCTCATCATAGGCATGGAAAGGAACCTGATAATAATCTGGATATTCTAGATCGGGGTTTGCGATCGCATCATAAAGTGATTTAACTTGTGACTTAGCTAACTCTTGATAGTTTTTCCGCCAAGGGATGCCATTTTTTTCGGCTGTTTTAATTAGCACTTGTCTGGCTTGGCGTTTCATCAAGCCATAAATCGGTTTGGTTTTAATCAATAAATTAACAATCCGAGAGAGAAAGTCATCTCCTGCCCAGTCTGGCTTTAGCTTATCTACGTTCGCGCTCACAGTTTCGATCTTATCCTTGATTTTTTAAACTTAGTTCTTATCCTACAAGAAAGGCAGGAAAGATCCTGCCCGAATGGTTAAACAGTATTTGTGAGTGATTGGAATTTTATCCAGTCAATCGCAACCAGTTGTTATTTAGCTACGACGAAGTTCACCAGCTTATTTGGAACCACAATCACTTTGCGGATTTCTTTACCCGCAATGTATTTTTGGGCTACTTCCGATTCTGTTGCTAGTTTTTCGAGAGTTGCCTTATCAGAGCCAGCAGGGACTTGGATCTTGCCCCGAGTTTTCCCCATGATCTGAATAACTAGAGTAATCTCGTCAACTTCTAAAGCAGACTTGTCTACTTTAGGGAAACTTTGCAAGTGGATTGATTCGTTGTTGCCTAAACCATGCCAAAGTTCTTCTGCTATATGAGGAGCAAAAGGAGCAAGTAAGAGGATTAAGGTTTCTATCCCTTCTTTGTATATTGGTGACTCAACGCACTTTGCTTCTTTGATTGCATTGCTGAGTTTCATTAACTCTGATACCGCAGTATTAAACTGATAGTCTCCTTCCAAATCTTCGGAGATTTCTTTAATTGCTGTATGGATCGCTCGGCGGAGATCTTTCTCTACTTTGCTTAAATCTCCTGTGTCTTTTAATTGACCAGAATCATAGTTAGTTACCTGAGTCCAAACTCGGCTGAGAAATCGAAACTGTCCCTCGACATCCGCAGCATCCCATTCGAGATCTTTTTCTGGAGGAGCTTTGAAGAGGATAAACATCCTGGCAGTATCCGCCCCATAATTAGAGATTACTTCTTTGGGGTCAACTCCGTTGTATTTGGATTTGGACATCTTGATGAAGAACACCTCTAACTCTTCTCCTGTTTCGGGGTCTTTGGGATCGTCAGGATCTACATCTGCTGAGGGAATCCATTTATCTTCTCCACTTTTATTAGGATTTTTGTAAGTTAAACCCTGAACCATTCCTTGAGTAAGTAACCGTTTAAAAGGTTCGTCAAAATTGAGTAAACCGCGATCGCGCAATACCTTAGTAAAGAACCGCGAATAAAGTAAGTGCAAAATCGCATGTTCGATCCCACCAACATACTGGTCTACGGGCATCCAGTCATTGACTTTGGCTTTGGTAAAGACTTCTTCGGGGTTAGTGGCATCGGTATAACGAAGATAGTACCAAGAAGAATCGATAAAAGTATCCATGGTGTCGGTTTCCCGCTTGGCAGGTTCGCCACAGGTAGGACAAGGCAAATTTACCCAATCTTCTATTTGAGCTAAAGGAGATGCCCCTTTACCAGTAAACTCAACATTTTTGGGTAATTCTACAGGTAAATCTTGGTCAGGAACAGGAACTTGTCCGCAACTAGGGCAATGAATAATCGGAATCGGGCAACCCCAATACCTCTGACGAGAAATCAACCAATCTCTGAGACGATACTGAATTCTGGCTTTACCGTAACCATTTTGTTCGGCGTGCTCGATAATTTTGGTTTTGCCTTCAGTGGACGGTATGCCATCAAATTCCCCAGAATTAACCATTACTCCTGGCTCGGTGTAGGCTTCTGTGAGAGTTGCTTCCGCATCACAATCATCAGGAATAATTACTGTTTTGATCGGTAAATTATTTTCCCCTGCAAACTTAAAATCACGGACATCGTGAGCAGGAACTCCCATAACTGCACCAGTACCATATTCATAGAGTACGTAGTCGGCAATTAGAATCGGAATTTCTTCACCAGTAAAAGGATTGATGGCTCTACCACCAGTTAGAGTCCCTCGTTTAGGCTTATCATCGGCAGTGCGATCCATTTCGCTTTGGCTGGCAACCTCAGTAATGAACTGTTCTACTGCTTCTTTGCGATCGCTAGTAGTGACTTGAGAGGTTAAAGGGTGTTCGGGAGCCAGGACTACATAAGTTACGCCATAGACCGTATCAGGACGAGTAGTGAATACTGCTACTTTTTCATCGCTACCTACAATGGGAAATTCTAAATAAGCCCCCACAGATTTGCCAATCCAGTTGGCTTGCATGGTTTTAACTCGCTCTGGCCAACCGTCAAGCTGGTCTAGATCTTGTAAAAGTTGCTCTGCATAATCGGTAATTTTCAAAAACCATTGAGTAAGTAGTTTGCGTTCTACTTTTGCTCCGCTACGCCAGGAGTAACCTTCGCTATCTACTTGTTCATTTGCGAGTACAGTCTGATCTATAGGGTCCCAATTAACCGCAGCTTCTTTTTGATACGCTAATCCTGACGCAAAAAATTGTAAAAAGAGCCACTGCGTCCACTTATAATAATCTTCTGAGCAGGTAGTGACTTCCCTACTCCAATCGAGAGATAGACCAAGCTCTTTCAGCTGATCTCGCATTTGCGCCACATTTTTATAAGTCCAATCAGCAGGAGGAATATTACGTGCGATCGCTGCATTTTCTGCTGGCAAACCGAAAGCATCCCAACCCATGGGATGTAGTACTCGGTAGCCTTGCATTCTTTTGTAACGAGCAATGACATCAGTAATTACATAGTTGCGTACATGACCCATATGCAAATTTCCTGAAGGGTAAGGAAACATTGATAGAGCGTAAAACTTAGGCTTGTCAGAGTTTTCTTCGGTATTGTCGATACTCGACTGTGACCAAATTTTCTGCCACTTCGGTTCTATAGCTGCTACTTTATGACGAAACTCCACGACTGTATATTTACTCCTGGCTGAAAAAACTAATAATTGATTTGGTCAAGTAACCATTGTAGTTTAAGCCTCGCTTGTTTTCTCTCTGAGTATTGGCTTGTCGGGTCAACATTCGAAGTGCAGATATTCAGAGAACTTAGCATTGAGATCAAATCTATCTCAACTAGTTAAGTTGATTGGTCTTGGCTTTGACCATTAACTAGATTGTGATGGACGACTAATTCTGATCCGCTACTTGTGGAATTACAACCTGCTCAATCTTATGTCTGCTATATTGCACAACGGTCTTTGCCGTTATTTTATCGAATCTTTATTTATACTAAATAGGCTTTAATCTAGTGTTGTGTGTGCCATATTATTTGGATTAGAGTACTGAAGACAACCTATGCTCAGATACCAGTTGAGGCCAGAATGATAATTTATTATAAATTGAGAGCTAGTTTTTTAGTTCGCTGGGATTAGCTGCTCTATATCGTAAAAGCCCTTCAGCGAAGTGGATTGTTTAACGAAGAATTAGTTTTTTCTACTTCTAATCTCACCCTAGTAAGCACCTAGAAATTAAAAAAATAAGTTTGTTGTCAGTATGATTAACACAGGAAGACCTGAATCAGTCTCATTCTCTCAAGCTGAGATCTCTCACGCGATAGAAAGTACTGCTGCTAAGCACCCGATTCTCGTTGATTTTGATGAAACATTATTATTAAGAAATTCCACTGCTGAGTATCTGAATAATTTAAGACCCAGATTTTTAGGAGCATTTCTACTAAAAGTTCTCTCGGCTCTCAAGCCCTGGTCTTGGCTAGTAAGTGGAAAGAATAAAGAAGTAACAAGAGATTGGTTCTTGATCTTTATTTCTACTGTGTTGATGCCTTGGAATATTTTGATTTGGCAAAGTAAGGCTCGCAAACTTGCGGAGCGATACAGTAATTTAGAGCTTTTAGAGTATCTGAATAAGAATAGCGATGCAGAAGTCATCGTGGCTTCTTTGGGATTCAAATCAATTATTAACCCAATACTTCGTCATATGTCAGTTGATTACAGCAAACTAATTGCCTGTAGCCTTTTGGCTGGACCAAAAGATCGCCAGCGAGGAAAACTAGATATGGTGGAAGAAATCATTGGTGCTGAGGCCTTATCAAATGCAACTTTGGTTACGGATTCTCTAGATGATCTTCCTGTTATGGAAAAGGTAGCCAAGCCACTTTTAGTTGTCTGGGATAAGGCGAAGTACACATCACCCATGAGTGATGTGTACATGCCCATGATGTATCTTCACAAAGTGAAGCGCGCAGGAGAGAACTATATTGTTAAGTCAGTTTTGGGAGATGATTTACCAATCTTGATCTTAGCCTTAAGTTGGTTGAGCCCTCAGCCACTACTTAGTAGCTGTGCCCTCTTATTTCTGACCCTATCTTTTTGGTGTATATATGAAGTCGGCTACTATGAAAACGATTTTGTTGGTTGGAAGTATGAGAAAGATCCTACTCTCAACAAGGAGTTTTACGTTCCTGGCGCTACTTATGTTTCTGGGACTACGATGAGTCAGTGGCAACCTTGGCTTTGGTCGTTGCTGTTAGGTGCAATTGGGGTTGCCTTTTTGACTGCTAGCGATTCTCAAGTAGTATTTGGTGAAGACTACTTGAATCATTTGCTAGAGGCTTCGACTGTTCCTTTTGCTATTTGGGCCTTATCTTTGGCTGGTTCGAGGTTCTGTTTTTGGGTTTATAACTACGTCAATAAACAAACTAGAATTTGGCTTTATACTTTTCTGCAATTCTCGCGCTATTGTGGTTTTCTGGCAATTGTTGCTAGCAACTTAATCGGTGTAAGTTTACTGTTCGGTCAAATACTATCTCGCAGTATTAGCTATTTGGTTTATCGCTACTCTGGAGGAAATAAAGAAAATTGGCCTCAACTACAGGAGAAATTCTTACGATTGGTTTTGTTTGTTCTCTTGGTAGGTGGTTTAAGTTTAGCTCAGTCAGATATATCTCTCATCTTAAACTGGCAAACTGGCGCAATCATACTTTGGTGTTGTTTTAGAGGTTGGCAACATGTTAAGCAAGCTGTTAGTATTTTCGGTCTAATTAAGGAAGACAATAAGGCGATCTCTAAATAATTTTGAACTAGTTTTGGCACGAAATATACATGCGTTGATGTCTGCACTTTTAATATTTTAAGTTCATTTGATCTAGGAATTTAGCTGAATCTTTTGAACCTAATTTGAAGGCAATGCTTTATCTGACGATTTGTTATGATTTTTGCTCCAATTGAGATACTTCCGTTTCTGATTGATAGCGAAAGTCCCAATGATTAGCATGAAATCAATTGACTATTTCTGGGTTTTAGTCTATAACGTCAAGATAGATGAAAAGTAAATGATATACATTCACTTTTCAGTATATTGAACTAGTTAATTTCTACGAGAGGCAACTAAAACTTTTGTACTATTGTTGCGTAAGTCTTCATAAGTGTTAAACTTACTGCCTTGAGTATTTCCTAATAACAAAAAAAGACCAAAGGTTCACCTCGTGATGAATCCAAGTTATGTTAGTTCCCAATTCCCGCGAACTAAAGTCCATACTATACCTGACCAACCCTAGCATTTACTCTCATGACCTCTAAGAACAAAGTTGAGTCTATCCTCAAGAACGAGGGAAAAAGTAGCAACGAGTACAATAGGCTCTTTGTGGCGAATCAAAATCAGCCAAGTAAGCCGATGCAATATTCCTCTTTTGCAGATAGTGGTGACCCATCTGTGCAAGACGATAGTCGTAACTCCAAGATAGTTCCTAGCAGCGTAGCAAAGATTAAGGTGATGGGGGTCGGTGGTGGTGGCTGTAATGCTGTTAACCGCATGATTGAGAGTGAGGTTACGGGGATTGAGTTTTGGGCAATCAATACTGATGCGCAAGCTTTGGAAAAGTCATACGCTTCTCAGAAATTGCAAATAGGCCAAAAGATTACTAAAGGTTTGGGCGCAGGCGGTAATCCTGCTATTGGTCAAAAAGCAGCAGAGGAATCGCGTGAAGAAATTGCTCAGGCTTTAGAAAACACCGATCTTGTATTTATTACTGCTGGTATGGGAGGTGGTACTGGTACAGGGGCAGCGCCGATCGCAGCCGAAGTTGCGAAAGAAATGGGTTGTTTAACCGTGGGGGTTGTTACTCGTCCTTTTGCTTTTGAAGGTAGAAGGCGGACAAACCAGGCTGATGAAGGATTAAGTGCACTTAAAAGTCGTGTTGATACTTTGATCACTATTCCTAATAATCAATTATTGACAGTAATTTCTCCTGATACTCCAATTCAGCAAGCTTTTCGGATTGCTGATGATGTTCTTAGACAAGGGGTGCAAGGGATTTCGGATATTATCACGATTCCTGGCTTGATTAATGTGGAC
Source organism: uncultured bacterium (assembly GCA_964606015.1). Classification (GTDB taxonomy): domain Bacteria; phylum Cyanobacteriota; class Cyanobacteriia; order Cyanobacteriales; family Xenococcaceae; genus Hyella. The sequence continues at coordinate 7,165 of CAZSEZ010000126.1, forward strand.
TTCGCCGACGTTAGAGCAATAGTTGCCGACGCTGGTTCCGCTCTTATGGGCATTGGGGTTAGCTCTGGTAAGTCTAGGGCAAAAGAAGCAGCAGCAACAGCCGTATCCTCCCCACTATTGGAAGCTTCGATTAATGGTGCAAAAGGCGTAGTGATGAATATTACTGGCGGCTATGATCTAACGCTACATGAGGTTAATGCTGCAGCAGAAAGTGTTTATGAAGTGGTTGATCCAGAAGCTAATATCATCTTTGGTGCGGTGATCGACGACACCATGGAAGGTGATATTAGAATCACTGTGATTGCTACAGGGTTTGATCGTGAGTCTCCCGCTAACCATGGTCAGATTTTCGCTGATACAAATTCAACTTCTCTGTTTGGTAGTGTGGTTGCTGGTAACGAGAATTCTTCTGATTCATCGAAAGAAGAGACTTCTGAGGTGCATAGAGGTCCAAAAATTGAGATTCCTGATTTTCTGCAAAAGAGACGTTTTCCTCGCGGCTAGTTCATACTAGGTTTTAGGAAAGATGACTAAGGTGGCATTGACTGTAGCTGGTTCTGATAGTGGTGGAGGCGCTGGTATTCAAGCAGACTTAAAAACTTTTGCCTTTCACTGCGTACATGGAGCCAGCGCAATTACGTGCGTTACTTCCCAAAATACTTTAGGTGTTACTGATGTTTTGGCAGTGCAGCCTTCAATGGTGAAATCTCAATTAGCTGCTGTAACAAATGACTTAACTGTAAGTGCCGTCAAAACAGGCATGCTTTTGAATCAAACAATTATTGAGTCTGTTGCTACGTTTTTGGTTGAAAATTCTTTTAAAAATATAGTTGTTGATCCTGTGATGGTTTCTCGTGCAGGAGTTCAGCTTATAGACGATGGTGCGGTGATATCTCTTTGTGAGAGATTAATCCCCTTAGCCGAGATCGTTACGCCTAATATCTATGAGGCACAAATCCTTGCGCGAAAGAAGATTACATCAGTTGCGGAGATGAAACAATCTGCAAGTATAATCTGCGACAAATTAAGTGCCAAGGTTGTATTGATTAAGGGCGGTGGTCTAGCTAATAGTGATCGCGCTTGTGATGTTTTCTTTGATGGTAAAAACTACGAGCTTTTTGATTCACCAAGGGTTAATACCAGAAATACCCATGGAACTGGTTGTACCCTATCCGCGGCAATTACAGCTAATTTAGCTTTAGGTAAGGATCTCCGAACAGCAGTTGATCTAGCTAAGATTTATGTAACTAATGCGCTGCATCATTCTCTCGAAATTGGTAGTGGGAATGGTCCTGTGGGGCACTTTTTTCCACTTTTAACATTTTGAGGAGAGAAAACTAGATGAAAACAGCAACTCAGATTGAAGCCTTGCTTTATATCAAGGGTAAACCCCTATCGATTTCGGAAATGGCAGATTCTCTGGAACTAGAAATAGAAGTTGCCGAAGAAGCTTTAATTGAGCTGATGAATGATTATGCTCATCGTGATAGTGCTTTAGAAATTATTGAGAGTGATGATGGTTATAACCTGCAACTGAAGTCCCTTTATGAGACATTGCTCTATGAACTAATTCCTGCCGAGCTAGGTAAAGGAGCGTTAAGGACTCTTGCCGCGATCGCTCTTAAGCACCCTCTATTGCAAACTGACCTGATCGAGCTTCGTGGTAGTAGTGCCTATCAGCAAGTTAGCACACTTGTCGAACATGGTTTCATTCGTAAGCGTCCTCAATCCGATGGGCGTTCTTACTGGCTAGAAGTAACTGAAAAGTTTCATCAATACTTTGAGATAGACCGTGAAAAATTAGCAATTTCCTAACAGAGAGGAAAAGATTCTTTAATTTTTTCTTAAGAAAGCGGTTATCATTGGTATTGTGTAGACTAGGCACAATGTATATCCAAATTTTGGATTTGTAATGATATTTAATTTTGATTTCTCAGAGTCGGAATCTTCAGAGCGAGATAATAACAACTTGATGGAATATTTGCGCCAGCAACATCCTGAAGTAATGGCAAAGATTGCTCATTCAGCAAGTGCAGAAGTGAAGCAGATAATCTCGCACAATGTCCAGGGTTTGGTTGGAATGTTACCTACAGGAGATTTTAATCTCAAGGTTACAACAGACAAGGAGAATCTAGCTCATCTTTTGGCGTCAGCTATGATGACTGGTTATTTTCTCTGTCAAATGGAAAAAAGAATGGACTTAGAAGAATATTTATCTCAGTCGGACTCTCTAGCCCCACCAAAGAAGTCTGATTCTGCTGGCTCAGAGGATTAGCCATCAAATAAACTGGCTGAAAGTAAACAATAGAAGATAATTTATTTCCCTTCAAAACAAAAATATGGGAAGCATAGTGTTTATGCCTCACCATAGTTTTCTGATGCTACTATCCAAAATTTGATAATATTAGCCACCTTTGGCGAATGTCATCATTATTAGTATGGATAAAAGCATTCCAGGACTCAATAATACTGCTAGAGTAAGTAGTTCGTTTCCGCTCATGAAGCTATTTGTTATTTAACACTGATTACACTCTAAACCTAGCCAATTTGCGGGTTGCTAGTTGGGAAATCTCATAAATATTTTAGAAACGATGTAACCTTAAGGTTTTCTAACGCTCACCTCTGGCAAACTTTTCCACCATTTCCAAACGAGATAGGGCGCTAATAGCTGTTTCTTTTAAATAAGGGTCTACAGAGTCATCTTGTGAGAACTGACTTAAAGTTGTTTTGGCTTTTTCATCTTTCATTCCACCAAGCGTATTGAGAATAGTCACGCCTACAGCAATATTTTCAGTGCTCTCTAAAGCTTCCAATAGGATGTCAATCGTTGAATCTCCAATTGCACCTAGAGCCATAATTGAGGAAATGTGAACTACTGGATTGTCATCTTCAATTCCTTTTCTAAGCCCTTCTATGCCTACATTTGGAAATTCTCTTTCGGGGTGTTTGATCGCTACTTGAGCTAAAGCCTTGGCGCAACTGGCTTTAACGGTTGCATTATCACTACTTGCTAAAGTCTCAACTAAAGGCGGTATCGTATCGTGACCAATTACACCTAATGCTTTTACAGATGCGCGTCGATAGTTGGTATCTTCTTCTTCAAGATTAGCCATGAGACGAGGAATGACTGTTTCATCTTCCTGCTCTGCTAGCTCAAAGCCAGCTCTTTCACGAATATTGGGATTAGGATGTTTTAACTGTTCAAACAGAGAGTCTAAAGACATTATATTTTTGGTTACTTTCTATAAATTGAAAAACTTTTGTTAATTCAAAGGCTGATAATTAACTGAGCTTCGGCAAACTCTTAGTCTGGGGTTTGATATAAGTACTTATTAAAACAACAATGAAGACTTGCAAGCTGATACTCAAACTTATCAAAGTCAAAGCAACAGTTCGCAAGTCTCCATTTACCTTAAGAATACGCTACTAATTAATAGTTACGAATTCAAAGACAACGCAAAGGAACTAGGATAGGGAGTTGATTGCGTAGTCTAGAAGAGCATTGTACTCAACCAAAGCTTGAGCAGACATGTCACGAGGAGCACATCCACGGTTACGAGCAAAGCTTAGAGCTTCAACGTAAGGAGCAGTAGGAAGGCTAAGAGCACGGTAAACTTCGCGCTGACCAGCAATACCCCATTCGTCAAGAGGACCAGTACCACCAACAACTAGAGAATAGTTGATGAGACGTAGGTAGTGCTTGACGTCACGTAGACATTTTGCTTTGAAAGTGTCAGTAGAGTTAGCTTCTCCTTCGTTGTTCAAGTAGGAGTACTTTTTGATGCAAGCATCATAAGCTTCTTGAGCAACTTGGTCTAGGTTAGCAGCTAATTTTTCAGCAGCTTCTAGACGAGCAGCAGCACGCTGAAGGCTACCTTGTACGGACTCTAGGTCTGAAGTGCTGGGGAAACGTCCAGCAGCATCAGCAGCAGTGATAACTGTGCTTACAACTGATTTCATTTTGATATCTCCTGAATGATTCTTGGTAATCTATTACTAAACGCCTATGCCCGATAAACAAGCACGAGACATTCTAATTTACGTTTGAATTAGCTAAGAAAGACTAGCTGATTGCAGCAATTACGCGATCAAAGTAGCTAGAAGCTTCAGCAACGATGCTTGCACAACGGTCATCAACTACAGGTGCACCCATGATGCGTAGTTTGGAACCAGCAAGAGCTTCGCTAGGCTGATCTTTGATGTGAGCAGCAGCTTGAGCTTTCATGATGCCAACAGCACGAGCAGTAGAAGTAGTAGGTACTCCTAGAGCAGCGTAAGTTTCTTTCAAGCCATTCAAGCAACGATCTTCTAGTACAGAAGCATCACCAGCTAGAAGAGCGTAAGTTAC
>CAZSEZ010000127.1:0-5781 GCA_964606015.1 uncultured bacterium
ACTAAATAATAGTCTCTAATTTCTTACCTGTATTTTTCAACATTATTTTAATATAATTAATCCCGCAAAGAGCTAGTCTACCCTCACTTTCTACCAACAAAATATGATAATCATTATCATTTAAAGCCTTTTCTAAAAGTTTACGGGAATCATCTGTTCCACTCGCTACTTCTTGATAGACCTGATGAACTAAATAACCCTTGGCTTCTGCGTATTTAGTGAGTCTTTGTGCTTGTAAAATTAATTTATTTTGATCCTCACCAAAGTCAACTCTGGCATATATACAGACAACGTTTCCAGCTCTAATAGGCTTATCAGCTGAGATCATAATAGTTCCCGAAGGAAGCTGGTAACCGTTTAATTGGCCTGCTTTCCACCAACGATAAGCTGTCTTATAACTAATTCCTACCTGTCTTGCATAGTGGGAGAGTTTCATGGTTTATGACCAAGAATAAATAAGTATATTTGGGTATATTTGGGTATATTTGGGTATATTTTTCTCCTCAATAATTAGCAAAAAAAAAGTCCTCGATCGAGAAAGATATTTTTTAGGAAGACGTTGCAAACATCATAAAAGTAAAGTATCTGTTTAATTCTATTTCTTTTGTATTTTTTACTACAAAGATGATAATGATTAACGTTTAATCTACGTAAAAGTACTGAGTAAATTATCAAGTAATTTCAGATCAAGACAAACTATTATTCTAACTAGAAATATTTTTGCCCTAACTTAAGTAAAGTGCTGAATCCAATAGCTATAAACGGTCAAGGGTTCCCCATATAGGCGTAGCTCTAATGTCATTCTTTTATAGAGGTGATGACTCAGAGTGCTATTTACAGCAAGTAAAAAACTACTGTTTTTAGTATCTTGAAATGCTGAAGTTTCAGACAGTGCAACCATTATATTTCTAGGCATAGGAAGCAAACTACTCAAGAATTGAAATCGTAAGTCTAATGAAGAAAAACAACAACATCCCCTTATCTAGTCTTAGCCGTCGCAAGTTTCTCAAGTACAGCTCACTCACTGTCGGAGCTGGCGTTCTAGCTGCTTGTTCAGGTGGAGCATCAAGTACTGGGGATGGAGATCTAGGGGAAAACCCAATTAAGGTTGGGGTTATGTACTCTACCACTGGCACAATCGCCATTGTTGAAAAGTCTCTACAAGATGCAACTTTTTTGGCTTTAGAGCAGATAAATACAGGAACTGGGCCCTGGGCAGGTAATGGCGAAGGTATCGAAGGGCGAAAGATTCAAAAAGTAGTAGTAAATCCTGACTCTAACTGGGACTTATACAATCAGATGTCGAAGCGTTTGATCGACGAAGATAAAGTAAGTTGCGTTTTAGGTTGTTACACTTCTGCTAGTCGTAAGTCAGTTTTGCCTGTATTTGAGGAAAAAGACTCGATTCTCTACTACCCCGTTTACTACGAAGGAAATGAATGTAGCTCCAACGTCTTTTATACAGGAGCTGCACCAAATCAACAGATTACAGATTCTATTCCTTACTGCTTTAACAATTTTGGGCCTAAAGGATTCTTTATTGGATCTGACTATATTTATCCCAAAGAAAGTAATCGTATCGCCAAAGCTGAGCTAGAAAAAATTGGCGGTAAAGTTGTCGGTGATGAATACGCAGCACTCGGAACAACTGAGTTTATTACAATCATCAATAAAATCAAGCAAGCTAAGCCTGATTTTGTCCTCAGTAACCTAGTTGGGGATAGTATCCCTGCGTTCTATCGCCAATTTAAAGATGCTGGTATTACTTCTGATCAGATCCCAATTATGGCTTATCCAACCACAGAAGAAGAGATTCTGGCGATGGGTACAGAATATGCCGAGGGCCACTTTACTAGCTTTAACTATTTTCAGACTGTCGACACCCCTGAGAATCAAGCTTTCGTTGAACAGTTCAAAGCCAAATTCGGCAAAAACCGCGTTACTAATGGAGTAATGGAAGCAGCTTATTTGCAGACTTTCTTTATGGCGCAGGCTATGCGAGATGCAATCAAAGCAGGGGAAGAAATAAATACTAAAAGTATTCGCGAATATACCAGAGGTCAAAAGTTCCAAGCACCTCAAGGTCTGGTAAAAATGGACGAGGATAATTACCATACTTATCTTTATTCCCGTATAGGTAAGTGGCGAGCAGATGGTCAAGCTGATATTGTCTTTGCAACTCCTGCTGCCGTTAAACCAATCGCTTGGAGTCAGACCTTGTATCCTGGACGCGTTTGCTCCCGTCCAACACCAGATGATAGAAGCAATCCAATTAAAGAAACAGGTAAGGACTTACAAGTGAAGTACCTTGATAAGACCTAGTTCTGTTGATGATGAAAAATTGACAACTAACAACAATTACTGTTCTTTTTGACTTCTAATTATCAATCCAGAAAATGTACAATCTATCTCCCATTTTTTATTTAGCTCAAGATGAAGTCAGCACTTTTAGTCTTGTGGCTTTGGGAAATCAATTAGTAAATGGTATCGGTATTGTTGGTATTTTATTGCTAACTGGCTTGGGCTTGGCGATTACTTTTGGCGTAATGCGCATTATTAATTTAGCTCATGGCGAATTCATTATGTTAGGAGCCTATGCCACGTTTTTTATGCAATCTACCTTTGGGCTAGATTTATTACTGACAATTCCTTTTGCCTTCTTATTTACGGCTGCAGTTGGAGCTTTAGTCGAAATCGGGATTATTCGACGCTTGTATGGTCGTCCTTTAGAAACATTACTAGCAACTTGGGGCTTAAGTATTGTTTTACAAGGTGTAATCAAATTAATTTTTACCGCCCAACTCAAGTATGTTAAGTCACCACCTTATATATCTGGCAATTTGACTCTGTTAAAGGACGCTCAAGGTTCTCCTGCGATCGCGATATCTTACTATCGTCTGTTTATAGTTTTTGTTGCGCTCTCTTTACTACTTTTAACTGGCTATCTCCTTTACAAAACAGATTTGGGTCGTCAGGTTAGAGCCGTCACCCAAAATCGGGAAATGGCCAAATGTTTGGGAGTAAATACCAGCTTGGTAGATATGGTGACTTTTGCTTATGGTTGTGGTTTAGCAGGAATCGCTGGCTCGGTTATCTCTTCTTTGAAGAGTGTCTCTCCACCAATGGGTCAAGACTATCTAGTAGATGCCTGGATGACTGTAGTAACAGGAGGAGTCGATAAGCTAATTGGAGTTTTAGCTGGGGCTTTTCTCATTGGCGAATCCAGTTCAGGCATTGCTTACCTACTTAACGATCCTACGGCCAGAGTAATTGTTTTAGCTGCGGTCATTATTCTAATTCGCTATAAGCCTGAAGGTCTTTTTACCATTCAAAAACGCTCTTAATGGTATCGAAATAAGAGCGATCTCTCGATCTTTTACAACTGCTCACCTCCAATTATTCAACTAACTAAAATGGCTCAATCAACAGTTGGTATCGCTACAAGATCCAGAACTCCGACAAAAATTAGTATCTTTGCCATAATTGGCTTCCTGATAATGGCGATCTTGCCATTTATAGTCGGTACTTTTCAGGTATCATTGCTCTCAAAACTTTTGCTATATGGTACGTTAGCGATTTCCCTAGATTTAGTCTGGGGATTTACAGGGATTCTCAGTTTTGCCCATGGAGTATTTTTCACCCTTGGTGGTTATGCCATGGCGTATTATCTAAAATTAAATCTGGCTGCCGAAGGTAATACCTACGGTGTCGAGCTACCAGACTTTATGGTGTGGAATGGCTTAACTGAACTACCTTGGTTCATTGCCCCCTTAAAGTACTTTCCTTTTGCGGCTGCTGCAATGGTCTTAGTTCCGGCAGGTTTTGCATACTTGATTGGCTGGTTTATTTTTCGCTCCAAAGTAAGTGGTGTCTACATTACTATCATTACTCTAGCCATATCATCAGCCTTGACTACTTTTTTTATTAGTCAACAAGCTTACACTGGTGGTACCAACGGCATTACAGATGTTTCGCGCTTGAGTTTTTTTGGCGTAGAAATGTCGCCCAACGCCTTGTATTGGATGATCTTGATTTTTACAGCTTTTGTTCTGGTAGCTAGCTATTTGCTGACAAAATCAAACTTTGGTTTGATTTTACGGTCAATCAAGGAAAATGAAAATCGCATTTCCTATCTTGGTTACGATGTAGCAAGTTTCAAAATTTTTATTTGGACCTTATCGGCAGGTATTGCAGGTATTGCAGGCGGCTTATTTGTTCCCTTAAATCGTTTTATTTCCCCAGTATATTTGGCTGTTGCTTTTGGTACTCAGGTAGTTATCTGGGTAGCTATTGGTGGAAGAGGAACCTTAATTGGCCCATTAATAGCAGCTATTTTGCTAGGACAAATTCAGAATTCAGCCGAAAGAGTTACTCAAGATTGGCAATTAGTTGTGGGTATTTTACTCCTAATTGTTGTTCTATTTATTCCAGATGGTTTAGTTGGCTCGGTTTCAAAGTTATTGTCTCGTAAATCTATGAAACGAAAAGGCAAACTAAAGGCTGTTAATTAATCTATTGTAGCTTTTCTATTTTATTTACTTTGACAATAAGTGAATCACAAACTATCCCCTATCGATTAGGTATTAGTCATGGAACCCATATTATCTGTAAAAGATTTACAAGTAGAGTTTTCAGGATTTAAAGCTCTTAAAGGAGTAAACTTAGAAGTAGGAGATCGCGAAATTGTAACTATTATTGGACCTAATGGGGCAGGAAAAAGTACCTTATTAGATGCCATTGTTTCTAAATCTCCAGTAGCATCAGGTAAAGTAATCTACCAAGATAAAGACATAACAGATAAAAGTCCTTACGAGATCTCTAGAATGGGAATTGGGCGGAAGTTTCAAAATCCCAATGTCTACAATGAACTGACGGTTTTTGAAAATATTCTGTTGGCATTAAATGGTTCTCATGGCATTTGGTCTTCCATTAGAGCAAAGTTAACTCAGAGTAAAAGAGCCAAAATCATTGATGTCCTTGAGCAAATTGGTCTATTAGATTTTGCGGCTAGTATCGTTGGTTCATTATCTCATGGACAAAAACAATGGGTAGAAATTGGCATGGTAATTGCCCAAGATCCAACCTTGGTTCTTTTGGATGAACCTACTGCGGGTATGACTCCTGAAGAAACTTATGCCACAGGAGAAATTATTAAATCTCTTGCTAGAAATCATTCTGTTGTTGCAATTGAACATGATATGGATTTTGTTAAGCAAATAGCCGAAAGAATTATTGTTCTCCATCAGGGTGAAAAACTGGCAGAAGGCTCTGTACAAGAAATTCAAAATAATTCTCAAGTAATCGAAGTTTATTTAGGAAGAGAGAAAATCAATGATGCCGCTGCTTGAACTGAATAATGTCACTGCCGGATACGGACAAACTCCTGTCTTATTTAATGTTGATATGTCGATCAATAAAGGAGATATGGTTTGTCTTTTAGGTCGTAATGGTGTGGGAAAAACAACCCTTTTACGCAGCATTATTGGCTTAAACAAATTAAGTAAAGGTAGTCTCACTTTTGATGAGAAAAATATTACTGATTTCCCCACCTATAAGCGATCGCGTTATGGGATTGCCTATATTCCTCAAGGACGTGAAATTATTCCTTATTTATCAGTACTAGATAATCTCAAGCTAGGCTTTTCTGCTAGCGGAATGAAAAGCAGAAGGATTCCTTCTGAAATTTTTGATTTTTTCCCTATGCTTAAGCAACATCTCTCTAGGCAAGGAGGTTTGTTAAGTGGCGGACAACAGCAACAGCTTGCGATCGCTAGAGGTTTG
>CAZSEZ010000127.1:5806-11487 GCA_964606015.1 uncultured bacterium
AATGTTACTTGATGAGCCAACCGAAGGGATTCAGCCTTCTATTGTTCAAGAGATAGAAGATACCCTCAAAAGAATCAATCAAGAAAAAGGGATTACGGTAATAGTGGTAGAACAAAAAATTGATTTTGCCAGACAACTTGCTCGCAAATTCTACATTATGGATAAAGGTTCAGTTGTAGCCAAAGGCAAGACCACGCAGCTAACTGACGATCTCGTCCACCGGTATTTAACTGTCTAGGCTCTTTTCGTTTTTTCAGTTAAACCATCATTATAGAGAGACTAGACCAGATTAGGTTTAAAGGCTTTTGGCCATTATTCCCGTTGATTTACTCTCCAGTAGTCAATGTGATTTTACTGGCCTTAGCTTAATTTCGCGATTTTTTTATAGATTTAAATCGTACAGCTATATAGTAATTAGTTTTTGTAATCGAATTATTAATTTAGTTGAGATTTGACTTTTATAGATGACTGGTCTAATATCAATTCATGGGAAAGACTGATAAACGAGCAAAACTTATCCAAGTAGGACAGCAAATCATTGTTAAACAAGGATTTAACGCAGCAGGACTGACTCAAATCTTGACTGCTGCAAATGTACCAAAAGGTTCGTTTTACTATTACTTCTCTAGTAAGGATGAGTTTGGCTTAGCGATCATAAATAGCTTTGCTGACAAATACCAGCAAAAACTGCAGCGCATCCTCAAAGAGGCTGACACTCCTTACCTAAAACGGTTACGTAACTATTTTGAGACAGGTATTGCTGACATGAATTCATCTCAATGCAATAACGGTTGCCTAATGGGAAACTTAGCTCAAGAACTATCTGCCCAAAATGAGCTATTTCGCGATCGCTTATCTCAGATTTTTCTGGATTGGGAAACAATGTTTGCTGAGTGTTTACAATCTGCTCAACAAGCTAATGAGCTAGATACCAAACTAGATGCTCGCAATCTGGCTGAATTTATATTGGCTGGCTGGCAGGGAGCTATTTTACAAGCCAAAGTCAGTAAGTCTGTAGAACCAATGGAAAATTTTGTAGCAGTTTTATTTGCCAGGATTTTAGCTAGTTGAGAATAACTTAATTATTCCTCTGGGTGGACGAATTGGTTTCCATTAATCAATTATTGTAATGACAAGCTGTAGACGACTGGTCTACTAAAAATCACAAAATACACAATTAACACTATGTCTGAACTAAACAACAAAGTAGTTATCATCACAGGAGCTAGTAGTGGTTTAGGAGAAGCTAGCGCTCTCCGCCTAGCAAAAAGCGGAGCAAAGCTGATGTTAGCAGCTCGTAGAGAAGACCGCTTACAAAATTTAGTCAACAGGATTGAGCAAGCTGGGGGGACAGCCCATTACAAAGTCACCGATGTAACTAATCTTACTGAAGTAGAAGCTTTAGCTAAAGCTGCTCAAGAAACCTACGGAAAAATCGATGTCTTGGTTAACAACGCAGGACTAATGCCGCTATCTCCATTGGCTGCTGTCAAAGTAGCTGAATGGGAAAAAATGGTAGATGTCAATATCAAAGGGGTTCTGTATGGAGTAGCTGCGGTGCTACCAATTATGCAAGAACAAAAATCAGGACACATCATTAATGTCTCGTCTGTCGCAGGACATAAAGTCTTCCCTGGAGCAGCAGTCTATTGTGCAACCAAGTTTGCCGTCAAAGCCATCTCTGAGGGAATCCGACTAGAGTCTAATGGTTTCATTCGCTCGACAAATATTTCTCCTGGAGCAGTTGCTACTGAATTAGGTAACTCAATTACCGATGAAGCAACGCTCAAAAGCATGGATACAATCTACGAAATCGCCATTGATGCAGATGCGATCGCTCGTGCCATTACCTATGCGATCGAACAACCCCAAGATGTCGATGTTAACGAGATTATCATTCGTCCTACAAAGCAAGAGCTATAAACATCTCTAACTCAAACAACTAACAACTTTTACCAATTCAACCCTAACCTAATTGCGAACCATGACAAACCCAACTCAAGTACCTAATCTTTTAAATTCTCTTCAACTAGGGGAGTTGACTCTTAAAAATCGCGTAGCGATGGCTCCCCTAACTCGTGCTCGTGCTGGAGTAGAACGCATTCCGAATGCTTTGATGGCAGAGTACTATAGCCAAAGAGCCAATGCAGGATTGATTGTCACCGAAGCAACCAGCATTTCCCCTCAAGGTAACGGTTGGCAAAATAGTCCAGGAATCTACACCCCAGAACAAGTAGAAGGCTGGAAAGCAATTGTTAGCGCAGTTCATCAGCAAGATAGCAAGATTTTTCTCCAACTTTGGCACACTGGTCGAGCTTCCCATCCTAGTTTTCAGATCGATAGTCAGTTACCCGTAGCTCCTTCAGCAATCAAAATCGAAGGTTCCGAAGCCCATACCCCCAATGGCAAACAACCATTCGTTACTCCTAGGGCTTTAGAAACAGCCGAAATCTCCCAAGTAGTCGAACAATACCGCCAAGCAGCAGCTAATGCCAAAGCAGCAGGATTTGATGGAGTCGAAATTCATGGTGCAAATGGCTACCTAATTGATGAATTTTTACAAGCCAAAACCAATCAACGCACCGATCAATATGGTGGAAACATTGCCAATCGTTATCGTTTTCTCCAAGAAGTTGTCGAGGCAGTCCTTACTGTTTGGGATGCTAGCAGAGTAGGTGTAAGGTTATCTCCCAACGGAGTATTTAACGATATGGGTTCTCCCGATTATCGCGAGAGCTTTAGTTACATCATCCAGCAGCTAGATAGTTACAACTTAGGTTATTTACACGTGATGGATGGTCTAGGTTTTGGCTTTCATGAGTTGGGTGAGCCAATGACTCTAGCAGAGATTAGAAAAATCTATCGTGGGATCTTAATGGGAAATTGTGGTTATGACCGCCATAGTGCTGAGGAAGCGATCGCAGAAGGTCATGCTGATTTAATTACTTTTGGTCGCCCCTACATTAGCAATCCTGACTTAGCTGTTCGTTTTGCCAATAACTGGGAACTAAACCCTGAGAGCGATCCTGCTACTTGGTATTCTTTTGAAGCCGAGGGCTATACTGATTACCCTACTTACGAAGAGTCAAGTGTTAAGGCCTAATCAGAGTTTATACTGGCTTTATATATGAGGTTTCAGCGATCACAAAAAAGGTTTAATTTATATAGATGCGATCGCTACTTTTTTTAACCAAATCGGCCACTGATATAATCTTCAGTCTGCTTTTGGGCTGGTTGTTCAAAAACACTCTTGGTAGTGCCAAACTCAACCAATTCGCCGATATACATAAAAGCTGTATAGTCGGAGACACGAGCTGCTTGTTGCATACTGTGAGTCACGATCAGGATAGTTACTTTTTCTTTGAGCTTGACTACCAACTCCTCAATACTCGCAGTCGCTATGGGGTCAAGTGCAGAGGTTGGTTCATCAAAGAGGATCATCTCAGGATCTCCAACCAAAGCCCGAGCAATACACAAACGCTGCTGTTGTCCGCCAGAAAGTTCATAAGCAGAATCGTTGAGACGATCTTTTACTTCGTTCCATAAAGCGGCATCCTTAAGAGCAGCTTCTACCTTGTCTTGCACAACTTGGGGATTTCTTTCCCCACGAACCCGCAAACCATAAGCGACATTTTCAAAAATTGATTTAGGAAAAGGATTGGGCTTCTGGAAAACCATACTGATCCGCATCCGCACTTCTATCGGATCGACCTTTCGGCTGAGAAGGTTTGTATCGGAATCGAGCCAAATCGAACCCTCATAACGATTCCCTGGATAGAGATCGTGCATCCGATTAAAGCAACGCAAGAAAGTAGTTTTACCACAACCAGAAGGGCCAATTAAAGCTGTAACCTTGTTTTGGGGCACAACCATGCTGATATTTTTGATTGCCTGAAAGGAACCGTAATAAAAGCTAAAATCAGCAACCTCTGCTTTAGGAATAATTGAAGAAGAGTCTAGTTGTTGTTCAATTACCATTTGATACCTTTTCTAAGTTGATAACGGAGATAAATTGCAATTGCATTCATGCCCAAAGTCATACAGACCAATACGGTGCCTGCAGCGGCTGCATTAATTTCAAAAGCTTTTTGCGGACGGGATACCCAGTTAAACATTTGGATCGGTAGTACCGTGAAGCCAGAACTCAACCAATCAAAAGAAACAAAGGGAAATTCACTCTGTACGGGAGATTCAGGCAAATAAGCAATAAAAGCCAAAGCTCCAATCGTAATAATTGGTGCAGTTTGGCCAATAGCACGGGATAAACCAATAATTATTCCAGTCAGTATACTGCCAAAAGAGTAAGGCAAAATATGATCCCAAATTGCTTGCCATTTGCTAGCACCAAGAGCATAGGCTGCTTCTCTCAAATTATTCGGTATGGCTCTGAGAGCTTCCCTTGTTGTAACGATTACCACTGGTAAAATCAACAGAGCCAGAGTTAAGCCCGCTGTCAGAATACTTTGACCCAGACGAAAAGTATATATAAACAGACCCAAAGCGAGAAGCCCATAAACAATTGAAGGGACACCGGCAAGATTGGTAACATTAATTTCAATTAAGTCAGCGAGCCAGCCCTTTTTGGCGTATTCTTCCAAATAAATCCCCGCTGCAACACCCAAAGGGACTGCTGCGAATGCCGTAACCAGCATAACTAGGCTAGTACCAACCCAAGCAGAATAAATCCCTGCTCTACCGGCCCTACGACTGGGGAATGAAGTAAAAAACTCAGGTGTTAATCTTTCAGAGCCTTCAATTGCCATTTGCAGCACCAAGCCCAATAAAAGAATGATAGCCCCTGCAATAACAACCAAGCCAGCCAGTGCAAAAGCACTATTAATTATTTTTCGCCGATTTATATCAGCCCTTATTTTCTGTAAATCAGATGTCATAACTTAAACTAGATAATCATTTCAGTATCTTTCTCTATACTTTTTAGCCAGGTAATAACCCACAATATTCAAAATTAAGGTCATTACAACCAAAGTCAACCCAGCAGCAAAAATTGTCTGGTATTCTAAAGTACCGTGTGGCAAATCACCCAAACTTACCTGAGCTATGTAGGAAGTTATTGTTGCTCCTTGCTCCAAAGGATTGAGAGTTAACGTAGGTTTTAACCCTGCAGCAATTGCCACAATCATAGTTTCCCCAACGGCGCGGGAAGTCCCCAAAATATAAGAAGAACTAATTCCTGAAATCGCAGCGGGAAAAACAACTTTAAGAGCAGTTTGTAGCTTGGTTGCGCCCATCGCATAGGAACCCTCCCGGAGCCCTACGGGAACCGCTCGCATCGCATCCTCACTAATCGAACTAATAAAAGGAATTACCATCAAACCCATTACTAGTCCTGCACTCAGCATATTAAAACCAGGTAAATCGGGGAGAAAACTTTGCAACCAAGGGGTAACATACAGTAGAGCAAAGTAACCATAGACAACAGTAGGGATAGCCGCCAAAAGCTCTAAAGCTGGCTTTACTATTTCTCGAAGCTGACTTGAGGCAAATTCACTTAGATAAATCGCTGCAATAGTTCCTAAAGGAATTGCCACAATCAAAGCAACTCCAGAAGTTACTAGAGTTCCTGAAAGGAGAGGCATAATTCCGTAACGGGGATTCTGAAACAAAGGAGTCCATCTAGTATCCGTAAAAAAGTCAATTAAGGATACTTGACTAAAAAATAT
>CAZSEZ010000128.1:0-11276 GCA_964606015.1 uncultured bacterium
CTTTTGCATAATCTATAACTTCCTCTTCATAAACTTGACCACGATATCTCCTGATTACTTTTTTAGTTGGAAGTTTGTTAACAGATGTTGTCTGGTTATTTTGTTCAGAGGCTTGTTTTTTAGGATTATCTGACATTAATCTATCTGAAGTAATTTCCCACCTTGTGTATTTCTCCAGGATATTTAAAATTTGTTTGCTCTGTTCTTTCTCTCTTTGTTCTAGCCAAGATATATGCTTGTCCAAACTAGACTTGATTGAGTCTTCTACATTTGATAAACGATTTTTTTCAAAAAATAATGTTTCTTCTAACTCTTTGTGTATTTCCAAGAGGTCTTGGATTTTTATTTTGTCTATTTCTTTGACCTTGAATGTTTCGGGTTTGACAATGGCTGCAAACTCGGCGAGTTTCTCGGCATTAATATGAGATAGTTCTATTTCAAGATGATTGAACTGCTCCTGTAATTTTTCTGGAGAAATAAGAATCACTCTTATGTCATCTAAGATTAAGTTAACTAATAGTTCGATTTCTGTTGTGGTGGACATCAAGGCAGCTATCTGGGGCTGAAAAGAAGATACTATTTCTACAAGCTCCTTGATTGCAGAGTTATCCCTACTAACTGTAATTTCTTTCTTTTTAGGTTTAGTATTAAAAATATAAAGCTCAAATTCTTGTGAGTTAGAATCAATACCAATGTATTTTTTTTGAGAATTAAACATTTTTAATGTTACTTCTTGGAGATACTTTCTGGGTCTTTATGCTTTTGCCTAGGCTCACTGTCTGAGACAGATTCTAATAACCTTGGAAATGCAGGATAATATCTAGTATTCCCTTTTTTAGCTTGAATATTTCTAAATGACTCACTTTGGTATTATTTGCCCTCCCTCACCAGGACACTTGAACCCTATGACTACCCTGGGCTTTGAACTACAACAGAGTGGTCATCGAGTCACTGTGATTGGAGTTGAAGATGCCAGAGCAAAAGCTGAAGCAGCAGGACTAGGATTTTCTGCCGTCGCTCAAGCTGAATACCCTCTGGGTTTTACCAAAGAAGTTTTTGCCAAATTGGGTTCTCTTACTGGGATCAGAGCAATGAAGTTCACTATTGATTCAATCAATAGGGGTGCTAAAATTATCCTGGATTATGTGCCTGAAATTGTTAAAAATCAAAGTATTGAAGTCTTGTTAGTAGACCAAGCCACTTGCGAAGGCGGTACTGTGGCAGAACACTGCCAGATTCCTTTTATTAGTATGTGCTCGGCGATTATGCTTAACAAAGAACTCGCCGTACCTCCCTGCGTTACTAGCTGGCAATATAATCCTTCCTGGATAGGGCTACTTCGTAATTATTTGGCTTATTCTGTAATGGGATTGGGTAGAAGACCTCTCTTAAAAACCATTAATAGCTATCGGCGAAAATGGCGTTTGCAACCATATCTGAATATTGACCAAACTTATTCTCAACTGGCTCAAATTTGCCAACAACCAGCAGAGTTTGAATTTCCCAGGAATGAGTTACCATCGAATTTTTATTTCACTGGTTCTTTTAACAATCCTCAAAGTCGGGAATCTGCTGATTTTCCCTATGACAAACTTACTGGACAGCCTTTGATTTATGCCTCTTTAGGGACTCTGCAAAATCGTTTACTGGGTATTTTTGAAAACATGATCGAAGCTTGTCGAGAGCTTGATGTCCAGCTAGTAATTGCCTTGGGTGGTGGTCTACAACCCGAATCTTTAGTCAAGTCGGCAGAAGGAACTAATACCATTGTTGTCGGTTATGCGCCTCAGCTCGATCTTTTGCAGAAAGCAGATCTGACTATTACCCATGCAGGGATGAATACTGCTCTAGAGTCTCTGAGTAGTGGTGTGCCTATGGTTGCTATCCCAATTACTAACGACCAACCTGCGGTTGCTGCCAGGATAGTGTGGACTGGTACCGGAGAAGCGATCGCGCCTGGAGAAGTTACCCCACAAAAGTTGCGTGAAAAGATTCAACAAGTCTTGAGCAATCATGCTTACAAGAAAAATGCTCTAGACCTACAACAGGCAATGCAAAAATCAGGGAGAGCTAAGCGTGCTGTAGATATTATCGAACAGGCGCTGGCAAACTAAATAAATCTGGTGCTTTATGAGCTAGCTCATAGAAATCACCTTAGAGTCTTGAGAGACTAAGTTCATCAAGAATCTAAGGAAACAATCATGAGTTTGCAAACTGAATTACTAACTACTAGCTTTGACCTGCTAAAAGAGCAACAAGAAGAGTTTTCCAACTGTTTCTACGAAAATCTCTTTAGCGATTATCCTCAAGTCAAGCCTTTGTTTGCTCATACAGATATGCAAGAGCAGCCTAAAAAGTTATTTGCTTCTTTAGTTTTGGTCGTTAATAACCTAACTAAGCCAGATGCTCTAGTTCCTGCATTAAAAGGTTTAGGAACCAGACATATTAAGTATGGGGCACTGCCTGAACACTATCCAGCAGTAGGTAGTACTCTGATTAAAGCAATGTCAATTTCCTTGAAAGATAGCTGGACAGAAGATATGGCAACAGCCTGGGCTGATGCTTATAGTGCGATTGTCGAGATTATGCTCGATGGTGCTGACTATCCTGAAGAAATTCTCGATCCTAATTCGGCTCAATTGTAGTTTTTGCAAATTTTGGTGATGTAATGTCCAAAATCTTGTTGATTCTTTTGCGTCCTTGTTATCAAACTATGGCTATAAAAGTGGCTTTGATTGTTGGCAAAATTCTATTTGGTCTTAATCATGGACAAGCTACGCTAAAGAGCAAAATGACTTCTAGTAGATGGGTCTCTGGAGTTTTGACTTATATGGTTCCTTACTGCGTTAGTCTCCACGGACAATATTCAGCCCAAAAAAGAAGGAATCCTAATAATAGCTAAACAACCCCAGAAATTATTTGCTCTAATGCGGCTAAATTTGTAATCGTAATTTGGCCACCTCGTTGATACATAATGGCATCTTGGAAATCTTTTTTCATGATTCGCACGCATTCTTCATAAGTGATTCCTACCATCCGAGCTATTCGCTTATAGGGTAATTTGCTATTTAGTTGGGTTCCCTGATCGCTTTTGCTGGTTCCGTAACTTGCGGCAAAGTACTTAATTAATCTAGCTAAACGAACTGCGGCACGTTCAGAGATTAAACCGTGGATGGTTTGGTGCATTTCTTGAATTCTGCGATTGAAGTAACTCAAGATTTGGAGGGCGACTTCCGGTTTTACTTGAATGGTGGCTAAGAGAGTTGCTTTTTCAATGGTGATGATCTGGCTGTTTTCTAGACTTGTAATCGTGCCTGGGGCTTTGCGATCGCCAAATAAAGCAGGGGCTGCAAACATTTCTCCTGCATGTAGCTGACGTAAGACAGTTTCTTTCCCTTCAGGAGAGGTCTTAGAGACAGAGAGTCTACCTTGCAAAATAGTGTAGAGTTTTTCTTCAAAGAGATCTCCTTCATGGATTAGGATTGCCCCACTTTTATAAGACCGTAATTTGGCCCCCAAAGAGAGTTTATCTAGGATAGTGGTTTCTAGATCAGCGAAAATAGCGATCCCTTTGAGATGGTCTATGGTTACGTCCATTTTTTATCGGTGATCGCTTGTTGATCAAGTAGTTAATCTAACTCGCCTTCCATAACTGTTGCGATCGCTTTTTTAGTAGTATTTTGAAATTCCTGGATATCAACTGAGCTGAGAATTGCGATCGCCACTAACATCGTAACTGCTTGAATCGCAAACACTGAGCCATATGCCAGCATAGAAGTACTAAATAAGGCTCTTCCTGCATCGAGGATCGCGCCTCCAATTACGGTTGCGACAGCTCTCGACATTGCCTGTGCTAAGCCCCAAGCTCCGATGAAAGTTCCCGCAGTTTCCGTAGCAGTCAGGTCTAGCATCAAACTAATTCCGCCGATAGTGGCAACTCCTGCGGCGATACCAAAGATGAAAATAGCTGATTTTAAGATGGTTTCGTTTTGGGTAAATCCAGAAAGAATAATCAGGATGAAACTGATGGCAACGAATAGACAGCCTAACTTAGTACTGAGTTTTTTCCCTAAGCGAGGAATCACTGCAAACCCAGTTACTCCATAACCTAACAGGATTCCCATCCCCCAATAAGAGTTGAGTAATGCGGTGTCGCCAATAGACATGCCAAAAATCTCACCGCCATAAGGTTCTAGCACGGCTTCTTGCATAAATAGCGCGACTGTAAACAAACATAGAAATGAGAAAAAGATTCCTGTTTGACGGCTAGAAGTAATAATTTGTAGAGACTTTTTGAGCGTGATCCGATCTTCGCGATCGCTACTACTAGATAAAGCAGAAAAGCGAGAATAGCGTTTTTCAACTCGCCAAGTAGCGATAAAAGCAAAGGCAATAATCACTATGGGAACAAAGGCAAAAATTGAGTTGATTGGTGCCTGAAGCGTTTCTAAAGGGATTTGTTGTCCTTCATTAGGGTTAACGCTTTCTAATAGTTTTTTACCTGTGATGCCACCGATAACAATTCCTACCATCAGCATCGACCAAACCACTGCTACCAGCTTAGAGCGTTCCTGCTCGTCGGTTATGTCCACTAGCAAAGCAGTAAAAGGAGTAGAGCTGGAGCTAACTGCCATACCGTAGATTGCCATCATCAAAGCTAACAATGCTGACCACCCTATAGTCTGACTGTTCCAAACCCAATCACCATTGGCTCTGACTGCTGCCCCTAATTGCCAAACTACTTGCACCACAAAAAAGATGATGATGCTAAAAACAACTGCCCCTAGACGCACATAACCTGTACGATGCGATCCAAACAGCGGTTTGCTATCAGATAGTTGACCAAAAAAGACTCTCGCAGGAGCCACAAATTGAGCTACAGCTAAGACTCCTGCTGTGATCGTGGCAGGGATAGCCAACTCCGCAATCATGACACGGTTCAGGACAGCTAAAGTCAGAACTGCCATCAGACCTAGAGCAAGATTAAACAAGCCCAGACGGAATACGGTCAACATTCCTACTCGGCGAGGTGATTTTGTAGTTTCAGATACTTCGGGTGGATTGCTACTGGTCATTATGGGCGATCGCCTTTTGGCTGTTTTAATTTCAATTATTATACGAAAGACTGTCTGTTGATAAGTCTGCTAATTACTATGGTAGTAATTTTGCGTTATCACCATCTAGCTTGGCTCTATGCTTAGCTACTGGAGAGATCGTAGATAGTCGATAAAATCCCATTAAAAAGCGAATTTGCTTTCTTTTGAAGGCACTGATTCTGGAGGCAGCACAATAAAAGCTCTATCATGGACAGCCTAGATTAAGAAAAGATACAGGTTTTTATGTCCAGACAGCATGATTGGAGCATTTGGCACGCCCGCTTACAGCAGAGGTTAAAACAACAGTTTCTTTTTCCTCGCAACTCAAGAATTCTGATTGCTGTTTCTGGTGGACAAGATTCGGTTTGTTTGGCAAAACTTATCCTGGATTTACAGTCCTTATGGGACTGGCAGATTGCGATCGCTCATTGCGATCATGATTGGTCTACAGATCAGGGTATTGCCGAACATGTGAGACAAATCGCACTCAATTGGCAAATTCCCTTTTATCTCGAAAAAGCCACCAATCTCAAAGAAACAGAAGCAGCAGCTCGTAAATGGCGTTATCAAGCCCTACAAAAAATTGCTGAACAAGCAGGATTTGATTATG
This sequence comes from uncultured bacterium, assembly GCA_964606015.1. GTDB lineage: Bacteria > Cyanobacteriota > Cyanobacteriia > Cyanobacteriales > Xenococcaceae > Hyella. Next base: position 5,707 of record CAZSEZ010000128.1, read on the forward strand.
TAGCTACTGGACACACTAAAAGCGATCGTGCTGAAACCTTTTTGTATAATCTAATCCGTGGTGCTGGGGCCGATGGCTTGAGTTCTCTGGACTGGCACAGAGATCTGACTCCAGAAATTCAATTGGTGCGTCCGATCCTAGATTTTACCCGTGCTGAAACTGCTGCTTTTTGTCAGCAATTTGATTTATCTCTTTGGCTCGATGCCGCTAATGATAATCTTCAGTACGCTCGTAATCGGATCAGAAAACAGTTAATTCCTTATTTGCAAACCAACTTCAATCCTCAAGTCGAAAATTGTCTGGTTCAGACGATGGAACTACTCCAAGCCGATAAAGAGTACTTAGAGGAACAAGCTACAGGACTCTTATCGCAGGTACTATCCTCTGATCGCAAACGTCTCAATCGCTTTAAATTAAGAGCTATTCCCGTAGCGCTTCAAAGAAGGATTATTCGGCAATTTTTTCCTTTAGTTTTTTCCTTTCAGCCTAATTTCAAACATATTGAGGCGATTCGTAGTCTAATCGAAGCTCCTAATAAAACAACAACCTCGACTATCAAAGAGGGCATAGTTGCAGTTGTTTGTGAAGACTGGATTATTTTTAGTAAATAGCTCAAATAAGTTTATTCTCTAAGGAAAAACCAATCAATTCTGCTCTATTTTTAGTGTTAGTTTTTCTTAGCATCCGCGAAACATACTTTTCGATTGTTCTGTGAGACAGATGTAAACTTTTACCAATATTGATATTAGAGTAACCTCTAACAAGTAGTTCCAAAACCTCTTTTTCTTTGTCGGTAAAGTCAATTTCTACCGTTTTTGTTTCAGGTGGTTCTACTTGGTGTTGGTTGTAACTATTCGCTGCATGTAGCTCGGTCTGAATTATCTGCGATCGCTCTAAGAGATTGCGGACTACTGCCTCTAACTCTTCGGGCTCAAAAGGTTTTGCTAAATAGGCATCACAACCCACCTGATAGCCATGAACGCGGTCTCCTAAGCGGTCAAACTCGGTTAAAAAAACAACCGGTAAGAGACGAAATTGGGGAAAAGTACGAATTTCTTTTACTAGCTCATAACCGTTTTTTCTGGGCATATTAATATCAGAGATTAAAAGATGAGGCTGATACTCTCTGATCATCGTCAAAGCTTCTACTCCATCAGTAGCTGAAATTACAGAATAACCAAAACTTTCAAGGTGAGCCCTAAGCATCGTCCTCACACCAGGCTCATCTTCAGCGATGAGAATCAACAAAGACATAAAAACTTGTGCGGTATCTGCATATGGAGGATATAATACTGCAAAACATTCGAATTTAATAATTTTTTTATTATTGAACTTCGTCTAGGTATAAAGTCCTAGTGGGTTCTGTTTATTTATCAGTAGTTTTAAAAAGGTTTTTAGGTAAGAAAAAATGTGCTAAGGCTATTAGCTACGTTGAATTAATTACTAATTAAAAGTTTTAAGTGACGGCAAAAAAAATATCGGGTATTTCTATCTAGTATTAGGTATATGTATATCTCTGAATCAGATAAAGCTGAAATTCGTAAGGTAATAGAACAGCAACTCCAGGCTTTTCGTCGAGATGATTTTGCTACAGCCTTTAATTTTGCTTCGCCTTCCATCCAAGAACAATTTCAGTCTGCTGCTGAGTTTCAAAGAATGGTTAAGCAAAACTATGATGCCGTTTATCGACCGCGTTCAGTCATGTTTTGGGAGCTGACCATGGTGGATAATTTCCCTGCGCAAAATTTGGTTTTGATGAATTCGGAGGGAAATGTAATTAGAGCAGTCTATGTCATGCAGCAGCAAAAAGACTATGGCTGGCGAATTCATGGTTGTTTTCTCACGCCGATAGATAATACAGTAAAGTAAAGTAGTAACTTTTAGGCTTGCTGGCTTCATGCAAATCTATCTAGACCATAGCGCTACTACTCCTCCTCGCTCTGAGGCTACTGCCCGGATGCAGCAACTGATGCTGCAACAATGGGGTAATCCTTCTAGCTTGCATTCTTGGGGAGAGCAGTCAGCCCTAGCATTAGAAGTAGCTCGTTTTCAAGTCGCTAGCTTAGTTGGTGCTTCTAATCCAGACTCTATCGTCTTTACTTCTGGTGGGACAGAGGCTGATAATTTGGCAATTATGGGATTGGCAAGACAATATGCCAGACCACAGCACTTAATTATTTCCAGTATTGAACATTCTGCGATCGCAGAGCCAGCTAAACTTCTCGAAAATCAGGGTTGGCAGGTAACTCGTTTACCAGTAAACAAGCGAGGCTTGATTAATCCTTGGGATTTGCAAACGGCAATTCAGCCCAATACTGTTTTGATTTCGCTTATTTATGGTCAAAGTGAAATCGGTACGATTCAACCAATCCAGAAATTAGCTTCGATCGCCCGTAGTCACAATATTTTGTTTCATACCGATGCTGTCCAGATAGTAGGTAGAATTCCGATTGATGTGGAGCAATTGGGAGTAGATTTGCTTTCGCTTTCTGCCCACAAAATTTACGGAGTTCAAGGTGCTGGGGCACTGTACGTTAAGCCAGGACTAGAACTGGTTCCTCTGCTGGCTGGCGGTGGACAAGAACGCAACGTCCGTTCAGGAACTCAGGCAGTTCCCGTTATTGCGGCTTTCGGGGTCGCAGCAGAATTGGCTCAAAAAGAGCTGAATACTGAAAGTGCTCGTTTAATTGAGCTGAGAGAACGCTTATTTAACTTGCTGGCAGACTATCCCTTTCTCGAACCCACAGGGGACCGTCTCTATCGTTTACCCCATCATGTAAGTTTTGTCTTGAGCGATCGCTTTGCTGCTTGTGCCCCTGAAGTGACGGGAAAAACCCTTGTTCGCCAACTGAATTTGGCAGGGATTGGCATTAGTGCTGGTTCTGCTTGTCATAGCGGTAAGCTCAGCCCCAGCCCTGTACTGGTAGCGATGGGTTACGACGAATCTGCCGCCAAGAGAGGCATTAGACTAACTTTGGGTAGAGATATCACAGCAGCAGATATAGATTGGACAGCAATGGTACTCAAACAAGTTATATCTAGATTGACCCCTTTGTGTGTTGGTTGTTAGTTGAGCATCAATCGATAAAAAACTAATTAAATTCCCAAAATTCCGAAAACTACGCTACAAATAGTAACTGTTAACTGGTTACTGACGAGCTAATCTATGTGTGGGATTGTTGGTTATATTGGGACACAAACAGCAACAGAAATCTTGGTTGCAGGTTTAGAACGCCTAGAATATCGCGGTTATGACTCTGCTGGGATCGCAACTATCTCTGAAGGTAAGCTAGATTGTGTCAAGGCTAAAGGGAAACTATACAACCTCAGAGAAAAACTCGAACACACAGTTAATAATGCTCAGATCGGGATCGGTCATACTCGCTGGGCAACCCACGGCAAACCAGAAGAACACAACGCCCATCCTCATCTGGATACTCCTCATAAAGTGGCAGTAGTTCAAAATGGCATTGTAGAAAACTATCGCGAACTTAGAGAAGAGCTAAAGGCTCAAGGCATAGAATTTCGCTCAGAAACCGATACAGAAGTCATTCCTCACTTGATATCTCATTATCTAGCGGATTCTAATTTATCTTTACTTGAAGCAGTCCAAAAAGCGATTACACGTCTTGAAGGGGCATTTGCGATCGCCGTAATTCAAGTAGATAATCCTTACGAACTAATTGTAGCTAGGCAACAAGCACCGATTACCCTGGGTTTTGGACAGGGGGAATTTTTCTGTGCCTCTGATATTACAGCTCTAGTTCCCCACACTAGAGCAGTTCTAACTCTTGAAAATGGCGAAATGGCACGTATGACTCCTTTAGGGGTAGAAATTTGCACTTTTACAGGAGAAAGAGTTAACCGTTTTCCGCGTACTCTCGATTGGAATCCTGGACAGGTTGAAAAACAAGGTTTCCGCCACTACATGCTCAAAGAAATTTACGAGCAGCCTGATGTTGTCCGCAGTAGCTTAGAGACTTATCTCAACCCTGATTGGAAAGCTGCCGAAAATCCTAACTTTAGTCCTGTTAACTTGGGCATTTCCTCACAAGTTTATGAAAATGTAGCCAATATTCAAATTGTGGCTTGTGGCACTAGTTGGCACGCCAGTCTCATTGGGAAATATCTCCTAGAGCAGCTTGCTGGCATTCCCACTACGGTAGACTATGCCTCTGAGTATCGCTATTCTCCTAAACCAATAGTTCCTAATTCTCTAACCATTGGGGTTACCCAATCGGGAGAAACTGCCGATACTATTGCCGCATTGGAAATGGAGCGCGCGAGAAGAATGAATCTAGAAGATCAGTTCAAGGCAGAACTCCTGGCCATTACCAATCGTCCTGAAAGTACTATCGGACAGATTTGCAACCATATAGTTAATACCCAAGCAGGAATCGAAATTGGGGTTGCCGCCACGAAAACCTTTATCGCTCAAGTACTAGGATTTTATTATCTGGCATTAGATCTTTCCTATCGTCGTCAGACCATCAGTAATGAACGGATCGAAGAAATTATTACAGGTTTGAGAGCTATTCCCGATGATATTGAAAAAACTCTCGAAACTCAGAATAAAGCGATCGAAGAGCTAGCTCATAACTTTACTCAAGAAACCGAAGACTTTATCTTCATCGGTCGGGGCATCAACTTCCCTATCGCCCTCGAAGGTGCCCTCAAGCTCAAAGAAATCTCTTATATCCATGCTGAGGCCTATCCCGCAGGTGAAATGAAACACGGCCCAATTGCGCTACTAGACCATAAAGTACCTGTCGTAGCTGTAGCGATGCCCGGGGATGTTTATGAAAAGGTAATTTCTAACGCGCAGGAAGCCAAAGCCCGCGATGCAAGGTTGATTGGGGTGACTTCTACGGAGAATGCGACTGAAGCGAGTGCAACTTTTGATGATGTTTTGACTGTGCCTGATGTGGCAGAGTTGTTATCACCGATTTTGGCCGTGATTCCTTTACAGCTACTGTCGTATCATATTGCTGCAATTAAAGGCTTAGATGTAGACCAACCCAGAAATTTGGCGAAAAGCGTTACTGTTGAATAGTAAGAGACTATTTTTCTCTTAGTTGCTCGCTTTTGCTTGATATATCTCTTAAAATCTTAATATCATACTATACCATTCTCGATTCTTTTTCAAGGTGATTGGGTGTGGTGTATTTTTGTATGACCTTAAGTATGTGCGATCGCTTGACTAGAGGATAGAAGAGATGAAATGAAAGAATGGAAAATACTGAGATTAGCTGGTTTGAGAAGCAATCTTCCAGGGCAATTAACGGAGAAGATGTCCCCCGTTCTCACATAATCTGTTAATAGTCTTCACAACTATAGTCATGAATTCATTCAGCTCATAAGTGCCCCTAAGTTTTCAAAGCTCGAATTCATATAGACTTACTATTGTCGCGAAGCTGCATGATAAAAATCTGAGTTTGCCACATTAGTTCTTACTCAACATTTATTTTCTTCTCAGTATCTAGTTGGAGGTTTCTCAGTCTAGTAGCCGATTCTAGTAGTCAAGAAAAAGATTTGAGCAATTTGAATCAAACGGAGAAGGATTATGAAAC
>CAZSEZ010000129.1:0-11215 GCA_964606015.1 uncultured bacterium
CATTTGTCTATAAATAAGAAACAAATTAGATCTGAGATGTGATTTCGATCATTGATATGGGAATGCTTACTATAGAGCACGATTCAAGGTAGTGAAAATCTACTTTTTGGTTGTGTGAAACGAACTCTCTATTTATAGTTAGACATCCTATAACATCAATATCAAAGTTACATTTTAGTAATGAACAGTTTTTCCTCGGGACAACTAAAGCAGCAACTTAAACAACTGGAGCAAGACTCTTTTACTGGGATTGTTAGTCTTTCACTGTCAGATCCCAAATCTTCAGCTCATAAATCACCGATCATTATTTTTCGGGAAGGTAAATTGGTTTTTGCCAGCCGTGAGCTAATGGACTCTCAAGAACTTGCTATTCATATTGGGACAAAAGTTGGTAGCAGCATCATCGGTGCTGCCGTTAAAACCGTTCAGGCAAAAGTTAATAACCCTAATTCTTATCAAGAAATTTTTACTGTTTTGGGGCGGATGCGAATCATTCCTCCTGAGCAATTGGACGAAATAATTAAACAAGATCTGATTTTGACCTTGGAATTTTTGTCAGACCAAGCTGGAGAGCTGACTACGAATTCGGAGATGGAATTCGATCTGATTTGTAAAAGCAAGCCAGACGGATGGTCTTTGACTGAGTTAGACAATATCCTCGAAGCTCGTCGCCAGAAGTGGCTCCAACTTGCTCAATCTGAGATTACTTCAGCTAATGTAGTTCCTAAGGTTAGCCCCAATGGACTGCCAGCGATTACAACTCCTACTGCCAAGAAGCACTGTCAAGAGTGGGTTGATGGTATTCGGAGTATTCGTGAAATTGCTCAAGAGGTTAATCAAGATCCCTTGAAGTTGGCCATAGACTACTATAACTGGGCTAAACAAGGCTGGCTTTATTTTGGGATGGTACCACCTACACCCAAATCTTCTCCAGTCACAGCAGCAACCCTTCAAGCAGAAACACATTTATCCACTGTTTTGAGTGTAGACGATAGTCCTGTTGTCCAAGCTATGCTTAAGCGATCGCTAAAAGGAAGTTATGAAGTGCTTTTGGCTAGTAACGGAATGGATGCGCTCAAGATCCTCAATAGCAAGCAAAAGATCGATTTAGTTTTACTAGATGTCACGATGCCAGATGTTGATGGGATTGAATTGTGTCGTACGATTCGTCGATTTAAAAAGTTTCAAAATTTACCCGTCATTATGCTGACAGCAAAAGATGGGATGTTCGACAAAGTTAAAGGCAAGTTTGCTGGTTCAACAGAATATTTAACTAAGCCTGTAGACAAAGACAATTTACTCGCCACTATTGGCAAATATATTCCTGCTGTCGCTACTGTCTAATTCAAGAAACCATGAAAAGCCAATCTTATATAACTTTTCGCTGGCATGAGCTTACGTATGGTGTCGAAATTTCTCTGGTTCGAGAGATTTTTCAACTGCCAGAATTGAGCATTGTGCCTGAAACGCCGAAGGATATTATCGGTGTGCTTTACCTCAGAAATCGTAATATTCCAATAATGCATTTGGATCGTCGTCTGGGGGAGCAAATTCAGCCTTGTCAGGTTAGCGATCGCGTTATTCTCATCGAGTCACAAGGCGTAGAGATGGGAATAATCGTCAATGATGTTTTAGAAGTTCTAGAAATTAGTTCTGATAACATCAATTCTGAACCTGACTATGGGCGAGATGAGTTTATCAATACTGCTTTTGTTGATAGCATCGCCAAAGTAAATCAACAACCAATTATTTTACTTAATGCCAAAGCGTTAATTCGCCAGCCAGAGGTAATAGAAACTTTAATTACGGAGATTGGCGAGGACTTACCCGAAGAGAGTCTTCAGGACGTTTCAAGTAATTTCTTTGACTATTACTGTAATGATGTTGATGAGTCGGAAAAAGCGATTTTTCGCCAACGTGCTCAAGAATTGAGTTCGGCATCAGTTGAGGAGTCCAATGCAGATAAGTTGCCTGTGGCCATTTTTGGTTTAGATGATCGTTATTTTTCTTTTAATTTAAATCTGGTCAAAGAGTTTATTGATATTGAGCAGATCACACCAGTTCCTCTTTGTCCAAATCATATTCTGGGCAATATCAACTTGCGTGGTGAGATTGTCACTGTTATTGATATTCGCTCCAAACTAAGTTCTGCTGATTCTTGTGAATCTTCTAGCTCTCAAGGAATTGTCGTTGAGGTAGGGGATATTTCCGCAGTGATTGCGGTAGATGAGGTTTATGATGTTTCGTTTTTGGATGAAGGGAGTTTAGATCCTATTCCCTCCAAAGCTGTGGCAGAAAATCAAGACTATTTCTATGGTGTCACTACCTACCAAGACCAAATTTTAAGTGCGCTGAATTTGGCAGAAATGTTTCAACGGGGCAATTTAGTTCTAGCTTAGATTCAATTTATTTATTGTTCAAAATTTGATTAACAATGAAAATCAGAACTCAGCTAAAAGCTACTGCAATTGGGGTTGGCGTCATCGCTTTACTTAATGCTGTAGTAGTCTTTTACGAATCGAATAAAATCGTGTCTAATGCCTCTGTTGTTAACAATTCAGGCATTGTTCGTGGCGCAACTCAGCGAGTTGTCAAAAAAGAACTCAGTCAAGATCCAGCAGATGAGCTAATTGCCAAAGTAGATCGGACTATTGAAGCTCTACTCAATGGTGATTCAGAATTAGGCACGCCTAGGGCTACTGATTCTAGATATAAAAACCAAATGCTAAAGGTTCAGACTGATTGGGAAAATCTCAAAGGACTAATTCTGCAAGCAAGAACTGATTCTGCTGTTAGGTCAGAATTATTTATTGCCAGTGAAGAATTTTTTAGCGCAACAAATGAAGCTGTATCTGCTGCTGAGGTTATTGCCTCAAAAACAACTACACAACTCAAACTTCTAATCGTTACTTTACTGATTCTATCTTTGAGTGGTGGCGGAATTATTTTTGTGGCAAATCGTCAGATTACGTCAACTCTGCAAGGTTTTACTGATAATTTAGCTGCTTCTTCAAATCAAATAGCTGTGACGATGAACGAGCAAGAAAGAACTATTGCTGATCAAGCCACTTCGGTTAATGAAACTACAACAACTGTTGAAGAGTTAGGTGCTACCTCTCGCCAGACAGCCCAGCAGGCTGATGTGTCAAGTGAAGGGGCGCGACAGGCTCTTGACCTCTCGGAGCAGGGTTCTGCCTCTGTTAATCGAACAATGGCAGGAATTAATGATCTTCAAGATCAAGTAAGTTTAATCGCTAGCCAAATTGTTAACCTCAGTGAGCAAACATCCCAAATCTCAGGGATTTCCGAACTTGTTTCTAGCGTAGCTAAGCAGACCAATATGTTGGCTTTAAATGCTGCTGTAGAAGCCGCCAGAGCTGGTGAACAAGGTAAAGGATTTACTGTTGTTGCTGGAGAAATTAGAAAGTTAGCAGAACAAACTAAAACATCGGCAGAGAAAATTAACTCTCTTGTTGACGATATCCAATCTGCAATCGATAGCACTGTCTTAGTAACTAACCAAGGTCAAAAAACAGCACTAGAAGGCCTAAAGCTAGCAGAGGATAGTGCAGCAACATTTAATGAAATTGCTAACGCAGTTAATAACGTATTTGTTAACTCTCAGCAAATTTCAATGAGTTCAAAACAGCAGGCTGGAGCAGTGCAACAGATTATTTCGGCAATGAACACCATAAATAGTGGTGCAAAAGAAACATCCACTGGAGTCAGCCAAGTTAGAACTGCTGCAAGTAATCTCAATAAGGAGGCTAATCAAATGAAGGCCATCGTTTAAATATAAGGTTCCTTAGCGCTTTATATCTCTACCTGTACATCTATCATTAACTACAACAAAAAGATCATGTTAAACAGCTATAAATTAAAAACCCGTATTTTAATTGGTTATTCATTACCTATTGCGCTATTTTTAGGAGCCGCAATCACGACTGCTTGGGGGATTAATCAGGTAAGAAAAGGCTCTGACTCGGTTCAGGATGCTAGTTCTGTTTTAGAGAATGTTCAAGCTTCAGCCTTCCACTTTGCAACGATTCAGAAAACAGCAAGGGGTTACCTACTCCAGAAAACTGATACCTCTCTCGAAGCTTACAAGAAGAACGTTGGGTTATTTCAGGAGAAGTCCCTGTTACTTAAAAGTTTGATTGTTGATGCTGAACAGGGTCAATTGGCAGATGAAATCATCTCATTAGGTGGAGAGGTTATTGAGTTTAATGATAATCTCATCAATCTAATCAATACAGGCAGAGCAGACGAAGCACTAGCCATTTGGCGGAGTGGTGCTGGTCGAAATCTAGCAGCAAGACTAGATACCTTATTAGCTCAGTTTGTAGAAGAAGAAATTAAAATTCTGGGAGATAGAAGAGGTAACCAGGAAAGACTACTTACAACAATTAGCTCTACAGTCATTATCATTTCTATATTGTCAACTGTCTTATCTGTAATCTTGGCAAATCTGATTACCAATGCAATATCCAAACAAGTTAACCGAACTGTTCAACAAGTAGTAACGACTTCTCAACAAATTGACTCAACTGTTACTGAACAAGAAAGAACTATTACCGATCAGGCAACTTCAGTTAATGAAACTACTACTACCGTAGAAGAACTGGGTGCAACCTCCAGACAATCAGCCCAACAAGCTGATGTTTCTAGTGAAGGGGCACGTCAGGCGCTAGACTTGTCTGAAGAGGGAGTTAAATCGGTAAATAAAACAATGCAAGGTATTAATGACCTCCAAACTAAAGTTACAGATATTGCCGATCAAATTGTTAACCTTAGCGAACAAACATCCCAGATTTCAGGAATTTCTGACCTTGTATCAGATGTTGCAAATCAAACTAACATGTTGGCTCTAAATGCTGCGGTAGAGGCAGCTAGGGCAGGAGAGCAAGGTAAAGGCTTTACCGTTGTTGCAGAAGAAATTAGAAAATTAGCTGAACAAACTAAAACTTCAGCAGAAAAAATTAATTCTCTTGTTGATGATATTCAATCAGCAATTAATAGCACGATCATGGTAACTGACCAAGGTCAAAAGACTGCAATTGAAGGGATTAAGCTAGCAGAAAATAGCGCTCAAACCTTTAAAGAAATCTCTAACGCGGTTAATAATGTATTTGTTAACTCCCAACAAATTTCAATGAGTTCTAAGCAGCAAGCAGTTGCAATTCAACAGGTTATTTCTGCTATGAATACGATTAACTTGGGTGCGCAAGAAACTAGTACTGGTATCGTTCAAGTAAAAGGTGCTGTAAACGAACTAGGTGCAAGTGCAGCCGATCTTCAGCAATTAGTTTAATTCTAGTCCATGGTTAGTTTGTCCTAGTTTGTAGCTCAATGCAAGGGTCAAACTAACTTCAATTTTTTATAGCAGAAATTATGTTCATTGAAGACGAAGAACTAAGAGAACTTTATAAGGTTGCTAGCGCTGATCACATAGCCAAACTAGAACAAGGTTTACTTAGCTTAGAACAACAACCCGATAACAGCTCTATCTTGACCGAACTACTCCGAGAAACCCATTCTCTTAAAGGAGACTCGCGGATGCTAGGAGTGGCAGAAGCAGAGATGCTAGTGCACCAGATGGAAGAGTTGCTGATCGAAGTCCAAAATCAGGAGACAGTACTCTCTGATGGTTTATGCGATCGCTTATATCTAGGTATTGATGCTGTCAAAAAAATTGCCACCGAAGCTATTACCGGTGAACCTGCTGGGGTTGATACCTTTGAGGTAATGGCTCAGTTGATGGGGGCTGAAGAAGAACCCCTCGGAATGGAAATGGTGAATCAAGAAACGGACAGTCTGGCGATCGAAGATGAGCTTAGGCTGCCTGTTGTACCAGAATTTGATGAAGTCTTAATTGATCAATCATCTGAGATGGCAACAGAAATCACTGAGGTTATGGCAGCTTCTGCTTACATCGAAGATGACGAATTGAGGGAACTATACAAAGTAGCCAGCACAGATCATCTCTCTACTATTGAGCAAGGCTTGTTGACCCTTGAGCAACAGCCAGATGATGCAGAAACCCTCAAAGAACTGTTGCGAGCAACTCATTCTCTCAAGGGAGACTCTCGGATGTTAGGTGTCGCAGATGCTGAAACCATCGTGCATCAGATGGAAGAGCTACTGACAGAAGTCCAGAAAGGAGAAGCTAGTTTTTCTCAAGACTTGTGCGATCGCCTTTACTTTGGCTTGGATGCCGTTCGGAAAATTGCTACAGAGGCAGTAACAGGAGATCCTTCTGGAGTTGTAGCCTTTGATATAGTGGCTAGTCTGATGGGTGCAGAAGGAGTGAGTGAACCCGCTCAGCCTATTAGCGAAAATTCTACCGCTCAACCCAAGGCACAGCCTCAACCTCAGGCTAAACCACAGCCCCAGGCTCAATCCCAAGCCAAGCCTGCACCCGCTACTGAACAAATTGATACTGTCAGGGTTGGTTTTCCAAAACTAGATGCCTTGATGTCTCAAGCAGGAGAGTTGCTGGTTACCAAACTGCGTGTAGAGCGTCGACAAGAAGATGTTGCTCAGCTATTTGGTCTGTGGGAAGAGTGGAATCGGGACTTTTCAATCAACCGACGTTTGTTTGAAGAGATCCAAATCAAACTGACTCCCGAAGAAAAACAAAAGATTACGCAACGCAATCAACAAGAGCGCCAGCATTTAGAGCAGTTTGGTGGTCTTGTATCCAAGCTTAAAAGCCTAGTTCTAGAGGATAGTAGCCGTCTTGATACAGTTGCTACTCAGCTAGAATCAGGTATTCGTAATCTGAGACTATTACCTTTGTCTACTACTTTTAATCTTTTTCCTCGTATGGTGAGAGATTTAGCAAAGCAGTTAGGCAAAGAAATTGAATTTTCCACTGAAGGTGGAGATATTAGTGTCGATAAAAGAATCCTTGAAGAAATTAAGGATCCTCTGACTCATATTATTCGTAATGCGATCGATCATGGTATTGAGACACCTGAAGTCAGAGCTGCCAACAATAAACCTTCTAAGGCAAAATTATTACTAAAAGGTTCTCAAGTTAATGGAAGAATTGTCATTGAAATTATCGATGACGGAGGAGGCTTAGACACAGAAAAAATTGCCCTTACAGCACTTAAAAGAAGTGTCTGTACCGAATCAGAATTGACAAAAATGACTCCTGAGCAGGTTCAATCGCTGATTTTTGCTCCAGGTTTCTCGACTCGTAGTGAAGTTAGTGCTATTTCTGGTAGAGGTGTTGGTTTAGATGTTGTTAGAGAAAATGTTGAGCGTTTAAAAGGTTCAGTCGCCGTTGAGTCTACGTTCAAGCAAGGCTGTAAGTTTCAGCTTGAATTCAATGCTAGTCTCAGTACAACTAATATTTTATTGGTTACTGTTGATAGACAATACTATGGGATCCCTATTGACTACATTGAAAAAATGGTTATGGTATCCACAGAAGATATCTTTCAAATTGAAGATTCTCCTTCTATCAACTGGGAAGATAAGCCCATATCAGTTGCTTGGCTAAAAGATTTACTATCCATAAAAAAAGAAACTATTGATAATAATTTAATACAGAAAAAACCCTGTATTATTATTAAAATAGGACGAGAAAAAATCGGTATTTTTGCGGATAGACTAATCGGGCAAGAAAACATTATATTAAAGAATAAAAGTAAGATATTATCTGGTTTATCTTGTATAAATGGCTCTGCTATTCTAGGTGATGGTTCAATTTGTACTGTATTAGAACCACGAGAATTAGTGCGTTCTACTATGGCTGGGGTAGGAGCAGATAGCTACTCAGAAATTGTAAATAAGGTTGTTACTAAGCCTAAAGTCTTATTGGTAGAAGATTCAATTCCGATTCGAACACAAGTAAGGCGAATTCTTATTAGCGATGGTTATGATGTGACGGTCGCTGTTGATGGCTTAGAAGGCTTTAATACTCTCCAAGAAGGCTCTCATTTTGATGCTGTGGTGTCTGATGTAGAAATGCCCAATTTAAGTGGTTTAGAGATGACTGCAAAGGTTCGCCAAAATCCTAAATATGACGAACTTCCAATTATTTTGGTAACGACTCTAGCCACAGATGACGATAGACGTCGCGGTGCCGAGGCAGGAGCAAATGCTTATCTGACTAAAGGCGATTTTGATCAATCTTTATTACTTGAAACTTTAAGGAGACTTATCTAATCATGTCTAAAATCAAAGTAGCTTTAGTGGAAGATTCCCCAGTAGCTCTGGAAATTCTTAAGAGACTAATCGATTCTTCTGATGAAGCAGAAGTAGTAGGTACTGCTATGGATGGTGCACAAGCATTACCTCTAATTGCGAGTACCCAGCCAGATGTTATTTGTACAGATTTGGATATGCCTGGCATGGATGGTTTGGAATTTACCAAAGAAGTAATGTCTAAGTTTCCTCGACCTATCTTGGTTATCAGTAATGCAGTCCATCCTCATGAAGTAGACAACATTTATAACCTAATGCAAGCAGGAGCGCTTGATTTTTTCCCTAAGCCTACTACTGGCACGCCTACTGACTATGAAAAATTAACTAAAATGCTAATCACAAAAATTAAGGTGTTAGCAAGTAAAAAGGCTAGCCTATAACAATTTGGATGAGTGTCTTTTTAAGCCAGTAACATTTTCTATAAAAATGATATTGGTTAGCTTTTGGAAGGGAGGTAAAGATTGGGAAACTATGTTTCTTAATTTACCTCCTTTTGATTTTAAATTGTAATCATAAATGATTAATATCCTTGCTTTGTATCTAGTATGATTCAAGATTTAAAGCCAAAAATTAAAGTTTTTATTATCGAAGATTCTCCAGTAGCTCTAAAAATTTTAAAGCAAATTTTAGAATCTTCTCAAGAAATAGAAGTTGTCGGTACGGCTACCAATGGTATTGTTGCTCTTGAACAAATCCTCTTACTTAAGCCTCATTTGGTATGCACCGATTTGGTAATGAGTAAAATGGATGGTTTGGAGTTTACAAAACATTTAATGTCTACTTTTCCTTTGCCTATTCTGGTAATTAGTGAATCAGTTAATCTTAATAAAGATGATATGATTTCTCAGTTAAAGGAAGCTGGCGTTTTAGATATTGTGCCAAAACCACAAAGAGGATTTATCCAAGATTATGAACAGCAAGCTAAGAGCTTGATTAATAAAATAAAGCTCTTGTCAGGGGTCAAGGTTTTTACAAAAAAAAATAATATAAAAAAGCCTAAATTAGAACTAAAAATTAGACAAAATACTAGCCTAAGTCATATAGAAAATATTCAAGAAAAAGAAAAATATCTATATGATATTGTTGGAATTGGGATGTCTACAGGTGGGCCTAAAGCAATTGAAGAAATCCTAAAATATCTTCCAGCTAAATTTCCCTTGCCTATTGTTTGTACACAGCATATTAGTATCGGCTTTTTATCTGGTTTAGTTGATTCATTAAGCTCTATAACTGCACTTAGAGTTAAAATAGCTAAAATTGGTGAAAAACCCCAACCAGGGACAGTTTACTTTGCTCCTGAGAGATATCATTTAGAAATAAGTAAAAGTGGAAAATTTGTCTATTCAATTGCTGAACCGGTAGAAAATCATCGTCCTGCTGTGACAGTGATGCTGCAATCATTAGCTCAAGTCTATGGCAGTAAAACTATAGGGGTTATCTTGACAGGAATGGGACGTGATGGAGCAGAAGGAATGATTGCGATTCAGCAGCAAGGAGGATTGACAATTGCTCAAGATGAAAAAACTAGTGTGATTTTTGGAATGCCCAAAGAAGCAATTGAATTAGGTGCAGTCAAGCAAATTCTGCCTCTTCCACAGATCGGAGCTTTTCTATTGGAAACAGTTAAATTAAATTCTGCTAGTTAATAAATTATGATATTTAATCAAGATATTTGGGAACAATTGAGAACTCTAATTGGTAAACAGATTGGGTTTCAAATTCGTTCTCAAGATTTAATTTACTTTAAGCCTAAAGTTAGTATGAGAATGGAGCAGATGGGTTTGACTCAAATCTCTGAGTACTATGATCTTCTTCAGCAAATATCAAGTCCCATTTCTAGCCAGCGACGTGTTGCCCAAAAAGAATGGCAAATGTTAGCAAATTTAGTAACTAATGGAGAAAGCTTTTTTTTTCGTGATCGTGGGCAATTTAACTTATTAAGCACTAAAATTCTGCCGCAAATTATTGAAAGGAAAAGATTAGAGCAAGCTACTAATAAGAATGTCCCTCTAGACTTGAAAATCTGGAGTGCAGGTTGTTCTACTGGTGAAGAGGTTTATTCCTTGGCTATGTTAATCAATGAATTAGTCCCTGATCTTGACCGATGGCGAATATCTATTATTGGTACAGATATTAACCAAGATTTTCTAGATCGAGCCTGCCAAGGTGTGTATAAAGAATGGTCTTTTCGCCAGACAGATCCTTCTTTTAAGGGAAAATACTTTATTCGTGAGAATAATCAGTGGCGGGTAAAACCCTATCTGAAAAGTATGGTTAGTTTTTATCAAGATAACTTACTTGAAGTCAATAAAATATCACACTACACCTATGGCTTTGACTTAGTAGTATGCCGTAATGTATTTATTTACTTTGGGTTGCTTACTATTCAAAAAGTTATTGAGAAAATAGAAAATACTTTAAGTCATGGAGGACTTCTGTTAACTGGTCATGCAGAGTTACAAGGGATTGATCTAAGTAACTTTAAGACCCTTACTTTTAGTACATCTAATATTTATCAGTATCAAGGTAAGTACCTACCTGGTGTAAATAGTGACACTAAACCTGAATTGTTCTTGGAAAGAAAACAAACGAAATTTAAGACTTATGAAATTGTTAAGCAAGATTCTCATGATGAAATATCTGAGGATAAATTGAGCGATCTTAGTATTGAATCTAAACTAAAAGAGATTGAAGAGTTATTAGAATCTAGTCAGTATGAGCAAGTCATCAAGCAAGCAGAAGATTTATTGGAAAATGATGATAAAAGTGTTAAATATAACTATTTAATAGCTCAATCTTATTTTAAGCAAGAAGACTTCTTCGCTGCTGAAAAATATTGTAAGCTTGCACTAGAGCTAGATTCTTTGGCAATAGATCCACTTATGCTACTAGCTAAGATTAGTACATTTCAAGAAGATGACCGTCAGGCTAAGGAACTATATAAAAGAGTTATTTATGTAGAGCAAAGGAATGAACACCACTATCTAACTTCTATTAA
>CAZSEZ010000130.1:0-11196 GCA_964606015.1 uncultured bacterium
AATGTGTTGATGCTGCCTTCAAAGAATGTCCTAACGTATATCCGTAGCGCTATACATACCCAGCCTCAAGATGGTAGCTATACTAAGATTGTCGAATACAAAACAGGAATAGTTAAGCCTTTTGATTTCCCTGATCTGGGAATTAGTCTAGATCGGGTTCTGCTCTATTGAGCATTATGAACTTACAATTTCTCTACCAATAAAGTTTTTTATCGAAGAATTGCCACAACTCTTCACTATTAAAATCAGCAATTGCCATATTTGCGCCACAAGCTAACAAAGATTCTGCTGAGTGAGTCGAAGTAATACCAATCGTATAAATCCCTGCTGCTACTGCTGCTCTAATTCCTGTGGGCGAATCTTCAAAAGTGATCGCTTCTTCTGCTTTGACTCCAAGTTTGGCTAAACCCAAAAGATATGGTGCTGGATCGGGTTTTCCTGGAGGCGCATCTGCTGCCAAAACCACAGTCGTTAAAATCTCTTTTAACTTAAGGGCATCCAACAGATGGTAAGCGTTTTCTTTGGGGGCGTTGGTCACTGCTGCTCGTTTGAGGGGAATTTTGTCTGTTAGTTCGATAACTCGTTCTAATCCAGGCATGGGCTGCAAAGTTTCTGCTTTGGCGCGATAGCCTGCTTCCTTATCCCACGCTAGTTGCTTGGCTTCTTCTGGCGAAAGTTGGGGCAGGACATCAGCAATTAGACGCTCGTTAGTATTGCCCGAAATATATTTTTGATAAAAATTGCGATCGCACTCAATGCTATATCCAGCTAGGATTTCTTGCCAAACTTGAAAGTGAATCGGGTCGGTATCAGCTAGAGTTCCGTCGAGGTCGAAGAGAATTGCCGAAAGCATGGCTTAGTTGCAAAGTTTAAGAACCCTCTTTTTGTAACATCTTTTGGTTTTGTCTGGGTAATAGTGTGTTGGGGATTACTTTTTAAGTTTTGGGTAATGAAATAAGCGACTGCTCAAAAATTTTCATAGATTTCTCGACGATGACCAACTC
Source organism: uncultured bacterium (assembly GCA_964606015.1). GTDB lineage: Bacteria > Cyanobacteriota > Cyanobacteriia > Cyanobacteriales > Xenococcaceae > Hyella. The sequence goes on from CAZSEZ010000130.1 coordinate 1,005, forward strand.
TAACTACTAAAACAAGTAAAATATCATCTTGAATTGTGTAAACAATACGATAGTTACCTACTCTAATTCGATAGAAGTCTTGTTGTTTTCCCTTAAGTTTCTTACAGCTATTAGGACGAGGATTTTTGCTAAGTTCTTGGATTGCAGCCTTAATTCGCTTGATATCTTGAGGGTGAACTGATTTAAGATCTTTCTCGACTTTACGATCCAGTTTAATTTCGTAAGATTTCAATTTACTTGTCTAGTTCGCTAAAAAAATTTTTGAAGTCCACTATTTCTTGTTGAGGGTCTTTAATTCTAGATTCAGCTATTTCGAGATCTTCCTTGTCCTCAGATTGCTGTAAGAGCTTTTGAAAGAGTTCGTAGTCTTGGGCAGAGATTAAATAAACTGATTCTTTGCCAGATCTTTTAATGGCGATCTGTTCTGAGCCATAAGCGACTCTGTTGAGGGTGTGGGAAAAGTTCTTTCTGGCTTCTGCCGAAGAGAGTGTATCCATGTTCTAGTGATTGTACTTAATGTACGTATTGTACTCTAGAGTTAAGTTTGAGAATGCAATCAAATTATCTGAATTAAGGTAGAAGCGATCGCAACATATGTTTATGTGCTATTTCTAAATGAATCAAGAAACTTATAACCCTGCACTAGGTTGTCTGATGGGTGCTTTGGTAGGAGATGCAGCAGGCGCTACTTTAGAATTTCTCGAACACGATCCGACTCCAGAAGAGGCAGCCTGGGCAATGGGAATGCCTGGAGGGGGAGACCTAGAAGTTGCTCCAGGACAAATTACTGATGATGGAGAATTAACTCTTTGTTTGGCTCAAGCTTTAACTGAATCAGATACTTTCAGTCTAGAAAATATTGCTCGTTATTATGCCAAGTGGGTAGAATCGCGTCCTTTTGACATGGGTTTTACCACTTCAACCTCCTTCGGTTCTTATAGAAGTGTTGATGTTTCCCAACGGGGATATGCAGCGGTGATGACAAGTTCTGCTGCTGAGTTTTGCCAGGGCTCTAAAGCCAATGGTAGCTTGATGTGGATTACTCCTTTAGCGATTTGGGGACATAAGTTAAGCACCTCTGAGCTTGCCGAATATGCTATTCGGGATACTGGCTTGTCGCATCCTAACTATAGCTGCGGTTATGCAGTGGCTTGTTCCTGTATTGCGATCGCAACTTTACTCAATCATCCAGGTAATAGAGAGTTAGCTTTTAGCAACGCTAGAAAATGGCTCAATACTCAGACAGATCTGGTTAAAAATAGTGAACAGTATCATTGTTGGGCAGAAGTCAGTAGTTGGTTGATTGATGCAGAAGAAAATACCACTGTCCCTTATTTCCCGCAAATTGGCTTTATTAAAATTGCTTTCACTCATGCTTTTCGACACTTATTACTAGGTTCTAGCTATGAAGATGCTCTAGTCGAAACTCTGTGCGGTGGTGGAGATACGGATACGAATGCTTGTATTGTCGGGGGGTTGATCGGTGCTGCGGTAGGTGTAGAGAATATTCCCCTCAATATGAGGACTGCTGTGCTGAACTGTGACACGACTAAAGGAAGTCATCCTCGTCCCGATTGGCTTCATCTCAAACAGGTAGAGGATTTAGTGAGAAAATTATTGAAGTAAAGCGATTGCAGAATTATTAACTAGTCTTAGTTTTTCCTGCCGAATACTGTAACTGATAACTAAAACTCAACAATTTTAACCACAAACTAGGATACTTTTCCTCCAGCCAGGACTGAGACTCCTTGAGCCAACCAGGAAACCAAGATATTAGTAGTGATTTGCGTGCAGCATCTAAGCTAAACGCCCAGTAAGAACCCAACCATTTGATTAAACTTTGGCTGCCAGCCATTTCCAAAATCCACCACAACAGAGCAGGATTTTTCCGTGCTGCAATTAGAGCTAGCCGAGTAAACATCCACCAATTAGTACGGTCTTTGATGAAAGTATCGGCAACTTCTGGCGGTTGGGACTCTAGTAGGCCAAAGAAAGTATTCAGCATCGAGTTGATTCGTTGGGGTGGTAACACCTTACCCGTGGGCACCATCATTCCCTTAGAAAAGAGCCAAGTAACCGAAATATTGCTCTGGTAAGCCCGAATATTACTCAAGTCTTCTACTGTGAAAAGACTGTGCTTGAGAGCCGTATCCAAAAGTGTCGTTAAACGATCTAGATTGCGAACTAGTGAACCAAACCCTGTAAAGATCAACGGAGACTGCAAAGAGGCTGCATCACCGATCGCCAGAATCCGATCAAATGCCACAGTGCGATCGCTACTACTAGTACTGTAGTGACCAGGGATATAACCAAAGGTGGCTTTTTTCCAAACCAACTCATCCATATCGCAACGACGATACTCAGGCACAATCGAGAAGAAATCCTCGTACATCTCTAACAAAGAACCTGGGTTTTCAGGATGTACTTGGTGATAGTGAAATAGGTAAAAAGTCAGTTCACCATTACCAGCAGGAAACAATTCCCAAATTAATTGTCTGCCACGGGAAATATCTCCATGAGAATTCAGCACATCACCATATTGCTCGTCCCAGACTTCAGGAGCAACCCCACTTTCGATTACAGCACCCACTGTAGGACAGACACTATCAAAAGTTCTCTTACCATTGAGTTGCCAAGCGATTGGGGAAGCCGTCCCCATTGCATCCATAAGCAGTTTACCTGTGGCTTGCTTTGCAGTTTTATCTGACAAATCCACCAGATCGAGAGTTACGCCATTGTCTGCAATTTCTGCTTTGATGAATTCGGTTTCGTCCCAAATAGCTCCGCCAGCAGCAATTAGTTTATCTCCACAAAACTTGAGTAGTTTTTCTGCATCAATTGCGATATTCAAAACCTTGGGAGTATATAGAACTGGAGCCTTAAGATGCTCTGGATTATAAGCATCAAAAAACTTATTAAAGCCGTCTTTGTATTCAGCAGCAATGATGTTTTCAAATTCTTCTGGGGTAAACAGACCCAAGTTAATCAAGCTTTGGAACTCGTCACGAGAAATATTCCATTCTCGATTCATCCTACCGAAGGGCAATCTTTCGATTAACAAAACTCGATAACCTTTTTCTGCCATGACAGCAGCGTGAATTACCCCTAACGCTCCCCCAATGTAAATTAGGTCGTATTCTGGTTCTTCACTTAGGGACTTAGAACTTTTGACGATTACTTCTTTGGGCTCTTGAGGATTGGTTACACTTTCGCGCCAGCGTTGTTCCCACCAATAAACCCGATTGAGATCGTACTCGCCATTGGGAAACTTTTGGAAGTATTTAACTGTTTGGGGATAATGCTCGGCTAAAGCTTCAAAGATCGATTGTTTGCTGAGATCGATTTTGGGTGGTGCTGGATAATTTGGCGGGAAAGCTGCGCGAATTTCTGAAACTAGTTGCTTTTTGACTGCTGTGACTTTGCTCTTGGGTAAGGTGGTTTTGCCTTCGGATCCAGCCCACAGAAACATCTTCAGGTAGGTGGTGCGTTGTAGTTGCCAGACAAAAATCGTTAATTCACCTTGATACTGGGGTAAATACTGAAGACGAATCCCCCCAGGATTAATTATCTTAGTGCCAGCTTGAGGTTGCCAAGTTTCTTGTAGCCAAGTTGTAACTGCTGTTATCTCAGGAGTGGGAACTTCAATGTAGAGAATTTCTTGCATAGGAAAAACTAAATATAAATATAAGTTGAAGAAATAAAAGATTTCTCAAAACCAAGGTTATGCTGGCGAACCAAATCCAAGCAAATTATAAATCCAGTCTATATTACCAAGCCCTCCAAGCTGAAATTACTAAACATCAATCATTAGCCAGATTTTAATAACAGATTTCTAGTTAGCAAAAGACACTTTAAATACCTAATTTAATGAATTACTCTATCCTTACTGCACCAGAAGATATTTCAAATCTTCAGCAAAAATCCCCCACAGTGGAAGTTATTGCTCTGGCGATCGCATCCATCGTCCAAAATGCTCGCCAACAAGGTAAAACCCTGGCTGATTTGGAAGCAGAAATTTTGCAAGATCACTGCATTCTCGATTTGGGACAAAGACGCTGGCTCAAAGACCTAATTGGTAAGACTTGGTCTAGATTAAGTGATTATTCTGAAGTCGCTAGCAACTAATGTCGGGGCTGCTGAGTCGATATCTTTAACAGGCACGTAAGTCATTTAGTTTTTGGTGTTACCAACTTGATAAGTAAAAATTCGTAGATTTTAAAAATCGAGGTTAGTATGGGACAAATCAAATCGTCAATTGGGTTTAACCATCCGATCTGAGTTATCTATCTGTTGAGAATGTTTAGGAGTGAGGTTGTATGACCGCCAGATTATCTGGGGTTCTCAGTCCAGGTGTTTTACTGGCTAATGGAGAATATCAGGTTACAAAAGTCTTGGGTCAAGGGGGATTTGGTATCACTTATCAAGGAGTAGATACCAAGCTAAATCGGCCTGTGGCGATCAAAGAATTTTTTCCTGAAGGCTGTTGGCGAAGTGGGGCAACAGTTGTTTCTGCTGGGAGATGGGATCGGGTAACTTACAAAAGTGCTAAAGAAAGATTTTTACAAGAAGGTAGGACTTTAGGGCAATTTAATTATCCTGGAATCGTCAGAGTCTACTATTACTTTGAGGAAAACAACACAGCCTATATGGTTATGGAGTATCTTCAGGGTCAAACCTTAGCAGCATTGCTGAAGTCCCGTGGTGGCAGGCTAATTGAAGCAGATGCTCTTGAGTATATTCGCGTTGTTGGCGAGGCTCTAGCAGTGGTACACCATTCGCAGATGCTTCATCAAGACATCAAACCAGATAATGTCATGCTGGCCGAGGACGGGAGAGCTGTCTTAATCGATTTTGGCGCAGCTAGAGATTTTGCGGGTCGACAAACTACTCATGTCACTACTTTGTTTACTCCTGGTTATGCACCTTTGGAACAGTATGGACAGGCTTTAAAATGTGCAGACTATACGGATATCTATGCTTTGGGAGCAACCCTGTATCATTTGTTGGTAGGTAAAATACCTGTGTCGGCAATTGAGAGAGCGGCAGGTCTAGAACTGAAGGCTATTAAAGCAACTGAACCAGAAATTAGCGATCGCACTTCTCGCGCTGTAGAGCAAGCAATGTCAATGGAAATTGCTAAACGTCCTCAGTCTGTGAGAGAATTTCTCGATCTATTAGCCGTAGATGCTCGCGAGTCGAGGCGTTCTAAACCAGAAGTTGGTTTTTATCAAGCCGTAAAAGACCCTTGGGCAATCTTTAACCCTACGTCTAAACCAAGAACAAAGACCTCAAATCAATCAGATCGCTGGTTCTAAGCAGGATTTATGAAAACCAAAAGACTAGAAAACTAGAGATAATTTTCAATTAGCTAAAAATCAAGATAAAAATAGTGAGTTTTTATATAACTAACCCCAAGCAACCAACGAGCGACTAACAGTAACGTAAGGAGCCAACTAAATTGCAAATACAAGATCTAAAAATTGCCATTTTGGGAACTACAGGAGCTGGCAAAACTAGCTACCTCTTGGGAATGTATGCAGCGATGCAAAGTGGTGTACAGGGGTTTACTCTCTCAGCCAAAGATCTTGATGCGGATTTGGAGTTAACCGAAAGATGGGAACAGTTAATTTCTATTCAAGGGGCAGACCGTTGGCCACCACCAAATGCTGGGGTTATGGAGCGTTGTTCGTTTGAATTTAACTATGGCTTTCACCCGATTACTGGCTTTGAATGGTTAGACTATCGTGGCTTGGCTCTTAGCGATCGCTCTCATGAGCAAGATGTCCAAGAGTTAGGCCAATATGTGCAAAATGCCGACTGTATCTTTTTGGCAATTTCGGGAGAATATCTCAGAGAGCAGTTGACATCGACGACAATTCGCAATTTGAAAAGTGATCGGATGAATCAGTTTTTGCAGCAATATACCAGCAAAAATTTCCAACCTTCTAATGGTCGTCCTTTTCCTATTGCCATCGTGATTACTAAGTACGACCTTTGTCAACATCGCGATAAAGATGAAGTCCTTGCAGATATTCAAACTCTTTTTCAAGCTTTATTTACTCCCGATTCGGGTTGGCTAGTGATGATTTGTCCTGTCAGTCTTGGGAAAGAACTAGAGGCGGATACTGATAACGGCTTGATTATGCCGGTAAATGTTCATTTACCGATTGTTTTTGCGGTTTATGCTCAACTGAGGTCTTATGCGATCGCCCTCAAGAATCAACGAAATTTACTCAAAGAAAACCTGGAAACAGATAAGCAAACTAATCCAGTTTTAAAATGGCTCCAAAGAGGGGGTACCGATCGCCAGATTGTTGATTTGGAAAATAGTAACCAGCAAATCGCTTTGATTGAGAAGAACATGCAACTGTTAGCCGCAGAATTACAGCAAGTTTCTCTATTTTTAGGTGGAAGTGAGGTCACAGCAGATGTCTAAAAAACAGCCAACTAGTCATGATTGGTCCGCGATTATTTATGGTCGTAGTTATTACATCGATTTTCGTTTTATCACTTTACCCGAAGATTTTAGCGAAAAAGAAAAAAGCTGGGCTTCACGTCACATCTTAGCCACCCTAGATCGAGCAAATAAGCTTTCGGCTAATCCACGTTGGTCGATTTTTAAGAGCCCTTCCCACTGCGTGGTTGGTGTTACTTGTATGGTGCGAGATTTGCTTGAGGGTATGGATCAAGAGATCGTTAACTTACTCTCCAAGGATAATCGGGGGCGACCACTCTATATTTTTGTTGGCTACGTCACTCAGATCAATCGGCGCAGACAGCTTTTAGATTTTCCTGCTTACACGGATCTCTATTTGCAACCTTTCCAAAATCTTTATCGCTATATTCTAGAAGTTTGGTGGAAAGAAGAATACGAAGTAGACAGCAAAAAACCTATTTACACTAATTATAAAAATCTTGAGTTCAACAATTCTCAGAGTCGCAGTTCTGAGGTATTTGCTCTAGCCAGACAAATCAATCATCAAGCCAAATACCCAAATTTGACATATCTTTGGGACAATAACCCAAAACAACGAGAACGACTCTGGACGACAACGGCGATTTGCCATCAACCAGTATCTCTTTGTATTAGCGATCGCAGTATTCGGGAAATCAAAAGTCAAACTAGCCCTTTTTTGAATCAAACTGCGGTCACCTACGATAAACCAGTTGTCCAGGGCTGTGCTGTTGGTAGAATCCCTAGTAGCTACCAATCCAAAACAAAAGATTCTGCTGTTGATAATTTTTCTGACGCGATCGGTAACAAAGTCAAAGAAGACCTCAAGACAACTATTAACCAAGCCAAAGTCGTAAAAGAAAAAAGTCGTAATTTACTACAACGACTGGGTCATAACCATAGTGCCTCAGAAAATATTGTCCCTTTGACCAATTCTGGTAAGGAAATAGAGAGTGACTTTGGTTTTAAAAGTAAATCCCCAGAACTAGGTAAAACGAACTTAAATAAGATCAAGAACAAAAGTAATCGTGACTGGTTTTGAGTTTTATCTGACAAACCCGACTAAAGTGAGATCTTCTCCGGCTAACTCTCTCTCAATAATTTGACCGATGATTGTCCAATCACCTTTAGCTAGACCCGCACCTATTTTGGGATAGCCTATTTTCTGACCTGAAAATCCTTGTTTGATTTTCTGCATTACAGAGGCTACTGCATCGTAGTCTACCAGTACGCCTTGGCCTCGATAATTAAACTGAGTGTAGGCATTCACCACCACCAAATCCAAATCATCGCGGTTTATTGATGCATAGCTAATAGTTCCTAACTTACTTTTGTCTCCTTTCTCCGTTTGGCGATCAGCTGCGTAAGCTTCAGGAAACTCTTGCTGGATTGCTTTAGCTATTCCTGCACCCATAGTACAAAAGCAGTTACAGCCGTGGATGATAACATCGAAATAGTTCTCTTTGGCTAAAGCAATTAGATCGCCTTGAATAATTTTCATCAATATTCAGTAGAGAATACCTGCATTAGTTAAATGGTACTCAAATCGTGAATCGTTGCCATGAGTGTGCCATCTTATTTAATTTGGTTTAAGTCTTTGATGAATTAGGAACAATAGTTGTTACTTGATATGCTGCTCTGAGCCAAAATTATAAGTGATCGCAATTTGGTCAACTTTTAAATTGTCAAAAAAAAGCCCCTGTAGAGCTTAGGCAAAAAGCGACTACAGGGACGATATTTGGTTAAGAATCACTTGTGATGAGTTTACATCAGACCTAGCTGGGCTAAGATGCCTTTGCCAGTCATTAGTTCGGTTGCGATCGCAATGATGAAGCCCAACATTGCTAAACGTCCATTAAGGTTTTCGGCAAAATTAGTGAAGCCGACCTTGCTGTCTTGCTTTTCCATAATTTGGTAGCTCCTAAAGCTAAATGAATAATTATGTATTCCGGATTATGTAAATAAGTGTAACGAAGTCTCTCAGTTCTCTGCAATAAAATTTGATACAAAAATTATCTATAGTGTGCATTGAGTAAATTGTGTAAGATATCAGATACAGAGTTTTAAACCATAAACCTTTTTTTGTTGGTAGTCCCAGCACTTTGGGACGAGTATTTTTAGTAAGCTTATTTAGAGAATGTCCATCGCACAAGAAACTTTAGATTTATTAGAATGGCACCGCTTATGTCAGCATTTAGCAACTTTTGCTGATACCAAGTTAGGGGCGATCGCAGCAAGGCAGATTCAGTTACCAACGACTAAAGAGGCTAGTTTAGAACTCCTAACTCAAACCCAAGAAATTTATGACCTCGAACAACAGCTAGATTCGGGTTGGACTTTTCGCGGTATCAAAGATATCAGCGAACCTCTAGCTAGAGTTGAACTAGGAGGGATGCTATCAGCCAAAGAACTGTTAGATTTGGCAACTACCCTAGCGGGAATGCGTTACTTGAGGCGGACTATTGACGCTAAAGCCGAAGAATTAGTCACTCTTAATCGATTGATTCAAGATGTAAGGACTTATCCCGAAATCGAGCAAGAAATTCACCATTGTATCGATGACGCAGGGGATATCACTGATCGCGCTAACCCAAAACTGGCTGGGATTCGTAACAAGATCAAAAGTCTCCGTTCTCAGATTCGGCAGAAGCTACAACGCATCATGCAGAAGAATATGGGAGCAATGCAGGAAGCGGTCATCACTCAACGCAGCGATCGCTTTGTTCTGCCTGTAAAAGCGCCTCAAAAAGAAAGCATCCCTGGCATTGTTCATGATATTTCTAGTACTGGTTCTACTCTTTATATCGAACCGCGATCGATAGTTGATTTTGGCAATCAACTCCGACAAGCCGAAAAACAAGAAAAACGTGAAGAAGAAGCAATCCTCCAAGCTCTGACCGAACAAGTTGCTGAAGTTAGAGAAGATCTCGAATTTTTATTAGCTGTCGCTACCAAGTTAGATCTTGCTACAGCAAGGGCACGTTATGCTCTTTGGCTTGATGCTAATCCGCCTCGTTTTAGTCAACCCGAAGAAATCATTACGCTGCGCCGTCTACAACATCCTTTATTGGTGTGGCAAGCCAAACATGAAGAAGGCAATCCCGTCGTACCTATCGATGTCAAAGTACAACCCGAAACTAGAGTCGTAGCGATCACAGGCCCCAATACAGGGGGCAAAACTGTCACTCTCAAGACTATTGGTCTAGCTGCACTGATGGCAAAAGCAGGAATGTTTGTGCCTGCCCAGGTTCCTGTAGAAGTGCCTTGGTTTGACTCGATTTTGGCCGATATTGGTGACGAACAGTCCTTGCAACAAAGCTTATCTACTTTTTCGGGACATATCCGTCGGATTGGGCGCATCATTGACGCTCTTAAGCCTGAAAACCAACAAAATTCTCTAGTCTTACTCGATGAAGTCGGTGCAGGAACCGATCCAGCTGAAGGCAGTGCCTTAGCGATCGCTTTACTCAAATATCTTGCAGGTAACTCTCTACTTACTGTTGCTACCACCCACTACGGCGAACTCAAAGCTCTCAAGTACCAAGACGAACGATTTGAGAATGCTTCGGTAGAATTTGATGACAGTACCCTCCAACCTACTTACAGATTATTGTGGGGGATTCCTGGGCGTTCTAATGCTCTGACCATTGCCCAGAGATTGGGTTTGGATGCAGCAATCGTTGGTGATGCTCAAAGTTTAGTTGGTGCTACCAAAACCCAGGATGTTAACGAAGTAAT
>CAZSEZ010000131.1:0-11070 GCA_964606015.1 uncultured bacterium
AAGAACTTAGCCTAAAACCAAATAACAGCAATAAATTATGCCATTCTGGAATAATACTCAACAACCAACAATTCGTTGATTTGTAGCGCAATCCATTCTCTTTCAATAACGCCGTTTACTTTACCAGTAAGAGTATTTTTATCAAACTCTAGGTGGCTTGGTAGGTTGGCTAAACCGGGATACTCCATATTAGTCTCTACTAATTTGCGAGAGCGATCGCGTTCTCTGACAGAAATTACGTCACCAGGGCGACACTGATAGCTAGCAATATCTACAACTCTACCGTTGACAACTACATGGCCGTGGTTAACCAATTGACGTGCAGCAGGAATTGTACCTGCCATACCAAGACGAAATACTGTGTTGTCTAGGCGCATCTCTAGAAGTTGCAGTAGAGACTGACCTGTAGAACCAGTAGCTCGACGAGCTTTACGAACGTAGCGCACTAGCTGCTTCTCGCTAACGCCATAGTTAAAACGTAGCTTTTGCTTTTCTTCTAGACGAATTGCATATTCAGAACGCTTTCTACGCGCTTGACCATGCTGTCCAGGGGGATAAGCTCTCCTTGGACTTTTACGACTTAGACCTGGTAATTCTCCCAAGCGTCGCACAACGCGCAGCCTGGGTCCTCTATATCGAGACATATATATTCTCCCTAAATGTTAACAGTTATAAAATAGTCCCAAATTCAAGATTATAACTTGTTGTGTGTCGTATCGATTATCTTTTTGAATCAACATCGCTGAATCAACAACTATTTCTACTGCTGATAACCATAAAAATCGATTCGATAATCAGTAATCTTGACTCCTGTTTGCTGTTCAATCTCAGCAAGCAATTCGGGTGGCAACTTCACATGAACATCAATTATTTGTTCACTATTCAAACAATTCACATGACTATGAGAGTCGCTGATGTTCCCATACAATCTACCTTCAGATCTCTCTAAGCACTCCACAATACCATTAGCAGAGAGAGCCTCCAAATTTTGATAAACCGATGTATGTCCAATCTCTTTCCCTTCTTGGTTTAAAAGATCGTAAATAGTCCTGGCCGAGAGGTGCTCCTGTCGTTCCCAAAGCAGCTCCAAGATATAACGGCGCTGACGACTAACTCGCATTCCCAGATCCTGACAGCGAGCAATGGCATCCTGCAACGATTTGATTGGCTTGAGGCTTACTGCTGCATCTTTCATATCAAGGAACTCGGGGAGAAAACCTAATACATAGTCATTACAACTTTAGCTTAAAATAAGTCTAATAGTCTAGTCTAGCTAGAAATCGCGCCAGAAAAATGTATAATTTTAGATTTTTATGAGTACCAAAATAACTCTGAATAAGAACGCGATTGATCGCCTTGATATATCGATCCTAACCACTGAAATAGAAAAATTACTAACGCAAGGTGGGGATAAATTAAAAGAGCAACAGTTACAATTTGCCATTGATTATCAGCAGGCAGCAGATGACCCTAGAGAGCTTTCAGAGGTTCCAGAGATCAGATTATGGTTTGTTCGTGCTGATGCTTTATACCCCTGGCTGCCATTGATCCTAGATTGGAAATCAGGAGAGTTGGTCCGTTACACTGCGATGCTAGTTCCTCATCAATTTAGTCGCAGTGAAGGAATTATATTTAACCCTGAAGCTTTGGAAATTTATGTTATGCACAAGATTTTTGTATTAGCTCAATGGAGCAAAAAATATAATTTAGCTATTGGCTCCAGTTTAAGTTCTTTCTCACAACTCTTTGGCTACGAGATTACGGCAGATTTCCTCGAGCAGCTCTGAACTACACAAGAACTGAACTGCAAAGAACTAGTGAGTAGGGATAAAAAAAGGGGACTACCGTTAAGTAGTTACCCTCTGGAATTGTATGAATCAACAATCGGTCTGCATGAACCAACCGTTACTTACTGATAGTTTGATAGTTAATTTTCTGCAAATAGCAACTTTTCTTAACATTTGGACAGAAAGCTCAGGCTAGTCTTATTCCTGAAGATGACAATGGTAAGCTGGGAAATACACAGGTAACTGGTAGTTAGATCACCAGACACGGGGATAGTCACGCACTGCTCACAGGATAGAACTGAGGCTTAGGATCAAGATGTCAAGACAGAATCAGGCAGGTATATTCATAACAGGGTTGGCAATCGGTAGTGCCATTGGCACGGTTATCGGTCTCCTCGTCGCTCCCCGTACAGGCAAAGAAACCCGCAAAGTGCTAGAGAAGTCTGCAGATGCCCTACCAGAACTGGCAGAAGACTTAGCTAGCAGCATTAGTTTACAAAGCTCTCGTCTCTCTAGTGAGGCCAGGCAAAACTGGCAAGAAACCATTAATAGGTTACAAAAAGCGATCGCAGCAGGCCAAGAAGCCAGTCAATGGGAACAACGAAATAGTAATCCAGTTGTTCAGCACGAGGCAAAACAGCAGAAAAGGGATTAGATTCTTCAAAAACTTTGATTTAACTAATCACTTAAATGATTGCAACCATATCAACGTAATAGGTAAGCAGCACCACACAGCAGCAAACTGACCAAATAGAAAATTCCCACCACTTGAGTCTCACTCCAACCACTTAATTCAAAGTGATGGTGAATAGGAGCCATCTTAAAGAGTCTTTTTCCTTTCCCAGTTTCATCCTTGGTTGCTTTGTAATAACCGACTTGAGCAATCACTGATAACGATTCGATAAAGAATAGACCGCTAACCACAAATAAAGTCCATAGGTTACCACTGACCAAACCGACAGCAGCTAGGGCACCTCCCAAAGCTAGAGAGCCAGTATCTCCCATAAAAACCCTAGCTGGATTATGATTATGAACTAAAAATCCCCAGCAACTACCACTCATTGCAGCACAGAAAATTGCCAGACTAGGAGATGTCGCAAAAATAAGCATACCCAAACCTAAAAACGCGATCGCACTCGTTCCAGCTGCCAGACCATCAACACCATCTGTCAGATTAGTCGCATTACTCTCGGCAGCCAAAACAAAACCTGCTAAAGGAAAAATCAACCAACTCACGGAAAATGTAATTCCTGCGGGGAGAACTATTTGACTAACTTCAGGAAATTTGTAGTACCACAGCCAAATACAGAACAGAATTGCGATCGCAATTTGCAAACTTAGTTTTGTACGAGGGGAAATTCCTTTGTTAGACTGCTTACGCAAAACTTGCCAATCATCAAACCAACCAATCCAAGCATAGGCTAACGTAACCACACATACTGCGATCGCGTCGAAATCAAAGTTAGTCAACGCCAAACAAACAGCCACGGCTACTGGGATAAAAAAGATCCCTCCCATAGTAGGGGTTCCAGCTTTCTTGAGATGAGATTGAGGGCCATCCTCTTGAACTACTTGCCCTGTTTTAAGCCTTTGTAAAATAGGTACTACCTTATAACCAAGTACAGCGCTAGTTACTCCCCCCAAAACTACAGGAAGGGTCATACTAGACAACAGGTTAAAACCATTAGAAGTAGCGCGATCGAACAAGATAGTTGCCAAGAATAAAGCACAAGCCAAAACTAACATGAGGCTTGTGCCAGAAAGATCGATCGGTTTGTGGGAAGAGATCGATTTTTGATTCACGATGTACAGTACCTGAGAAAGTTCGCGTTCATTGTTGCACAAACAATCTTAAATTGGCGAATGATTGTGCTTGGCAAGGCACCATACCAATCATTTAATCATCATCATCAGAGTCAAAATCATCCTCTTCATCGTAGTCATCGCTGAGTAGTTCACTAACATCATCATGAGCAGCGTCAAGATTTTCCTTTTCTGATGGTTCGCGAGGGATCAGACGATCATTTGCCTTGAGCCAGTCAATTAGAGAAGATTCTTGCTTCAAGGGAATCACAATTGCGGGTTCGTAGCGTGGCTCTTGAGTTAGAGCAGGATTCTTTTCCATAGTAACTTTGAGTCAAATAATAATAGTTTAGTCGTACCAGCAAGATATCTATTATAGACAAAGATAAACAAAAAAATAGGGGACATAAGCTGTCTCCCATTTTTTTAGCAATAATGCTTGCGACAAGTTATATCGATTATTCGAGATCTTGGCGACCAGGGTTACGAGAGGGATCGCTAGAAAGAAAACCAAAGATAAATAAGCCGATAAAGAAAAACACGGTGATGTAAACCACCACTTTTAAGGTCAACATTTAATATTCTCCTAATATTAAGCCTAATCAAAATCTTAGCAAACGAAGGTCATTTAAGAAATTCAATTAAGTCTACTTGAATGATTGTAAGATAGTTTCCACAATTCGTTGAGCTGCTTTGCCATCACCAAAAGGATTAATCGCATTTGCCATTTGCTCATATGCTGCTTGATTACTCAGCAATTCTCCCGCAGCAGCCACAATTTTGTCAGAATCAGTCCCGATCAATTTTGCGGTTCCAGCGGTTACAGCCTCTGGTCTTTCGGTAGTCTCTCTAAGTACCAGAACAGGCTTGCCCAAACTAGGTGCCTCTTCTTGCAGTCCCCCAGAATCTGTTAGCAACAAACAACAACGAGAAATTGCGCCTACCAACTCTTTATAGTCTAACGGCTCAGTCAAAAAGACTCGATCAGAACCACCTAACGCAGCTTGAATCGGTTCTCTAACAGTAGGATTACGATGCATTGGCAATAACAACGCAGTATCAGGAAACTCTTTTAAAACACGTTTAAAACCTTGCAAAATGTCTTGTAGGGGCTGTCCCCAATTTTCCCGCCGATGCACAGTAGCTAAAATAACGCGATATTGCGACCAGTCCAAACCTGGCACTATACAAGCAGGACTTTGTTGAGCCACAGTCAATAGAGCATCAATCACCGTATTTCCAGTTTGAATAATCTCTCCAGTAACATCGGATTTATGGAGATTAGCCACAGCCAATTCAGTAGGAGCAAAGTGGAACCTGGCAATTTGAGAAATTAAACGACGATTAGCCTCCTCAGGAAAAGGATTCAGGATGTTGTCAGTCCTAAGTCCTGCCTCAACATGGGCTATCGGGATCTTTTGGTAAAAAGCAGCCAAAGCAGCAGCGAAAGCCGTACTAGTATCTCCTTGAACAATCGCCAAATCTGGTTCTAGTTCCTGAAAGATATTCTCTAACCCCTGCATACTATTACAGGTGATCTCTGTGAGGCTTTGCTTGGGTTTCATAATGTTGAGATCGCGATCGCCCTTGAGCTGGAACAATTCCATCACACTATCAACCATTTCCCGATGCTGACCGGTCAAAATGACATAAGTTGTAATTTCAGATCGCTTGCGCAACTCTTGAATCACAGATGCCAATTTAATCGCTTCGGGACGAGTCCCTAAAATAACGCAAACTTTCATAAAACTCTTAACCACTTAACTAACAACCACTAAATTTCCTTGAGCCCCAACTCTAGAAAGCGCGCTCTACAGTAAAACAGCATACTTTTCACGATGCATCACCTAGTCGACAGACTAACAATTAACCAGTAGTGGAGCAGCAGAGAGCAGTTTTTGGGTATAGGGATGCTGGGGTCGCTCGAACATCTCCTGAGTATCGTTAAGCTCAATAATCTTACCCCCATTCATTACCGCAATACGATCGCAGAAAAAGCGTGCAACCCAAAGATCATGAGTGATAAAAAGATACGTCAGCTCAAATTCAGCCTTAAGCTCCAGCATCAACTCCAGTACCTGAGTTTGGACAGTCGCATCTAGCATACTAACAGGCTCATCACAAATTACTAATTTGGGGTTGGTAATCAAAGCACGAGCGATTGCAACTCGCTGCTGTTGACCGCCTGAAAGCTCTGAAGGATAACGATGATAATAGTCCTCTGTGGGAGTGAGGCCAACTTTCTCTAGCATTTGGCTTACTTTGGCCTTTGCTGTGGCACCAGTAGCTATCCTATGGATTGCCAGAGGATCACTAATACTCTCACCCACAGTCATCAGAGGATTCAAGCAAGCATGAGGATCTTGAAAAATCATTTGGATATCTCGACGATATGTCCGCATTTCCTCCCGTGATAGCTTGGTTAGATCCTGCCCCAAAAATTCTACCGATCCCTGAGTAGGAGTCAAAAGCTGCAAAATTGTTCTGGATAAGGTGCTCTTGCCACAGCCAGACTCTCCCACTAAACCCAAAATCTCGCCAGAGTAGAGCTCAAAATCGATACCATCCACAGCTTTGATCACATTTTTTTTCTTGGTCAAAAGTTGCTGAATCAAACTACTTTCTAGGGTAAAGTGCTGCTGCAACTGCTTCACTTTTAGTAAAGGTTCAGCTTTTTCAGCTTGCTGAAAGTCTGAATCGTTTTTAGCATCTGCTTGCAGTTTCAATGCAGCATCAAGTAAAGATTTGGTGTAAGGGTGTTGTGGTCGGTGCAAGATGGCCTCAGTAGAACCGATCTCGACTATTTTGCCCTGATACATTACAGCAATGCGATCACAATATTCCCCTACCATCGCTAGATCATGAGAAATCAACAACAAAGCCATATCTCTTTCTGTACATAACCGAGTCAACTCATCAAGAATTTCTGCCGAGACAGTGACATCAAGACTAGTTGTTGGTTCATCAGCCACGATTACTTTTGGCTCAAGCAATAAAGCCAGTGCGATCGCAACTCTTTGCCTCATCCCACCACTAAACTCGTGAGGATACTGTCCCCAACGCTCGGCAGGTATCTTCACGGCTTCTAAAGCCTCAATTGCTCTATCTTTAGCAACTTTACGGGACAGACCTGGTCGATGCGCCTGAAGTGTTTCTAAACAATGCTCTCCTATAGTCATCAAAGGATCTAGCCTAGTCATAGGATCTTGAAAAACTAGCGAGACGACTTCTCCGCGAAACGTTCTTAAATCGGCAGCTTTGAGAGTCAGAATCGAATTCTTTTCATACTCGATCTCCCCCTCGATTTGACTACCCTCTGGCAGCAAACGCATTACTGTTTTACCGATAGTTGACTTACCGCAACCAGATTCACCCACAAAGCCAATCCTTTCTCCAGGATCTAGACTAAACGAAACATCATCAACAGCCCAGGTGATTATTCCGTCTGCTTTCTGAGGATAAGCAATCTTGAGGCGTTCGACTTCTAGTAATGCCATAGGGTAAAAGACTCAAACCAGATGATTTAGCGATAATTCTTTTGCATTGTAATCACTCAATTATGATTTTGGATAAAATCACCTACCGAAATATCATCCAATTCACATCAATCTTCCAGAAATCATGTGCAAAGCAGAAATGTAAAAGATTAAAACACTGGCTTCAGAAAATCTTACATGGTGAAACACTATCGTATTAAAATTATCTTCTAGATTGAGATAAGCTTTAAAGCAATATCGATAAGACCGTGAAGTATCTTTCCCTTTTTGTTTTTGATGTTGAATAATTTGTTTAAGAAACTCAGTATCCAGTCACAACTGATGCTGATCCTGTTAGTCGTCTGTATTAGTTCTATATCTGCGATCGCTTACATTGGCTACAGTAACGGACAGCAAGCTCTTAGTAACAGTATTTTCAACCAACTAATCGGTCTACGAGAAGCTAAAGAATATCAAATAGAAAGCTACTTTAAAAATCTCCGTTCTCAGGTACAAGCAATGAGCCAAATGCCTGGGGTAATTGAAGCAATGCGAGACCTTAAAGGCTCCTTTCAGGAAATAGAAAAAAAACCAGTAAGCCCTAATTGGAATCGCCAGCTTCAGAATTACTATCAGCAAGAATTTCTTCCTAGATTGACAAAAAATGTTGAGGGAATACCGTTACTTTTCGCATACCTGCCTAGAATTTCTGCTGCTCGCTACCTCCAGTACAATTACATTGCCAATAACAGTAATGCAGTAGGAAAAAAAAGTTTTTTAATTGATGCCAAAGATGGTAGCAACTATAGTCAGTTACATAGCTCAATCCAATCAACATACAAAGACTTTATTGATAAGTTTGGCTACTACGATATGTTTCTGATTGATACTGACACAGGAGACATCGTTTATAGCGTCGAAAAAGAAACTGATTTTGCGACTAACCTAGATAAAGGGCCTTATGCAAGAAGTGGTTTAGCTCAAGTGCTCGAAGCCACCCGCAAGGGAAAAGATCCAGGATTTGTTGCTATAAGCGATTTTGAACCGTATCGACCTTCCTATGCAACTCCTGCTGCTTTTATTGCAAGTCCCATAATAGATGACTCCAAGCTAATTGGTATTTTAGCTTTTCAAATTTCCCTAGATCAGATTAATAAGGTAATGACGGGAAATGAGAGTTGGGAGCAAAGTGGACTAGGAAAATCAGGCGAAACCTATTTGGTTGGAGAAGATCAGGGAATGAGAAGTATTTCGCGCTTTCTCATTGAAGACCCAGACACATATTTCCAACAAATTAAAAAAAATGGGTTACCGGATGATGAAATAGAACAAATTAAAAAGCTTAATACCTCTATTTTTCACCAGATAGTAGATACAAAAGCTGTCAAACAAGCCTTGAGTGGAGAAACTGGGATTAATATCAGTCGCGATTATCGCGGAATTGAAACCCTAAATGCATACAGCCCTATAGAAATTAGTGGTTTAGATTGGGCAGTAATAGCCCAAATAGATCGAGAAGAAGCTTTTGCTCCTATTAGAGATTTTCAAGATCGTGTTCTTTTTTCCACTAGCGTTATTGTCCTAGTAGTTACGGGAATTGCAGGTTTATTCTCCTATTATTTTGTCCAGCCGATACGACAGTTAATTGAAGGCTTTCGTGAGGTAGGAACAGGTAAAACAGACGTTAAGGTGAGAGTTCAAACCAAAGACGAATTTCGCCAGATGGCGACTTCTTTCAATGAGATGATCGACAATCTTCATAGTCAAAAACAGTTAGTCAGAAAAAGAGAAGCTGAGAATGAACAACTTTTGTTAAGTATCCTGCCAGAGCCAGTTGCAAATCGACTTAAAAGTGGAGAAGAAAGTATTGCTGACAGTTTTTCTAACGTTACAGTTTTATTTGCTGATTTAATCGGCTTTACCGAACTTTCAAGCGAATTACCCGCAAATGAAGTCGTTTCTTTTCTCAATGATTTAGTTAGTTCCTTTGATGAAGCAGCAGAACTTTATGGTGTGGAAAAAGTCAAAACAATTGGTAGTGGTTATATGGCAGTTAGTGGCTTATCCGTCCCGAGAATAGACCATAGTAAAAGAGTAGTTGACTTTTCTCTAGAGATGATAAGAGTACTCCAAAACTTTAATCGCGATCGTAACACTAATCTAAAAATCAGAATTGGTATCAACTCAGGAGAGGTAATTGCAGGAATTGTTGGCAGAAGCAAATTTATCTATGATTTATGGGGTGACACAGTAAATCTAGCCCATCGATTACAATCTTTTGGACAAGGAAATGTTGTCCAAGTTGCAGAGAATGTCTATTTATCTTTGAAAGATATTTATGACTTTGAATCAGTTTCAGAATTAGAAATATCAGGTAGAGGAAAGATTAAAACTTGGTTAATCCATCCTCATTAGAACTCGTTAAAGTTAATATCAATCAATATTTAGAAACTGCATGTCACAATTCTTTCTACAGCAATCATCAATGCTTTGGGGATTAGGATTAATATTTATTTTCCCTCTTTCTATACTGTTGTTGGGAGAAATAATTATTGCGATTCAAAACCGTAATAGTTACGTCGCTGCTACATTACAAATCGTTCGTAACTTAGTTTTACCTGGCTGTGCAATCTTAATCCTGATCGAGAAAGTTTTAGAAATCTCTGAAGAAACTACCATAGTACAGATAGTCCAGACAATGATTGGTATTTGTACCATTCATGCACTCCTATCTTTTCTCAACGGTTTACTATTCGGTTCAGCAAGAGAGGGAACTTGGCAAGCTAACACTCCAAAGTTATTTCGTGATTTAATTCGTTTCTTCTTAATTTTAGTAGGTACAGCAGTTGTCCTTTCTGTAGTATGGAACACTGATTTAGGCGGCCTGTTTACTGCTTTAGGAGTAAGCTCTATTGTCCTTGGTTTAGCCTTACAAGACACTCTTGGCAACCTTTTCTCAGGAATTGCTCTATTATTTGAGCGTCCCTTCAAAATAGGAGATTGGCTGGAATTTAACGGAATAAGAGGGAAAGTAGTCGAAGTAAATTGGCGATCAGTTCATCTGATAACTCGAGAACTAGAGTTATTAGTAATCCCTAATGCAGTCTTAGCTAAAGAGATTATCCGTAATTATAGACTTCCTCAAAAGCTACATGTTGAACCAATAGAAATCGGCTTTTCCTATGACAATCCACCAAATAAAGTCAAACAAGTTCTTAAAGAAACTGCATTGGCAACTAAGGGAGTTTTGAATAAGCCTGAGCCAGTTATTCAAACTATTTATTACAATGATTCTTCAATAGATTATAGAGTTAGACTTTTTCTATCAGATTACGATAAGGTTCCTCAGATTAGAGATGAATTTATTACACGTATTTGGTATGCAGCAAACAGAAATAATCTTGACATTCCTTTTCCAATCAGAACTTTATATCACAAGCCGCCAGTACGAAATAATGAGGAAGAACAAATCACCCAATCAATTGAAAAGTTAAGGTCTTTTTCATGCTTTAGCTATTTAGATTCTCATTACATAAAACAAATAGCTAATAATTCAATAATTAGGTCTTTTGGGGTAGGAGAAATAATAATCAAAAAAGATACATTACAGCGTAGCTTATTTCTGATAGCTTCTGGCGAAGCTAAAATTTTAAGTACTAACTATTTGGGTAAGGAAAAAGAGGTTGCCCACTTATCAAAAGGAGATATTTTTGGCGAAATGTCCCTAGTATCAGGAAACTCAGGTTCTACATCAGTTACAGTAGTGGAGGACATGAAGGTTTTCGTACTTAAAAGCGAGGCAATTCAGAGCATTATCAACAAGGTTCCAAGACTGTCTAGAGAAATAGGAGAAATCATTGAAAGTCGCCGTAAAACCATCAAACTAATTAGCACAGAAAACAAACAATAAAACAATAAGAGCCCATTCACAAATGAATGAGCTCTTAAAAAATGGAACCTGGCACTGAACTATTGTCCCAGGGGGCAACCCCCCAAGTATCTTC
>CAZSEZ010000132.1:0-11059 GCA_964606015.1 uncultured bacterium
AGTTTTTTTAAGTTTCATATAAGATTACAGACAAAATATTTTTTATAAAAATCCAAACATAGACAATTAACTCTCTAATACATTTAGAAAATCAAAGCTTCAAGCTTTTTTTGACAAACTACTTAATTTATGCATACCCTAGACTGATCCAGAAATAAGTAACTATAGAAACAAAAAACACTTAGCTTTTTTAAGGAGAAACCAAATCATGAAATCACTTAAAACTACTGCACTTTTTACTCTATTTTCATTAAGTTCTATTACTACTATTGGAGCAAAATCTGTTATGGCACAAACTGGCACCGATCCTTGGACTGGAGCCACATACGATACCTCGAATTGTGTTGGCTACAATAGCTGCTACGTTGATTCTACAGGTAATGTTAGTGGCAGTAATAATATTGCAAATCCTTACGAATTCCATTACAGCCCTGATCATACTAATGAATATCGTCTGTTACATTAGTCAAATATAGCAATTCACCTTCATCTTATGTTCTTAGCTAATTTAGTTAAGAACATTTTTTTATCAAGAATTTATCATCTAAATTATGCACAAATAATTTGAACCCTAGACAGCAGGAGCACTATTTACTTCAGAACAAAATAATCCTAACAATCAAGACAATAAATCATTAAAAATCAACTACTTTAACAGTGAAAAGCTATAAACTATTTACTATTAATTTTTTTAATCCAAAATAGACAGCCATACTTCTAGATTTTTACCGTTAATCATCTAACTGCATATCTTTTATAGATCGAGAAATAAATATCTATACGATTTATAGAAGAGTAA
Organism: uncultured bacterium; assembly: GCA_964606015.1. GTDB lineage: Bacteria > Cyanobacteriota > Cyanobacteriia > Cyanobacteriales > Xenococcaceae > Hyella. The sequence continues at coordinate 800 of CAZSEZ010000132.1, forward strand.
AAAATAATGACTAAGAATTATTTAGAGAGAGGAAATTATAAATTTAATCAAGGTAAATATTTCTCTGCGATCACGAGCTATCAAAAGGCAGTTACCAAAACCCCTAACTCTTTTGAAATTCACTACAAAAAGGGTTTAGCCGAAATGAAAGTCCAACTGTATAGTGATGCTCTTGAAAGCTTAACCAAAGCCAGTGCAATCAAGCCTAATATTGCAGATATCCATTATCGCAAAGCATTTCTCTATCAAAAGTTTGGTAAATATGACTTAGCTAAAACAAGCCAAGAGTTGGCAGAAAAGCTGGCTGAGGAGGAGCCACAATCAGAACCACTAGCTACTTCTGACAAGATTTCTAATCCACATGATAAATCTGATCGCACAGATAACAGTTCAACTGAGCCAAATTCACAATCCACATCAGGTAGTAGAGCAAGCGGCTTACTCCAATTCATCGTTTTGATTTTTGCTTTTACTCGAATGATAATTATGTTATCCGTGCTAATTGAGGAATTCTCTCCTTCAGCAGATAGTACTTATCTAAATAGTAGTGAAAACGGTTCTGTTGTTTCCGCTCAGTCTGACACCATCTCGAACCCATTAAGCAATCTCGCAACGGCAAATCTTTTAGACGATATCAAAATAGTCGATACAGGATCTTTGGATGATTACTACATTACGGATGCTTATATAGATCCTGATGTAATCTTGCAAAATGTGGCATCAGAAGATGGAGATTCTCCAAGCAGAACTCGGATTGATTTTGATGGAAAGAAATACGTTACAGAATCGGAGCCAGCTATTTATCATAAACATAATCTCTACATTACTCCCGCTATTGATGAGCTGCCAGAAGGAACAAAGATCAAAATTGTCGAGCTTATAGCCAAACCAAAATCTTTATTTGATGTTCCTGCGTTCTATCGCCACAATCCGGCCATCATGAGACAGTTGACAATATCAGGTAATAAAAAGTTTTTCCTTAGTTACTATGACCATCAAGGTAAAGAAATTACCTTACCCACTTATTTACAACGATTTAACCGAGCGATAGTCCTTGATTTCGACCTTCTACTAAATCCAGAAACAGGAAGCAGGAGGATCTATCTATTTATCCCCGATATTCCCGAAATAGCAGAAGTGCGCTTGAGTAAATAGCTTCAACACAAAATCCAACTCTGAGAATAATTTCTGCATACCTTAATCTGCTTCAGAAATAAGTAACGACACAAGCAGTGAGAAATAGAGGATCATAGCTGATCCAAAACACTCACTCTGAAGCAAGTAATAAAACAGGAAGTCAACATCATGAAAAACGTTACTCAAAAAATCCTTCTAAGTGCGATCGCTACTTCTAGCATGTTTGCACCCCCAGCACTAGCTCAAAACTTGAATGGAACTTGGCAATGTGCCCAAAGAACTAGCCGAGGAAATTATGAGACTGCCTCTATTCAGGTACAAGGTAATCGGTTTTCTGCTCAAGTTAGTCATAATTACCTGGGAAATTATCAAGCTACAGGAAATGTACACTTTGATCCTGCAACTTCGCAGCTATTTTTTCATGGTGGAAATACAAGCATCCCTGGTCCCATAGTTAATTTTTTAGTTGATTTACAAAATGACAGACAAGGTTATCGCTCTTCTTGCCAAGGTGATGTCTGTATTGAAACCAGATGTCAACGCTAGTCAACTTAGTAATTATTGTCCTAACAAAATCAGAAGTAAACGAGGACAACTTTTGAACATGAATAAAATCACTTCCAAAATCATTCTGAGTGCGATCGCTACCATAGCTATAATCTCTCTGCCAAGTACAGCCAAAGCACAACAAAATCTCGACAATGATCCCCTCAATCCAACATCTCCAACAATTCCCAATCAAGGATCTGATCCTTACGTTAGTGTAGACACTATCAAAAATCTAACGACAGAAAATCATTGGTTTAAAGAACGACCAAATTGTTACGGCTGTCCTGGTTGTGCAGGTTGTGATCCCTTGTGGTAGCTAGAGACATGATTTCTCAAAAGAATAAATTACTCGCCACCTCGTACACCAGTTACGAGGATTATTTTTTGCATGCCCCTCGATATCCCAGAAATAAGTAAAGACAACAGCCATAAAAACCTGGGAACTCGAAGAGATGAGTCAGCAATCGAAATTAGTTCAAGTTATAGCTTTCGGGATAATGAGTAGTGCGATCGCTATAGTTGCAGTAGAAATCATCCCCGCAATTCAAGCCAATACACCACAAACCTCTCATCCTGCCCAATGTGATAATACTTGTCGAAGAGCAACCGCAACCACAGCAGCCAAGTTTGGTAGAGCAATCTGGAGACAAAGCAAGAATCGGTAAAGATATTTTCGATAGCAATCGCTATTACAAAAATTATTTCTCCCCTCATAACTCATTTATGAAAATTTTTTTGCATACCCTCACTTATCCCAGAAATAAGTAACTACACAAGCAAACAAAGGAAACTTTCAATCATGAATAACATTACTAAAACAATCATCTTGAGTGCGATCGCAACTACAGCAATCACCGCTTTACCAACTACAGCTCAAGCACAACAGTATCCTGGTCACGGATATCAACCTCAACAATATCCTGGTCAAGTACCCCAAGGCTATCCAACCCAAGGATTCCAAAATCCAGGTTTTAATCCTTATGGAGCAAACAATCAAATGCAGCAATTTATTCAACAAGATTGGCAACGCCAACAGCAACAGTTAATAGACATGATGCAAGGAACTAGCGACATGCAAACGCAGTTTTACAACCAATATATGCAAGATCTACAACATGATGCTTACCAAGTTTCTCCTTGGTAACGACTAATAACTTAATTTTTAGCCAAACCTTTTTCCTCGTAAATAATTTGCGGGGATTTTTTTATATTATTGAAAAAATCCAACTATTCAAAGACCAATAATTTATCAAAAAAGTGCATATCATAAATTCTTTAGATATATATTTCATAGCTACTAAATAATTAAACGCAAAACCATGAACGCCAAGACAAATCTTCCCAAGAAATATCAATATAGAGGCTGCTCTTACCAAAAGGAAGCTACTTATAAATATCCAATTAACATCTCAGAGTATCAACATAATAGATCATGTCAAGAATCTAGTAGTACAACATTGAGCTATCTTGGGTCATCTTATAGCCCAACTAAAGTAGCATATCCAGTTGATTTTGGTTTATCTGTTTACGTCCAAAAATATCGTGGAGTTGAATATCTAACTTGTTTAACTAACCTGCACGTAGAAGATAAAGAGTATAAGACTTTTTCCAAAAATATGTAATCGATTTTTGCATACCCCAATCGACTCCAGAAATAAATAACTACGTAAGCAGTGAGATAATCACTCACTACGAAACAAACACTTTCTTAATCAGGAGAAAACAATCATGAAATCTATGACTAAAATTGCCTTACTATCCTTGATTTCTTTGGCTGCATTAACTACAGGAGTTAGATCTGCTTCAGCACAACAAACTGGATACGATATGTGGTCTGGGAATACTTACGATACTTCAAATTGTGTGGGATACAGTAGTTGCTATGTTGACGGCTATGGCGATGTTTATGGCGGTAACACCGAATATAATCCAGGTTCTTATACCTATGATGATTCTACTTGGTATCACCAACTCTACTAACTCAGGATTTTTCTAAACTTTTGATTCCCTATAACTACGAAGTTATGGGGAATTTTTTATGTGTGGATACCCACCACCCAAATCATCACACTAGAAATAAGCATCAAACATCTCAGGTAGGATTTTCCAGGAGTCACAGAAGAAGACAAACCCTTTGAATAACCATAGCTCCCATTATCCTTAACTTGATTCCTATTTTTTTGCATATCCTTAAATACTCCAGAAATAAGTAACTACACAAGCGGTGCAGCCCAAGGATGAAATGTCTACTAAAGAAAGCTCACCAAGACGTAAACACACACATCAAATATCTGGAGACTAACAAAATGGTTGATGCAAACTTTACTCAGGAGATAACTGAAGTAACAACCCAAATACAAAATCCCTATAATCCTTTTAACCCTACAACAAGGGATTATCAAAGAACTCAAAAACTCGCCGATAAATCTTTAGTTGCAGTAATTATTGGAGGCTTTTTCCTCTCTCCCATCGCATCTTCTTTATATTTGGGTAGAGGAGCTAATCATCTAAAAATCGCAGTCTATACGTTAATCACTGCCTTCGCAATAGGTTTTACTTTTTCCCCTGGTGATACAGAAGTGGACAAAATAGGCACAGGCTTGGGACTTCTTGGCTCCACCGTGATTGTGGCAGAGCAAGTTAATGCAGTAAAAAAAGCCAGAGAGCGTCAGTCAGAAGCCAATCAAGAAAAATAGTCAGACAATCGCGATCGCTATCATTAAAACGACCCTTCCATTAGCGATCGCAATACAAAACATGGGTTTCAACTCCTAGTTAAAGGTTAATCACATAATGATTCTCGATACACACCCTAGATGTCTGTATGGATCTATTAAATTCCCAGGCGACAAATATTTCAGCTTTTTTCTTTCCTCGTAACTCAAATACGGGGATTTTTTTTGCATACCTCCAGACATCTCAGAAATAAGTAGCCATAGAACAAAGAGGTTAAAGAGATGATCGCTAACACTAACTGGCAAAAATTGGTTACTAACCTAGCTATTTGGGCGATCGCGGAAACCACTTTGAACCTTGTCGGCTTGGATACTATCGCAGACTACAGTGAATTTCTTTTAGCTAAATCAGAAATCGAAATGATTAGCAGTCTCTAACAAGATAATTGAAATTTTCTTGACTATATTCAGTCGCTTTAGAACAACTCTTAGCCATACAGATTAAACCAACCAAACATATTGCAAAGCACAGATCATGGAACCCATAGAATTATTGATAATCATCAAAGTATTGATCCCAATTTATTGTCTTATTTTGTCTCTTATAAACTTAAATGATGAAATCAAGCGGACACAAAAGCTACAAATAACTTGCTCAGTCATGGGGTGGAAATTCTCTAAAAGGGGAAAAACTGAGCAGATAAATAATTTATTGCACTTTTATCTCTTTTCTTTAGGTAGCTTCAAAAAAATTAGAAACTTACTCTATAGTCAAACTGAGGAATTGAATACTGCGATTTTTGACTATCAAACTCAAATTGCAGGGAATAAGCTAATCGAAACTGTTATTTATTTTCGCTCACCACAGCTAAACTTACCTAATTTTAATCTCCTCAGAAAGCCTTACCTTGAAGAAAATACTTTTGGCGATCAAGATATTGTATTATCTTCAAACTCTGAATTTGCTGAAAAATATGCTCTTTTGAGTGATGATGAGGCAGCCGTACGCCAATTATTTAGTAATTCTTTGATTAATTACCTAGCTCAAAAAAGAACTCTCAATGTTGAAGGTTCTGGTGATCGGCTCATTCTGTATTGCTCTGATGGCATAGTCAAACCAGAACGACTTGAGGCTTTTCTCGAAGAAGGAACATATATTTTAGAACTTTTCCAAGAGTCAAATAAGCAAAATAGCCTCATAGCGTAATTACTCGCAAATATTAATGCCACATCAATACATAATCACTACCTCGTAGTTTTTCTACGGGGTTTTTGCATAGCCTTATTTTCCTCAGAAATATAAACCTCCAGAACCCAACAACAAATGAGGAAAAAATCATGAAAGCTATTATTCCAGCAAGCTTGGTTACTTTGACTACTGTTTTAAACATATTTGCCCCAACCACGAGTCAAGCCAAAAGTCTAAGCGAATTAGCAAACCCTTGTAGTACCAACGCGATAACAGCAGATTTTTTAACTATTACTCCTGATAATTTATCAGCTCAGCCTTGCTTACAAACCATAGTTGACACTATTTACGATCCCCTCCCTACAAGACAGCCACAGTTATAGGTTGAACTAATCGCAGACAGCACCAAATTAATCGCAAACATTTTTGCACATCTATGAGCTTTGCCCCATAAGTAGCTGGAACGGAGAATGCGATCGCAAAGCTTCCAAAAAATCTCCCCAATCTAAAGTGATTTTGAATTTTTCTTGAGTAAATCTTCTTTCCTGCACCTACTAGATCTATTGTCTTATAAAGAATACGTATGTAGAGCAAATACAGTACACCCTGCTTTTAGTAATTTAGTATTATAAAGGTATCTTCCCAAAATGAAATCTTCTCTATCTCTAATTTCACTAGTTTTCTTGGCTTCAGTTATTTCTTTTCCGCACAAAGCCCAAGCTAGCTTAAAGCTATTTGGTACAAGCTCAGCCAAAACAAAAACTATCTATCTTGCTGATGCTGATGTAGAAGCTAAAGGGCATTTTAATCGTGGTCTTGAATATTCTAAGCAAGGAAAAATAGCTTTAGCAGTCAATGAATATACAAAAACAATCGAACTCGATCCTGATTTTGTCGAAGCTTATTACAACCGAGGAACTCTCTATCAAGACCAAGGAAAATTCAACTTAGCCAAAGTAGACTTTGATCGAGCTATTGAACTCAATCCAAATTTTGCTCGTGCTTTTCACAATCGAGGTATTCTTTATATTAGTCAAGGAATATTCAACTTAGCTGAAGCAGACTTTAATCAAGCTATTGAAATCAACCCAAACTTTACTCGTGCTTATATTAGTCGAGGAAAAATATATAGGAGCCAAGGAAATTTAGATTTAGCTGAAGTGGACTACAATCGAGCTATTGAACTTAATTCTGATTACGAGGATGTCTATGTAAGCCGTGGCATTCTCTATCTATTACAAGGACAACTTAATTTAGCTGAAACTGATTTTACTCACGCCATTACAATTAATCCCAACTATGCTGAAGCTTACTACAATCGAGGTGCTTTATACATAAATCAAGGAAAGCTAGATTTAGCAGAAGCCGATTTAAATCGGGCGATAAAACTCAACTCTCAATCTACTACTAAAGATTTGGGCAATTCTCCCGATTCTAGTCTTCAAATCGATGCCAATGAAGCTAAACTCTATTTTCATCGGGGGATGGTTTATCAAAATCAAAATAAATTCGATTTAGCAGAACTAGATTACGTTACAGCAGTGCAACTAAACCCGAATTTTGCTGAAGCATACGCTAATTTGGGCTTATCCCAAATAAACAGAGGAAATATAACAGATGCTACTCGAAATTTGGAGAAAGCACATCAGTTATTACTCCTTCAAGGTAATAGTAATCTAGCAGACAAAGTAGCTAACTGGTTGGAAATTATCGAACAAGAAACTAGTCAATAGCCAAACTCCAGATTATTCAGTAGTTAGTAAATGCGTAATGCTTTCTATGCAACTGTTAACGAAGAATCAACATTTGCAGGGAGGTTTTCTTTATGGGTATTTGTCACTGAACACAAACTATTTGACAGATCGCATAGTTCAAAACAAGCCTCTCAATCTCAGTTAATTCTGAAGTTTTCTTGAGTAAACTTTCTTCTCTGCACCGAATAGATCTATTTTCTTAGAAAGAATACGTATATATATCAACTACATCACACCCTGTTTTTAGTAATTTAGTATCACAAAGGTATCTTCCCAACATGAAATCTTCTCTATCTCTAATTTCACTAGTTTTCTTAGTTTCGGTTATTTCCTTCCCGCAAAAAGCTCAAGCTGAGTTACGGCCACTCGATCTAAGTACGATCTCAACCAATCCTATTTATCTCGCTGAGGTAGATACCGATATTGAAGATCATCTAATACAAGCAATCAAACATTACCAAGAGGAAAACTTCGATTTAGCAATTGAAATAGTCAATAAAATAATCGAGATCAACCCTAACTACGGGGAAATTTACTATCTTCGAGGCTCCATCTATAAAGATCAAGGAAAAATAGACTTAGCTGAAGCGAATTATAATCAAGCAATTAAGCTCAACCCTACTTTTGCGCCTACTTACAGCAACCGAGGTCTTATCTACCTCGATCAAGGAAAACTAGACTTGGCTGAAGCTGATTTTAACCAAACAATCAAGCTCGATCCTAACTTTGTTACTGCTCACAGTAATCGTGGTTTTCTTTATTACAATCAAGGAAAACTAGACTTAGCTGAAGCTGACTATAACCAAGCCATCAAGCTCGATCCTAACTTTGTTACTGCTCACAGTAATCGTGGTTTTCTTTATTACAATCAAGGAAAATTAGACTTAGCTGAAGCTGACTATAACCAAGCCATCAAGCTCGATCCCAACTTTGTTACTGCTCACAATGATCGAGGTCTTCTTTATTTCGATCAAGGGAAATTAGACTTGGCTGAAGCTGATTACAACCAAGCTATCAAACTCAATTCTCAATATATCCAAACTTATAACAATCGAGGTCTTCTCTACTTTAATCAAGGAGAACTAGACTTAGCGAAAGCCGATTACAACCAAGCTATCAGACTTAATCCCAATTTCGCTGATGCTTATTTTAACCGTTTTGCTCTTTACCTTAATCAAGGAAAAATTGATCTCGCCATGCAAGATCTTAAGCAAGCATATGATCTCTACAAAATTCAGGGAAATACTGCTCAAATACAAAAAATAGTAGAGTTTGTAGAAAGCGTTCAGCAACAGCAAAAATAGATTTCTTAAACCTGACTTCACCGATCATTACTATATAGAATTTCTCTAGCTAGTATCTAAGACAACTTAAATCACAACGCTGCAGAATCCCTGTCAGATTTAAGCTAATTAAGATAATTCTGAAGTTTTCTTGAGTAAATCTTCTGCTCTGTACCTGCTAGCTCTATTCTCTAATGAGAATACTGATGTCAAGCAACTAGGCGATCGCAATGACCTTCCATAGGTCGCCTTGATCCTCTACTATCTGTACCTATCAGCTAATCTCATATGTCCCTCTAGTCAGCAGACATAAATCCTAATAAAAATAAGCACCAAGGATTTAGCAATTATGACAACTGGTAACTTCAGTACTATCCTTCCTCAAATTGATCCAAGTACTAACACCACAGACGCTTTCGAGCTAGGACTGCTAGGAGAAAATCAAAACCTGTTAATCCAAGATGCGGTAGGCGGAACAGATCCAGGCGATGCTTATGCTTTCAGCGTTAGTGAAGCAGGAGAGTATAATTTCAGCTTGAGTAACTTAACTGCCGATGCAGATATATCCATTCTTGACGCAAATAGCAACCTACTCATCACCTCAGAATATGCTAGTAACTCTAACGAATTTTTACAACTGGACTTATCCCAAGGTGACTACTTTGTTTTAGTCGAATCTTTTGATGGCATCGCTACTAGTTACAACTTAGCAACCAATATCGTTAACAATCAAGAATTTAATATTGAAATTATTCAAGGTGAAGGGTTTGAGCTTTTTAGCCCAGAAATGATTGCTGGACTAGAAGCAGCAGCCGACTTTTGGGAAAATGTTGTTACTAGCAGCAGCTTTGCTGGTGACCACACTCTAACTATTGAAGTCGGGGGAACTCCTCAAAGACGCGGGACTTTAGCTTCTGCCGCACCTCGTTCAGGAGCCGTTGATGATAATGGAAACTTTTTACCTACCTTGGGTATTTCCAACATCAATACCAATCCAGAGGTTATGGCAAATTTTAACTCTAACATTGAGTTCTTTACTGAAACCATGATTCATGAGTTCGGTCATACGATGGGACTTGGAACTCTCTGGAACCAAAATGACCTGATTGATATTGAAACAGGTACTTATAGGGCAGATACCCATGCAGGAATTGCCTATGGCGAACTACTGGGAACCAATAAAGCAACAGCAATTCCTTTAGCCAATGGAATGGGTCAAGGCTCAGATTTTAGTCACTGGTCAGAAATCGTTTTCGATAACGAAATATTGAGTCCTACCGCTGAAGCTCCAGGAGTTTCCGAATTTTTGAGTCACATGACGATCGCTTCTCTTAGAGACATTGGCTGGAATGTTGATTACGAGGCAGCGCAAGAATATGCCCTCAGAAATGAAGTGATTCTAGCTTTGGGTGGTTCTATTGGAGCTAGTTCTATTAGGGCTGATTCTAGTTGTGGTTGTGGTTTTTGCTCTAGTTGTGGTGGGGATACTTTGAGACAAAATCTCATGGACTTAATTGGAGTGGATAGCTCTACTGATTTGTTTTAGGCAGTTTAAGTTAGTGCTTTTAGCAGTATGCGATCGCATTTTGTTGGTTAATAAATTCCCAATCTCCTACTATTATAGCGCTACGGATATACGTTAGGACATTCTTTGAAGGCAGCATCAACACATT
>CAZSEZ010000133.1:0-11047 GCA_964606015.1 uncultured bacterium
AAAAACTTTCTGAAGAACTAGCATTTGTCCCTCGCACTCTAGCAGGCTTCGCAGGGGTAGGAATTGCTATTTTAAGTGCTAGTTTCACGGGAATAATTTAATAAGTTCAACCTTTTAGCGATCGCCTTAAATTCGTATTATTAGCGATCGCTTAAAAAAGTTTTTAGATCGAGAAAGGTGATCGGTGCTAACGTAATGTGTGTATTTAAGTTTCTGTGACTCACGGCATCATCAAGCATTATGAAATTATCAATCGCAAAGAGCCAGCTAGCTCTTGGGGAGGATGGTCGAGTCTAAGTTCGACCTAACTCGGTTAGACACTACAGCCCTCCTAGCCGAGGTAAAGCAACTCCAATCTAATCGGGCATATCGAGATCATCACAATCTATTTTTTGTTGAAGGTATTCGCAATTTTCTTCGCTTAGCAGAAGCAAACTTCAACGATTTAGCCGCAAGTAAGAAAACAGCTAAATTTGAGATCGCAGCTATTATCTACAGCGATCGGCTCCTAACCATGACTCCTGCACGTCAGTTAGTTCGTCGGTTAAGGCGTAATGGGACTCACACGATTAAGCTAACTCCAGAAAAGTTTAGGGCTATTTCTCATACGGCTAAAGCATCGGGAATTGCAACTATAGTTCGTCAAAACTGGACAAAGCTCCATCAGATAGCCCCCCACAAAACACTATGCTGGATTGCCTTGGAAAGAGTTCGCTCTCCTGGCAACTTGGGAACCCTAATTCGTTATTCTGAAGCTATTGGGGGAAGTGGCTTTATTTTTCTGGGGAACAGTATCGATCCTTTTGCGTCTGAGGTAATTCGTGCTTCTATGGGTGCATTGTTTAATCAGCAATATATCCGCACTAGCTATAAATCTTTGGCTCATTGGTTGCGTCGCCATCAATGTCGAGTGGTGGGAGCTTCAGTAGCAGGCAAGGTGGATTTCCATCATTTTTGCTACCCTAAATCGCCAATTCTTTTTCTGGGAGAAGAACGCAAAGGCTTAAGTTCTCAACAACAAGATTTTTGCCAACATCTGATTAGAATTCCGATGGTTGGTCAAGCTGATTCTCTAAATTTGGCAGTAGCAGGTAGTTTATTACTCTATGAAGTTTATCGAACCAGATATACGACGAATCAGAAATAGTTTGTTATAACCTAATCCTCGCATCTAATACCCAACACACTTTTGTAATATCTCATATCCCAACCAATTTAATTTTGAGAGTGTTATTCTACGAGCTAGTTAATAGGATTTAAATCTATTCAAGGAAATTAGAGAAAATATATGAAACTGAGAAAGCAACTTTCGATAGCAGCAATTGGCTCACTCATTCTAAGTACAGCACCGTCATTAGTCTCAGCACAAGCTCAAACTGGAGAAGAGCAAATCGATCAGACTAAAGTTACAGCGATCGCTGTACCTGGAGGCAGATTTTACAACCTAGTTGTAGTAGAGCAAATTCCTGGCAAAGAGGACTGTTGGCAAGAATCTGGCTCTCAGCCAACGATCGTAGACCCTCTATGGACGACTTTCGACTTTACAGGTATCTGTCGTCGTGCCACTGATAGTAATGGCTATTCAGTACGTTTAGATGGCCAAGACACCAGCCAAGACTATAGTCTCGATGTAGTAGAAAAAGGAGACGAAGTTCAGCTTTTAGCCGTATCCCGTGCGGATCGCTCTCGAACTGTAATCGGCAAAACTTTTGGTAAAGCACCAGGAGAATATCTCAAAATTCACCTCAACCCTGGTTGGCAGTTCACCAAGAAAACTTTTGAAGGCAAGACCCTAGGACACTTTCACATGAGTGGTGATACTGCTGCGATCGCAGCAGCAGGAGACAACCCTCCTGTTCCCCCTGTAGTGACGACCTCTAGCTTTAGCGACACCAGACGAGATACCTATAAAGATGAAATTGAAAAAGCAGTAGCTTTAGGTTTTGTTGCAGGCTTTAAAGACGATACTTTCAAACCTCAAGAGTCCTTGACTAGAGAACAACTGGTTTCGATGGTTATTGGTGCTTTGAGTAAAGTAGACGATCTCCAGGTTCAAGAACCCAGCACAGTTACTTCCCAGCCCTACCCTGATGTCGATACTTCTCGTTGGAGCGCAGCCAAAATTCAATGGGCCAAGGATAATCAAATCGTTAAAGGCTATCCCGATGGTTCTTTCCGTCCTAGTCAGCCCGTTACTAGAGCTGAGTTAATGGCAGTACTCGAAAGTGCAGCCAAATTTGCCAACCTCACTAGAGGTCAAACTGCGGAGCTAGTTGCTAACCAAGGAACCCAAAAAAGCTTTAGCGACATTTCTGGTCACTGGGGCGAACCCCTAATCGAAAAAATGTCAGCTTACTGCGGTGTAGCTTCTGCTTATAACGAAGTTGGCGATTCCTTCTTTCCCAATAATCCTTCCGAACGCAATTACGCTGCTGCTGCAACTCTCAGAATGCATGATTGCATCAAAGAATCAAATCTAATTAGTGGCTAGTATTCACTAGTCGGTAATTCAAAGCTGATTAAATCACAAACTATAAAAATTAGCGGGGGATTAACCCCCGCTTTCTGTAAGAACTGTCAGCTCAAAAGACTTGACGATTAATAACCTGAAATTGAAAGATCTAGCTGTAGTAGTTTTTCTCGTTAGCCACAGCCCAAGCAGTTAGTGCACCCCCAATAAAACCGAACAAATGGCCTTGCCAAGATACACCGACTTGAGAGGGGAAAACACCCAAAACCAACCCGCCATAAAGAAGAAAAACAATTACGGAGAGAAAAATTGAGGGAAGATTTCTTTGAAACACACCTCTTAGTAGCAGAAAACCCAAATAACCATAGATCAGAATACTCGCACCGATATGAACTGAATTAGCGCCACCAAATAACCATACTCCTAGGCCACCAACAAAAGCTGAAGCAATAGAAACTAAATAAAAGTCACTAGTTTCTTGGATCATAGTGAGCCAACCTAAAGTCAAAAAGGGAATTGAGTTGGCAATTAGATGGCGAAAACCACTATGTAAAAAAGGAGCAAAAATAATTCCTCTCAAACCAACAATACTGCGGGGTTGAATCCCAAAACGATCTAATCCACCCTGAAAAATCACTAGATCGAGAATTTCCAGAGCCCAAAAAATTCCCAATACTATAAATAAAGTTGCCAGCTCTTCAGTAGCTGACTTCTTCTGGCGACGCTTCATGGTAACTCTCATTGCTTTGCTTCTAGTTATCAAGGTTGGTACGGTAATAATAAAAGTAACGGCTATTTTGATAATTTTTTTGGAAAGGCTGTTTGCTCATAACCAATCCAAATAATCTTACTTGTTTCATTTTGAAAGATAAGTTAATTTAACGTACATCCCCTGATATTGCCAAAATTATCTGAATTATTGGAGTCTTTTATAGTACGAAAGATCGCATCTAGCAGTATTAACTTCACTCATAGGTAGATAATGATTTTTCTCATAGAGGATCACTGCTTCTTTAAGAATAGATGCGGTTTCAATATATATAGTTGCAAAACCTTTTTCAGCGATCGCTAACTCCAACTTCTCCAATAGATAACGTCCCAATCCTTGACCTCTGACCTCAGGTAACAAGTACATTTTTCGAATCTCTACTCCAGATGGATCATTAGCAACAGGATAATAAGCAGCAGTACCTACTATTTTGGTGATATTTTCTTTTTCTTCTGTAGCTTCTATCACCCAAAACTCACCTCCAGTTTCGAGATAAGCAGATTCAACTTCGACAACATCCCGATCTGCTAATTGAGGTTGCCAAGGCAAGCCATATTCTGCCAGTACTTGCTTAATAACTGCTGCGGCAGCCTCACGATCTCGCTTTTGCCAATCTCTAATTGTAAATTGCTTGTAAGTCAGATTCATGCAAATTGATTACTCATTACTAGGTAATTAAGTAGGCTCCCAATCCTAACTACTAGTAGTCTGGGCTACGGTTAGTTCTGCTGTTTGTAGTTTATAAATATTTCTGTCACTAACTATGAACTCTGGGAAGATGATAAAGCTCAGAGAGAATTTCACTTTCCACATGAGAAAGTTCTTCGAGTCTCTGATCTACTGCCGACCGCTCACAATATTGAGTAGCCAGCACCCAGTAGATACCATAGTGTCGTGCTTCAGACGCCATTAAACCACGATAAAATGCAGCCAATTCCGGATCAGGACAATGCTTTCCTAGTAGACCCAATCTTTCGTGGGAACGAGCTTCAATTAATGCAGAAACTAAAAGACTATCCATTAAGCGATCCGGTTCTTGGTGACGAATCTGCGCTTTGAGTTTGCCTCCATAAGGAGGTGAATCAAGAGGAGCTAGAGCAATTCCTCGTTTATCCAGCCATTGGTTGACCTGTTCATAATGCTCTAATTCTTCTTTAGCGATCGCAGTTAATTGTTTAACTAACTGACGATATGAGGGATAACGAAACATCATGTTAATCGCAACCCCAGCAGCTTTACGCTCACAGTGAGAATGATCTAATAAGACTAAATCAAGATTACTAATTGCTTGTTCGAGCCACAGATCACTAGTAGGCTGCTGCAAAATTTTGATGGTAGTAGCTAAAGGCTCCACAACTTTCCCCAAATTTAACTTAGATCGGCTTATAATAGTTCAAACTAGTTAACAATCTTATAGGCTTGACACACGCTTATAATTTACATCACACATCAGTAAATTTACTGTTTTTCCTAGTAGATTGTAGCAAGTATATCTTATCGTCAGTATGATTTAAAATCTTATCTAACCTAGATAGTAAGAGCCTTTACCTTTTATTTAATTTATATTCAGATACCAAAAAACCTAAACAGATCATGACCAATCATCGCCGAATTATTATTGGTGATGTCCACGGACATTACGACACTTTACTTGCTTTACTTGATTCTGTATCTCCTGATAGTAATGACTCAGTTTATTTCCTAGGAGATCTAATAGATCGAGGGCCTAAAAGCGCCGATGTAGTGGATTTGGTCATGAAAAACGAGTACAACTGTCTTAGAGGAAACCATGAGGAAATGCTTCTAGACGTTGTTGGTAGTGGTCAGGTTTCTGTCGAACTTTATCAAGGCTGGCTCTATAGCGGTGGTCATGCTACGGTCGCTAGCTATGACAGCAAAATTCCCCAAGAGCACATTGATTGGTTAAAAACTCTACCCACATATTTGGATTTGGACGATCTTTGGCTAGTACATGCAGGGGTAGACCCAAGAATTCCTCTAGCAAAGCAAACTTCCGAACAGTTTTGTTGGATCAGAGAGGATTTCCATGCCATCCCAGAGCCTTATTTTGCTAACAAACTTATAGTTACAGGTCATACGATAACATTCACCATGCCAGGAATTGAGCCAGGACAAATTGCAGCAGGCCAAGGTTGGTTATGCATTGAGACAGGGGCTTATCACCGGAATAGTGGTTGGATGACAGCTCTCGATATTGATAACGAGAAAGTCTACCAAGCCAATACACAAGACGGTCGGATGAGAACCTTACCACTAAGGCGTGCTGTCGCAGGCATAGATTTAAGCCGTATTGGTCAGAGAGTAATGCGTCGTCGAGCATAATTACCTACTCCTGAACTATTTATTTGTAACTACTCTGCAAGTTTCCTGTTTAGTCATGAGAATCAAGCAGATAGAACATTACTGATGGCCTAAGTTAGATATTTGCTCGGCCAGAGAGAAGTCAAGTTGAGTTAGACCTCCAGCATCATGAGTACTAAGCGTGATGCTAACTTTGTTGTAGGAAATCTCTAAATCTGGGTGATGTCCTGCTGCTTCTGATGGTTCGACAAGCTGATTGACAAAGTCAATCGCAGTGACAAAATCAGTGAAGATAAATGTTCTTTGGAGCGACTTGCCATCTGTAGTCCATTGAGGCAGTGCTTCAATTTTGCGGTTAATCTGATTTTCTGAAAGCAGCATATGGTTGTGATTAGTAGTTTGAGCTAACGTGACCGAACCGAAACAAAAATATAGCGAAGCTAATAGAGTAGTGATCTTAAGCGATTTAAGACAGATAAACATTGGAAACTAACTCCTTGAGACTAAATTTTGAATTTGAGTAAAGTTTGCTGAAACAAAATCTTAATTTATCTTAGCCTTGCTAGCGATCTCGATCGCGCTCTCGCTATGATGAAGACATAATACATTCAAGAGTTACAACCTACTCAGAATCAGAGTCATCAGCTGTAAACTCCATAAATATGTCTCCAGCTTTCGTTTGGTTGTTGGCAGGGATAGCCCTCTGTTTAGCAGAGTTAGTCTTGCCCACTACATTTATAGTCTTTAACTTGGGGTTAGCCGCCATTTTGGTTTCCTTGGTGGCCTTAGTGCTACCTGCTGCAAACTTGTTAATCGCTTTGTGGGTGATATTTGCCCTATTGGGGGTCTGGGCATCACGTCGCTTCTTAATCCCTAAAAAACAACGCCAGGATTTAGGAGATGCCCGTGAAGGAAAAACTCTAACCACAATCCCTCCGGGCAAAACAGGCCGAGTTCTCTACGAAGGTAATTCCTGGCCAGCACAGTGCGTCGAAGAAAGTATGACAATATCTGTAGCCGAATCAGTATATATTGTTGAAAGACAAGGAAATACACTTATTGTTATGCCCTCCAATTTGCTTTTGTAAGAGCACGAAATATGGAGAGCAATCATTGGATTTTAAGACCTTTAATTTAAATCCGACCATTTAAATCACTGTATAAAGATGAGGAGTTCTAGAAATGAATAGTTTTTTATTGATGCTAGCGATCGCTTTTGGCGGTGGTTTAGCTAGTTCGGTCAAAATCGTTAAAGAAAAAGAAGAATACCTGATCGAAAGGCTAGGTAGTTACAACCGCAAGCTAGAACCGGGGTTAAATTTTGCAGTCCCTCTCTTGGATCAAATAGTTTACAAAGATACCATCCGCGAAAAGGTGCTTGATATTCCAGCCCAGTCTTGTATCACCAGAGATAACGTCACAATAACTGTCGACGCAGTAGTATATTGGCGAATCATGGAAATGTACAAGGCTTACTATAAAGTTGAAAACTTACGAGATGCGATGGTAAACCTAGTTTTAACCCAAATTCGCTCAGAAATGGGCAAACTAGAGCTAGACCAAACCTTTACTGCCCGTACCGAAATCAACGAAATTCTATTAAGAGAACTAGATATCGCTACTGATCCTTGGGGAGTCAAAGTAACTAGAGTTGAGCTACGAGACATCATGCCTTCCAAAGCTGTACAAGACTCTATGGAACTGCAAATGGCCGCAGAGAGAAAGAAAAGGGCAGCTATTTTAACTTCAGAAGGGGAAAGAGATTCGGCAGTCAACTCAGCTCAAGGGAGAGCTCAGTCGCGGATTCTTGATGCGGAAGCTAGTAAAAAAGCAGCAATTCTGGAAGCAGAGGCAGAAAAACAGGCAATTTTGTTGCGGGCGGAAGCAGAAAAAGAGGAACAGATCATGAAAGCATATGGTACAGCTGAAGCAGTGGAAATAGTCATGAGTAAAATGAAAAACAATCCTAAAGCAAAAGAAGCTTTACAGTTTATTTTGGCTCAGGAATATCTGGAAATGAGCAAAGAAGTCGGGACTAGTGATAGCAGCAAAGTCATGTTTATGGACCCTAGCAACATGGTTTCTACTATAGAAGGAATGCGCTCTATCATTGGGAACAAAGGAGAAAATGGCGAATATATTGCACCAAAAATTGATGTGGAGCAAATTAATAGGGAATATCAGTAAGTTTGTGAATTGTTGATGGTTAATAGTTAATCGTTGATTAGGGTTGCCAAAGTACAATCAAATCGATCAAAAATTTGCTTTTATTGTAGGATCTTGAGTCATATTATTCAAATACCTACTATCAACTATAGGCTATTGCAATGTCTATAAAAAAACTTGAAATCAATGTTAAAGGTGAAGATTATGACGAAATAATCGAGCTGATTTTAGATGGAGAAATTATTTGCCAGAAATATACTTACTGTTTCATAACAACTTATAGTGGAGAAGGAATTGAAATAGAGTTGGATTTTTCCCGAATGGGCAAAGATATTTGTCATGTTTTAAAAAGATCGGGAGATTACATTCTTTTCATTCCTGACATAGAGGATTGTCTGAAGTATTCGGCTTTAGGTAAAGATGTTATTAAATTTCCACTAATTGTTGATTATCAAGCAATAAGAAAAATGTGGATAGATTTACAATACGACCCTTCTGAATTGGCAACTGTCGAAACAGCGAATAGTAGAGACTACACTTTTTTATGGTTTCTCAATATTTTCTTTGATTTAAAGATTGGTTATTATGATGATTTGTTGTCTCTAGTTACTAAAATTCTTACAGAAGATCCGATTAGCCAGCCTACAGTCAGTAGTATCGTCGATCAATTAATTAAAGGTAAAATTGAATTTGTTAATAACTCTTTGGTTTATGCAGATTCTCTAAGTCCAGTAGTTGTATATTTAGATAATTCAGAAAAGCAACTTGTAGAGTGGCAAGCTTTAGATGCTAATGATAGATCTAGAATTTTATTAGGGGATGGTTGGTCAGTGAATTATCGTGTAACATCATAATTAATTCACTTCAACTACTGGTGGTGATTAGATCTACTGCATTTAACTAACTCACTATTTAACAATTTGTGTTCTGAAAAAATTCGACTACCTCTTTTGCGATCGCTTCTGTACCATTTTTATCTAACTTTTGATCGGTACATGGTGGCAATAGATCCTGAGCTAGAAAATCCCAATTGGAGTCAAAAAACTCGGCTTCACTGATTATTTGGTGGGGAGAATAATCAGCAAGAGCTTTTAGTAAGATGGGAGCCTCAGCAAAACCCTGTCTGACTAGAGAAACAATCGGGGTATCCAGCCTAAAAGCCTCAGCAAAGGTACTGTAACCAGGTTTAGAAAATACTCTGCCACAAATGGGCATAAAATCTACAGGGCGAATCGCCCCGCTTACCTTGAGTAAATTGGGTAAATCAGGAGCATTACGATCAAAGGTAATAAATTGCCAGTCAGGAAAGCGAGCTAAATTTTGATAGGGAATTGCTTGTAAGCCTAATCCACCAAAGGTCAGTAAAATAGTTTTTTCTGATGGCGTAGAAATATTGTATTTAGCTTTTAATTGATCATTGCTGTACTTGGGTGTGCCCCCTGTTAAACCCACATCCTGAATATTGGGAAAAGAAGCCATCGGCTCAGATAAAGGTAAACGAAACAAGCGATCGCACAGAGCGTAACATTCTTCAATCCAAGCAACTATCGACTCAAACTCTTTTCCCCAGGGACGATAGATAAAATCCCATCCAAAATTACTCATCATCCAACAGGGAATTCCTGCTGCTTTGGCGATCTTTGTTACTAGAGGAGGGATATCCCCTAAAATCAAGCCAACATTTTGTTCTTGGAGATAAGCGACTTCTCGCGTAATAATTTCTATTTCTTGAGCTTTAATGGCTTGCATCTTAGCAAGAGTTGCTGCCTTGTCCATTTTTAAGCTATCTGCTTGGATTACGCCTACATCGAAGATTTGTGGACGATAGATAAATTTTTGAGTTAGATAAGAGCGTAGCAACCACTCAGGAGCCATAGTGGCAAAAACGATCTCTAATTCAGGGTTCAGCTTTTGAATTTCTGCTGCCACAGAAGCCACCCGAACAGCATGACCAAAACCATGACCCGTAACTGCTAGATAAAGTTTTTTGCCCGACATAATCTTATCAACGATTAATCAAGCCAATAATTCTAACCGATTATTACAAAATTCCCATTGCGAAAGAATCCTTTGGGATGGGTAGGCTATGCCTACCCCAACCAATTAACTATTTCTATGTTTTTCGGACCAAACTCTTGTTGGTAGACCCCAAATGTAGATAAAGCCTTCTGCTGCTTTATGGTCAAATTTATCTTCTGCACCATAAGTAGCCAAATCTGGGGTGTAAATAGAATTGGTGGACTCACGACCCACAACAATCGAATTACCCTTGAAAAGCTTAATTCTGACCGTACCAGAGACCGTGTGTTGAGTTTGCTGAATAAAGGCATCTAAAGCTGGCTTGAGGGGGCTATACCATAAACCTTTATAGACTAGCTCACCGTAGGTTTGTTCGATGCCTCGTTTGTAGCGAGTTACATCTGCAGTTAGAGTAAGGCTTTCGAGATCGCGGTGAGCTTGGATCAGTACTGAAAGGGCAGGGGTTTCATAAATTTCCCGAGACTTGATCCCCACAACACGGTTTTCAATCATGTCAATGCGCCCTACGCCGTGATTACCGGCTAACTCATTGAGCTTGGTAATTAGGGCTACAGGTGCGAGTTGTTCGCTGTTAATACTAACGGGGACGCCTTTCTCGAAACCAATTGACACATATTCTGGCTCATCAGGAGTATCGACAATTGCCTTGGTCATAGCATAAACCTCTTCTAAAGGCTCTACCATAGGATCTTCTAAAGGCCCTGCTTCAACACTTCGTCCCAACAAATTACGATCAATACTGTAGGGAGAAGATTTTTTAACAGGAGACTCAAAGCCAAATCTTTCACCATATTCAATGGCTTGTTCGCGACTCATACCCCATTCTCTTGCAGGAGCTAGCACCTTAAGGTCAGGATTAAGAGCAGCAATCCCCACATCAAATCTGACTTGGTCGTTTCCTTTCCCTGTACAACCATGAGCCACAGCATCCGCACCATACTCGGCTGCTGCTTCAACCAAAAGTTTGGCAATCAAAGGACGAGCCAAAGCTGTAGAAAGAGGATAGCGGTCTTCGTATAGGGTATTAGCGCAAATAGCAGGAAAAGCATAGTCGGTGACAAAAGCTTCAGTTGCATCTACTACCAAAGATTCTTTAGCGCCACACTTAAAGGCTTTTTCTTGGATGGGTTTTAATTCTTCTCCTTGTCCCAAATCCGCTGCCAAGGTAATAACTTCTTCGACACCCCACTCGTGTTTTAGGTAAGGGATACATACAGAAGTGTCTACACCGCCAGAATAGGCTAATACTACTTTTTTGGCTCGTCCCATAGTTATCTTAA
>CAZSEZ010000134.1:0-10995 GCA_964606015.1 uncultured bacterium
ACCCACGACCTCTTCATTACCAATGAAGTGCTCTACCCCTGAGCTACGAGAGCGCTAAATGCACCAAGGGCTATAGTAACAGCTTCTTCATGTTTTTACAACTTTCTCAGTATAAGTTCGTTCACTGATAATTGATAAACAAAAATTTATCCATATATAGTGTAGTTTTTATAAAAATTTAGGTTTCTCACTCCATATATAGAGCTAGGATAAAGAGCCAAGGAGAAAAGGAGAAGCAAAAATATGAGTTATTTGCAGGAGTGGCAAGCTAGTTGTGTTGATGATGAATTAACCAAACTAAATGTCATAGGTTTGTCAGGGCTTTCTCCTGCGGAATACTTACTTTACGCTGATACTATCCCCAGAAGAAACGATGGTCGTGTTAGTGAAGGGTTTTTGAAACGCTACTCTCATTTAGAAGCTGGTGGTTGGTGGTGTTCTGGGATCGATCTGCTAACTGGTCAAGATGCGCTTTGGGGGTGCTTTAAGCCTGACTCGCCACGCTTCAATGGCGAGGACAGAAAAAAAATTAAGTATGAGCATCCTCCTAAAACTGCGACTGAGGTTTTTGCGCTTAAAGTGCCTTTGCATCTCTGGCAAAAGATTAGCGATCGCTATGAAGTCCCTTTTGAAACTGCTGTCAATTTTAGTCTGCCCGATTTGGGTTTTTGGCAGTGGCTGCATAATCATCCACAGGTGCCATTATCAATTACTGAAGGTGCGAAAAAAGCTGGTGCTCTAATTTCTGCTGGATATGCTGCCATTGGACTGCCAGGGATTTATGGGGGTTATCGTACTCCTAAAAATGATATTGGTCAGAGAGTTGGTAAATCTTCTTTGATTTCTGCTTTACAGCATCTAGCTACGCCAGAGCGTGAGTTTTACTTTGTTTTTGACGAAGATACCAAGCCTAAAACTATTCAAGCAGTCAATACTGCTATTAAAAATACTGGCTATTTGCTCCAGCAAAAAAGTTGCAAAGTCAAAGTTCTTAGTTGGGCTCCCCGATTAGGCAAAGGTATTGACGATCTGTTAGCTAATGCTGGAGAAGACTATCTAGAAACTGTCTATACCAACAGTGTGTCTTTGGCGACTTGGAAGGCGAATTCCTGGCAGAAACTTACTTACGAAGTTCAGCAAGCTCTCAATAGTCCTTTTCTCTCTGGAGTAGTCATTCCAGACAAGTCAAAATTAATTGCTCTGAAATCGCCTAAAGGAACAGGTAAGACTAAGCTTCTAGAAGAAGTGGTTGCCAATGCACTTCGCCAGAAGCAAAAAGTATTAGTCATTGGGCATCGTATTCAGCTAGTCAAGGCCTTATGTTTGCGTTTTGGTTTACCTTACATTACTGAAGCGAAAGCAACAGGACAAAACACTGCTGGCTATGGTTTATGTCTTGACTCCTTGCATCCAGAATCTCAAGCAAAATTCGACTCTGATGCTTGGTCAGATAGCATCGTCATTATTGATGAAATCGAACAAGTTCTTTGGCATGGCTTAAATTCTAGTACTTGCAAAGAAAACCGAGTTGCTATTTTGCAATGTTTTAAAAACTTGTTGCAGAATGTATTGAGTAGTCAAGGAAAAGTTTATGTCGCTGATGCTGATTTGAGCGATTTGGCCTTGGACTATTTACTGGCTTTGGCAAATATGGAGCTTGCCCCATACATTGTCCATAATCAATGGCGTAAATCTGATAACACTGCTTGGCAGGTATACAAGTATGAAGGTCGCAGTCCGAAAAAGCTAGTACAGGATTTGGAAACTTATATTGGAGGCGGTGGCAAACCTTTAGTTTGTCTGTCAGCTCAAAAACTGAGTAGTAAGTGGAGTACTCAGACCTTAGAAGTTTATTTTAAGCAAAAATTTCCCCAACTCAAGCTTTTACGAATTGATTCACAATCTTTAGCAGATTCTGATCATCCTGCTTATGACTGTATTAGCAATCTCGATTTGGTGCTGAGTAAATATGATGTAGTTCTGGCTAGTCCTTGTTTGGAAACAGGCATTTCTATTGAACTAAAGAATCATTTTACCTCTGTTTGGGCGATCGCTCAAGGAGTTCAAAGTAGTAATTCGGTTTGTCAAACTTTAGCCAGATTGCGTGCTAATGTGCCTCGTTATTTGTGGTGTGCTAGTTATAGCTTTCAAAAAATTGGGAATGGCTCTACTTCTATTCCTGGTCTAATTTCTTCTAGCAATCGGTTGACCCAGCTTAATATCCGCCTTTTACAACAATCTGATTTGATTGGTTGGGATGATGTGGATACAGGGTTTCAGGCAGAGTCACTGTTATGTTGGGCAAAAATGGCAGTTCGTTACAATGCCAGCACAGTTAATTACCGTGAATCTATTTTATCTGCATTAACCGCTGAGGGAAACCAGGTATTAGACCGCAAACAAATTAAAACCTTAGCAAAGATTGATAAAGGCAGGGCTTGTGAGGATACTTCTTGCTTAATTGAGGCAATCAGTGAAATTAGACAATCCAACTATGTAGCTGAATGTACGGCGATTGCAGATAGCCCTTTACTGACCCAAGCCCAATACAATGCTCTGAAAAAGAAGGTTGTGAAGACAATTCCTGAACGGCATTGCTTACGAAAATATGAATTGCAACAACGCTATTTCCTGCCCATAACTCCAGAGTTAATTCGCTTAGATGATGACAATTGGTATCAAAAAATTCGTCTACACTATTTTTTGACTGTTGGTAGACCTTTTTTAAGTGATCGTGACGCTAAAATAGCTCAAAAATTGATTGCGCAGGGAAATGGTTCCCTATTCTATCCTGATTTTAACTGTTCTCAGTTGGGTTCTACTGTTGGCATCATGGAATTGTTGGGGATTCCTGTTTTGCTCAGTGATGCTCAGAGATTTTTGCGTAACACGGATCAAGATCTCCATAAATTAGCATCTTTAGCTCTTGATCATAGAGCAGAAATTAAAACTGCTGTCGGCATTGGGCTGGCAGTAAATTCTAGTCCTGTAATGGTAGTTAGGAGGTTTCTTGAGAAAATCGCAGCTAAATTAGAGTACGTCAAAATAGAAAGTACTGATAAGGGTAGAAAAAGAATTCGCGTTTACCAAATAGCTATTCCCCAGGATAATCGCGATCGCGTTTTTGCCCAATGGCTCAAGCAGGATTGTGATCTTACTAAGCATGAATTAGCGGGTAACCTAGATTCCTTATTTTGGCAGCAACAGCAAAATCTCATTGCTTCTCTAGAAAAACTTGATGATAGTTATCTCCAATTAAGCCTCAACTTGGATTAGTTGATTAGTCTACAAGCCATTTTTTAAACTCTGCACTAAAAGTATCATTTAAGATTGCAGTACGGATCTTCTGGGTAAAGCGGATTAATTCTGTGATGTTGTGGAGCGAAAGCAGTATATAACCGAGCATCTCTCGAGATTTAACTAAGTGATTGAGATAAGCTCTCGTAAAGTTGCGGCAAGTGTAGCAGGGGCAGGTCGGATCCAAAGGGGTGTAGTCTCTCTTGAATTGGGCATTCTTGAGATTTAATCTTTCTCCATCTACCAATGCAGTGCCGTGGCGACCAAAACGAGTTGGAATTACACAATCAAATAGATCTATTCCTGCTGCGATTGCTTGTACCATCTCTTTATAAGTTCCTACCCCCATTAGATAGCGGGGTTTATTAGCTGGTAATAAAGGAGCAGTATGTCTTACTGTGGCATTGATTAGTTCTGGTTTTTCCCCGACACTAACTCCGCCAATAGCATAGCCAGGAAGGTCTAAGTCTACTAACTGCTTAACAGCTTGTGCTCGTAAATCTAGGAAAACTCCTCCTTGAACAATGCCAAAAAGAGCTTGAATATCAGGTTTTTGATGAGCTGCAATACATCTTTTTAACCAGCGATAAGTTCTCTCAGTGGCTGCTGTAACCTCTGCTTTACTGGCATGAGCTGGGGGACATTCATCAAATGCCATAATTACGTCTGCACCTAGAGCATTTTGAATCTTGATAGAGTGCTCTGGAGTCATGTCGATAATTCGACCGTCGCGGGGTGATTTAAAAGTTACTCCTTCTTCGCTTATTTTGCGTAGTTCGCTGAGGCTAAAGACCTGAAACCCTCCGGAGTCCGTCAAAATTGGCTGATTCCACGCCATAAATTTGTGTAATCCACCAGCCTCCTCGATAATATCTTCTCCTGGCTGAAGGTGCAGATGATAAGTATTTGCCAAAATCATCTGAGAATTGGCATCTTTTAGCTGTCTAGGGGTGATTCCTTTGACAGTTGCTAAAGTTCCTACAGGCATAAAGCGAGGTGTTTCTACTATGCCATGAGGAGTTTGAAAAACTCCTGCTCTTGCCTTTGTATTACTACAATGCCCCTGAGTACAATAAGAAAAATTCACCATTGATCGCCTGCTTTTAGAACAGGAATATCATAAGCGATCGGGGTTAGTAAGTTTTACTCGTACTTAAGATTAAGTGGATACGGAGCTAGAACTCAATAAGTGTAAATTACGAATTTAGAATTCTTCGTTATCTAACTGCACGTCTAGGCGAGCAGATAAAACCTGACTCATCATTGCCTCTATTGTGGCTGTATCAATATTTTCATTGATGATCTTTTCGGGAATAGTATTTGCAATAGGAATTAGCCTAAGCTGTCTATTATCCTGAATTAGATCGAAATAAGTTTCGTCATTTGGCAATTTACCTAGTTGTAAACAGTCGAAGCTTTGAAGATTTAGATAAAGGTTGTGATTTGCAACTAGAGTGGACTGAGAGAGATCACTAAAAATTTCAACAATCCAGCCCTTTCCTTCGCTTTGAATCTGACAATCAATACTATGAATGTAGCGAACATGACCAAGATCGTTGAGTAGACGTTTCATGTCGTCTTGGTTAACAATAGTTCCGACATCGATAATGCAGGGTGCGGGAATTACTCGATCTTGAGGTTGCTGGTTCATGATGGCTAAAGAGCAGTCGCTCTATACAGAAAAAATTTAGAAGTGATTCAATCAGTTGGCAAAGAAAGAAATATAGAGACTAAAGTTTAGTTATCCCACAATATTAGCCCAATATTTTTCAAGTAATCTATGAAATTTTGCCTAAAAGTATTTTTATCGATCTAAGCTTTTACTTACAAAGCAAGTTAGAAAGATGAATCAACTCATTAGCTCTTTCTGGAGTGCCGTTATTTTTTATACTAGGCTTCCCTTACCGAGGAGCTGGACAAATTGCTGGCAAAGGATTGCTCGGTGGGCAAGTTTGATTGGTCTAATTTTGGGGCTATTGATGGGGTTTACCCATAGCGCACTATTAAAATTGGGCTTCTCTCCTTTGGTAGCTGGAGCGATTATAACTAGTTTGTGGCTGGGAGCGACAGGAGGCTTACACTTAGATGGTGCGATGGATACCGCTGATGGTCTGGCTGTAATTGACTCTCAAAAAAGATTAGAAGTGATGAGAGATAGCGCCACAGGTGCTTTTGGTTCGATGGTAGCTATAGTTATTCTGCTTCTTAAAACTTCAGCTATTAGCGATATTACTCATTTTAGTTGGTTGTTTTTGATGTTAGCTATGAGCTGGAGTCGGTGGGGTCAATTAATTGCGATCGCTCTATACCCTTATCTGAGAGCAACAGGAAAAGGGGCATTTCATAAAGAGCATTTAAGTATTTATGCTGATATTTTTTTGAGTTCGCTAATAGTTTTACTCGGCAGTTGGAGCGGGGTTTTACTAGAAGTTATTAGCTGGTGGCAACTACTAGGGTTGATTGGGGGTTGTAGCGCAATTACACTTAGTGCGGGATACTATTTCTACTATCAGCTGGAAGGACACACGGGGGACACTTACGGTGCAGTAGTTGAGTGGAGCGAAGTCTTTATTTTGCTTTTTTTGAGCGTTTTCTTATCTTAGTGATGATTAAGTTAGACAACTGAATTGATTGCAATGCTCTTGCATTGAGTAAGAAAAGGGTGGGAAGAAATCATAATTAAATTGGGGTTGGGGCAGAGTCTTCAGGTTAAGGTTGCACAATGTAGATAGATTCGCCTAGTCTGTTGGTTACTCAGTATCCCCAATTGATCTGGATTATCCGTTTTACTATTTGAAATCCCTAGGCTTCTTCTTGTCTTGCCAAAAGCACGGGACATTCTGCTTTGATACGAATGTAATCAGAAAGTGAA
The DNA here is from genome assembly GCA_964606015.1 of uncultured bacterium. Classification (GTDB taxonomy): domain Bacteria; phylum Cyanobacteriota; class Cyanobacteriia; order Cyanobacteriales; family Xenococcaceae; genus Hyella. Next base: position 6,170 of record CAZSEZ010000134.1, read on the forward strand.
CTACCTAACAAACGATCCAGATCCGGTAGGTTTTTGGCAATAGAGGGACGTCGCTCTGGTGAACCAAGCACCATAAAATCGATATTATTGTCCTCGGCTAGAGTACATAGTTGTTGGGCTGGTCTCCCTCCAGAAAGCAGGCATTTACAAGCTAGCCCTCTACTTTTTACCTTGGCAGCAGCAGCACTAAGAATGGGATTCTGGGCAATGTCTTCGGGAGAAATGTCAAGGCCTGGCTTAAGGTCTGGATTGACTCTTGCTAAATAGATCTCTGCATCCTGGTAACCTTGAAAAAGAGATAAAGCAACATCCAGGGCATACTGCGCAGCAGGTGACTTGTCTATTGCTACCATGATGCGTTTGATTCTTTTGACGTAGATATCGTCTTTAACTAAAAGCATGGATCTGTCTGTTAGCTGAAAAACATATTGACTGACAGAGTTGCTAAGAATTGATTGTAATTTCCCTAAACCTCGCGATCCCATAATTATTAGGTCGCTGTTGTTTTCTTTGGCTACGTTGAGAACAACGTTTTTGGGTTCACCTTCCTCGACTATTTCTTTATAGCGATCGCCTGTCAAATTTAGTTTGCTAGCTAATTCCGTAATCTTGGAATGCGCGTTATCCAAGGCTTCGGTTTCTTCTTCTTTCGTTCGAGGCGAAACTACTCGCAGTATAGATAGATCTGCACTTTTGAAAGTAGGAAGCTCAAGTAAGAATTTTAGGAGATCTTGAGCATTATCGGCACCAGAATCAGCATAGAGAATTTTTCGTAGCATCTTGTTTTATTATTGATTGATCATCTTTTGTTCTTGCTACTAGATTACTCCCAAGCTACTGGTAATCATTAAGCAAAGGTGAAAAATCTTAATGAAATTATTTTGGATGATGGCTGATTTTTCTCAATTAAAGATATTATTGCTCTATAACTAGAAAGTTTCTGGTGTAGATTGCTTTTTATCGGTGATCTGAAATAACTTGAATCCCACTACTCCCGAGTTTGGTCACCCAAAACTCTAATTCTGGATTGTTGATTTGAGCCTGGACTTGTTTCGCTATTTGTTGAGCTTGAGCTTGAGTCCTGCAGAGAGCAAAAACGGTTGGGCCAGATCCAGACATCATAGTGCCCAAATTTTCCGTTTGACTAAATGCAGTTTTGAGTTGTGCTACTTGGGAATGAGCAGGTAAGACAACTTTCTCTAGGTCGTTATAAATTAAGGAACCAATTGTTTTATCATCTTTTTCTGCGATCGCCTTGAATAAAGCTCCTGTACGTACTCGTTCTTTCCTTTTGGCTACTCCTGCCAGGTCGGATACATAATTTTGACTATAATTTTGACGATAGGTCTTGTATGCCCAAGGAGTTGAAACTCCTAAATCATTGTATTTTGCTAAGACAACCCAGAGATGGTCGAGATCGCTGATAGGGGCCAGTTTTTCTCCTCTGCCCGTGGCAATTGCCGTACCTCCAGCGACGCAAAAAGGAATATCCGAACCCAACTGGGCGGCTAATTCTTCTAGTGCTGGCTGAGTCAGTCCTAGGTTCCACATAAGATTGATTCCTACTAAGACTGCTGCACAGTCTGCTGACCCTCCTGCTAGACCTGCTGCTACAGGTAGGTTTTTTTCGATATGAATATCTATCCCTCCGTAGTTGGCATAAACATCAGGGAAAGTATCACACATTAATTTGGCTGCTTTGTAAGCCAGGTTTGTTTCATCCGTTGGAACTTGAGGATGGGAACAATGTAAATTTATCCTTTGAGTATCACCTGCTCTAATATCAATTCTGTCTGCCAGCTCAATACTTTGAAGAATCATCACCAATTCATGAAATCCATCTGAGCGATCGCCAACTATTTCAAGATAAAGATTGATTTTTCCTGGAGCCAGTAGAGAATATGATTGCATAAATAGTAAAGGTAGAGCAGACAAGATCGAATATACATTAGTTTTTATAAGTATTTATGTTCATAGGAAGAAATATCTTAGTGATTGGTGCTCGCAATAGTTTGAGCCAACAGGTAGTGAGTTCCCTAGCTAAGTTCGACAACTGTATTTTTGTATTGGATTCTCATCCTGATGATTTTATGAGGTTACCGGTTGATCTGGAGTTACCTGAGACTTTGACCAAAGAGAGTCTACAGCGTATCCAGCAAGTTATTTTTTGTTTAGAAGATAGTGATCGTCCTGTCGAGAATTTTGGCAACACAGGTTTTGCTTTCAAACAACTAGAAAATTTAGCTAGACGTAATTATCACTTCTCAGAAACCAATAATCTAACCTTGTTTGATTTTCAATCTATCTCTCCAAAACAAAATCAATTATGGGGCCCAGTCAATGATGTTGTCATGGGTGGGGTTAGCCAGAGTCAGCTAAAAATTCAAGCAGATCGAGCTTTGTTTACGGGCTATGTTTCTACCGAAAATAATGGTGGCTTTGCTTCGGTTAGAACTAGAAATTACGAGCCAACTTTAGACTTATCTGAATATCAAGGAATTGAGCTTCAGGTAATTGGTGATGGTAAAAGGTATAAATTTATCAGTCGTTGCAAAGGTGCTTGGGATGGGATTAGTTATGTGGCATCTTTTGACACGGCTTACAAAACTCCAGTTACTGTGAGAATTCCCTTTGCCAGTTTGCGCCCTGTGGTGAGAGCTAGAACCTATCCACAAGCAGGGCGTTTTGATAGCACTCTTGTCTACTCTTTGCAGTTAATGTTGAGTAAATTTGAGTACGATGGAGAACTCAATGCTACTTTTGAACCAGGGGAATTTGAGCTAGAGATTATCTCCATCAAAGCCTACGGAGGCAAAACTAAGCCTAGTTTGGTAGTAGTAAATTCTGGCTTAAACGCTACATTAGAAAGAGCTTTGTATGATTCTGAATCAGCCTATGCTTTGGTCCGAAACCATCCAATAGAACAGATCAAAAGCGATCGTCAGTTTTCTGCTTCGGTTACAGATCTAGTTTCCCTCGCAATAGACGCTGTTAACTCCTCTAATGCTGTCAAACAATTCTGGCTCTTAGGTATCTAAATATTTTGCATACTTACTATAGGTCTCTTGCCCAGGTATGCTGGCAGTAAATTCTTCTGGTAACTGATATTTTTCTTTGGAATACTGTTCACGTAATAATTTCAAGGATTCGGAAGGCTCTTGCCACTTTCTGAGTACTTTCAATAAATCTTGAAACTTGTTATAAGCGGTGCCATGTCTAGTAATTAGTCCCATGAACTGGAGAATCTTAGTAAAAGTTTCTGGACTAATATCCTCTTCCGCAATTTCGATAATCGGTGCTAGCTTTTTGAGTGTGTCATAGTTCTCAAGAACAATAACTGTAAGGTTTTGTTCGCTGATGACATCTTGAGCATTAACTCTTTCCACGATATCTGCGACCTTGCGTAAAATCGTAAAATCTGCCAACTGATACTTCTTGAATAAAGCAAGTAATTTCAGTCCTAGATCGTGCTCGGCAATTTTGTTGATTTCCTTAAGATAACTTTTTAAAGCATTTCGTCCTTCTTCAGAGGCAATTAAAGGGGCCACTTCTGCTAGTTTTTTCTTAACTAAAGTACGAAATTCATCTTTATCTATCTCATCTGTAATGTTACTCGTTACAAACTCATAAAAAGCCTGTTGTTTACGACTGCGGTAGCGTAATTCAGTTGACTCTAATTTGATGTAGCTACTTTGTGCCGCGATCGCTACTTCTAAGTATTTAATGCTTTGACCAATTTTTTCGTAGCCAGCAGTTTCAGCTTCTACCTTATGTCTCAAATTAAAATAGATTTTGAATTCTTCTTTGCCAAATTTCTCGTCATCGATTCTTGTCGCTTTATTCCCAAAATTCAATAACTTTCTGAAATATTTTTTGTGAAGGTCTATGATGCTATCTGGTACTTTTGGCTTGCTAAATTTACTTTTCCATAAAGTAGTTGCGACTGGTAATGCAATTAAACATCCAACACCAATTATGGTTAGAAAGAACTTTGGATCAATATCTTCTGGGGGAGACTCATTATCTTCTTGATTAGAAACTTCTGTATTTTCTATTGCTCCAGTTTTTTCGATGATACCTTGTAGATTTTCCTTTGCGACCTCTTGTTGTACATTTTGATCACTTTCTCCTTCCTGTAGATTCTGTTCTTGACTTTCTATTAATTCTTTAGTTAATTTACTATTCGTAAAGAGATCGACTTTTTCTCCATCATCTTCTACTAGTCCGTAGTAACGATCTTGGATATTCTGGTTTATTTGATCGGCATTTGGGATACTTTTTGTACTGATACCTTCTAAGCTACTGTCTGCATTTTCCGTTTTCACAATGGCATCTTGTGATTTAGGATTGCTTGCGATATCAGCTTCTTCTTCACTGCCTCCCCTTAAATTTTGCAGGCTGTCTTGAATATACTTCTTTATTCGACTAATACCTGAAATATTTTCTTGATCAATATCGTCTGATTCATTATTATTTGTCTGTTCTTCTGAAGCTACTTCCTGCTCCTGAAAATTAGGAAGTAAACAATCTTCCCCATGGTACTCTTTAGGGAATTCTAAGGAAATAAAAGTGATATCTTCGTAAATAGATAATTCTTTTCTTTCTTCCTTGTGTTGATCTAAATCAAAAATATTATTTTTCGAACTGTCAACTATCTTATTTACTGATTTATTCTTGGTGCTAATATTTATTGGGCTAGCATCTTTAGTGAAAGAAATATCACAGTTAACTAGAGTTTCTTCTGCCCGAATTTCTGGAGAAGTAACCAGTGGTCCTAGTAAAGCAACCATAGCTGTTAAGGTGATTCTAGTTAAATACATCTTTTA
>CAZSEZ010000135.1:0-10928 GCA_964606015.1 uncultured bacterium
GGAACAAATTCATGCAGGCAAAATGACTCCTGTATTCTTTGGTAGTGCCATGACTAATTTTGGGGTAGAGCTATTCCTCAAATCTTTCTTGGACTATGCGCTAAAACCAGAAGGACGCAAATCTTCTGAAGGAGAAATTGAGCCTACTTATCCCGAATTCACAGGGTTTGTGTTCAAGCTTCAGGCAAATATGGATCCCAAACACCGCGATCGCGTAGCTTTTGTTCGGGTTTGTACTGGTCGATTTGAAAAGGACATGACGGTTAAGCACGCCCGCACTGGAAAAACAGTTCGCCTATCCCGTCCCCAAAAACTATTTGCTCAAGGTCGAGAATCTCTTGATGTAGCTTATCCAGGTGATGTCATCGGTTTAAATAATCCTGGCGTATTTGCGATCGGCGATACTATCTACAATGGCAAAAAACTCGAATACGAGGGTATTCCCTGTTTCTCTCCTGAGATCTTTGCTTACCTCAAAAACCCTAACCCTTCTAAATTCAAACAATTCCAGAAAGGAATTACCGAACTCCAAGAAGAAGGAGCAGTCCAAATTATGTATTCTTCGGATGAGTTTAAACGCGAACCAATCTTAGCAGCCGTGGGGCAGCTTCAATTTGAGGTCGTTCAGTTTCGACTCCGCAATGAATACAACGTAGAAACCTCTCTAGAGCCTTTAGGCTATAGCGTAGCTCGTTGGATTGGTGGAGGATGGGAAGCTCTCGAAAAAGCAGGGCGTATCTTCAACACGATGACAGTCAAAGATGCTTGGAATAGGCCAGTATTACTGATCAAAAATGAGTGGAATGTCGGACAAATCATGGGAGATCATCCAGATTTAGAACTACAATCTACTGCTCCAGTTGGTTCAGGGATCCAGCCTGATTAAACAACATACGGCGAAAAATCCAGGAAGAAACATTATGGGAAAACTTCTGGAAGTTTTTCCTCTAATCAACTCTCCTCAATCCAGAATAATCGATACGTCAGAAACAACTTCATTACCAAAATCTGGTTTGAAACCAGTTGCCAGTAGTGCTTGTTGGAGATCAAGTAACATCACGCTGAGATGCTGATTTTGTCTCGTAGAAATTGCCATGTGACTGGCAATATTACCAATACTTTGTTGCTGAGACGCTGGTAGAGCGTAGATTTGCGACAAAGGCAAGTCCATTAGGACTGGTGGTTCGTCCACAACCAAAGCAACCAGCTTTCCACTATCTGATTTGGCTAAAACAAAAAAAGTCTCAGTTTCCGTAGTTTTATTAAAAGCTCCCTGAAGACTATTGTCTGGCTTAACAGTAGCCAATAGAGAACGCAGATCAATTAGGGGTAGGGTCTGTTCCTCAATATGAATCAATCTATTTTCTCCCAACATGCTACTGCCATAAGTTAAAGACGATCTAATTACTTTGAATACCGCGTTAACAGGAATGGCTAAAAGATGCTGGGAAATTTTAACGACGATCGATTTACAAGTTTCTGTAGTCGAAGCATCAGCGATTGAGGAATGGGCAGTTATTTGACTCATGTTTTGTGCTGAATGAAAAAGGGCTAAACAACAGTCAGTAGACTATCGATGGTTGACAACAATTCCTGCTCGATAAATGGCTTAGTAAGGTAGGCAGAAGCCCCTAACTCTTGAGCAATCTTGCGATACTTATCTGCACTACGAGAAGTAAGCATCACCACTGGCGTCTTCTGGAAACTTCGGTCTTGATTAACAGTATTCAGAAATTCGAACCCATTTAGATGAGGCATTTCTACATCACAAACTACCAAGTCAATGTTCTGATGCTCCTTTAATTTATCTAAGGCATCCTGGCCATTCTCTGCTTGGACAACTTGATAACCAAACTTGCTAAGAGCCTTGCTGAGAGTTTGGCGCAGTGTAAGTGAATCATCCACCACTAGCAGGAGACTTCCTTTACTAGTTTTAGTTGCCGTCACGTCAATTATGCGATCGCTAGCCTCCACAATACTTTCTGCTAAGGCCAAAGAACCAATGGTTTGTCCTCTGAGTTTGTGACTGATATTTCTAACAGAAGTGGGTTGATGCTCAATTAATTTTTCAATATCTAGGACAAGTGCTAGATCACTATTACTGAGAATACAAGAACCATAAACATACGCTGGGGGCATTACTGCCGAACCCAAGGTGCGAATAACTAGCTCTTTTTCTCCTAAAAGTTGTTCTACTTGTAAACCAATCAAGCCATTGGCAGTACGGAGTAAAATTACAGGCTGGTGGTTAGCAAGTAAGCCTTCTGTAGCAACCAAAGTCGAACTAGAAGCATAGGGCAAAAAGCGAGAACTAATAGCGGAATACTGCGTCAATTCTCCCAACTTATAGAGAGGAACCAACACGTCTTCTCCACCCTGTTGCCACTGCAATACTGGTTGTTGCGCTAGTCTCTGAGCAAGAACCTGATCTTCCAGGCCCCCTTCAGTTAATTCAGTCAACTTGGGATGGTTGCGACCAAGTATTTTTAACTGTTCTGTATTGGGGATCAAAATCTGCTCGACCGTATTTACGGGAATAGCATAAACCACATCTTTAGCCTGACAAACTAGCAATTCAGTAATTGTCAGAGATAGAGGGATTTCTAAAGTAAACGTTGTCCCCCGACCGAGAGTAGTTTGCACCTTAACCGAGCCGTTGAGAGATTGTAATTGCGATCGCACTACATCTAAGCCGACTCCCCGACCAGATAAATCCGTAACAGCATTAGCAGTAGAAAATCCAGATTCAAACAAAAGATCCAGTAATTCTTCTGTTGTTGCACTTTGAGCTTGAGCAGGAGTGATCAAACCAGACTCAATTGCTTTGGCAGCAACCTTTTGAGGGTCAATACCTTGTCCATCATCTTGAACTTCAATAATCGTCCGATTGCCTTGGTTATAGGCACGAATTTCAATCGATCCTGTTTCTGGTTTCCCATGACGCAATCTGTCTTCTGGTAGATCGATCCCATGATCGTAAGCATTGCGAATTAAGTGTAAAAGTGGGTCATAAAGTTTTTCGACAATAGCTTTATCGATTAGAACTTCTGTCCCTTTCAAGACTAATTCTGCGGGTTTTTTCTGGACTCCTACTAGCTGCCTGACAACACGGGGAAAACGGTTAAAGAGATCTCCCAAGGGTTGCATTCGAGCATTAGTTAGGTCGTCACGCACATTAGTAAGTAGACGCTGTTGGGCCTCGCGAGAAAGACTAGATTGCTTATTAGAGAGAGAAACCAAGTCAGTCAGATTTTCTAATTGAATAGCCTCATCGGCTGCTTTTTGAATCAACAGTTGCAAACTGTTATAACGATCCATTTCTAAAGGATCGAACATCTGCTCGAAAGATAGTCCAGAACTAATAGTATTTTCTCCAGCAAAAACCTTGGTATTGAGCCATTTACGATCAGACCAATCTCGCAACTCATTGAGTGTTTGCTTATGTTGCTGAAGTTGGGTTAACAAGCTTTGAATAATAACTTTGAGCTGTTTATCCTGATTCGTCTGTTGATTTTGCTCGATCAACAACTCTCCTGCTAAATGGTTAAGCCGCTCCAACTGTTCTAAACCAACTCTAACCGTAGTAGATTTTTGATTGGGTTTAGGTTCATTTTTGGACGTATTGACCCTATTTTTAGGCTTATCAATGGATCTAGGAGTAGTCTTGGAAAATGAAGCAAAACTTTTTAACTCAGTAACATTCGTAGTAGTTACTGTTGTTGCATCCATCAAAGCTTCTAATTCATCAGTCGAATTCTCAATGGTATTCACTACTGAATCAGCCACAGCTAAATCCTGAACAAAATCCTGATCAGAAATTGTATTTTGAACTTCTGTGGGAATATCATCAATTACTGCTTGAGAAAACAAATCATCAAGATTTAAAGTCTGAGACACCTGCTCTTCAGCAATTGCAGTAGGAGCTTCCACCTCAACTATTTCTTTTGAATCCGATTCGATTGACTCAATTTCGGTACCTGCCAGAAGAAAATCTAAACTCATTGGAGTAGTTTCACTATCTGAGATTTCTACTTTGCTAGCCTCAGGGTTCACTTCTATCGAATCCGACTCAATTTCGGTATTGGCTAAAAGAGAGTCCAAACTCATTGGAGTAGTTTCACCATCTGAGATTTTCACCTCAGGGATTTCTGCTCTGACAGCTTCAGATTCAAAGACTTCTAACTCTGACAACCCAGTCACCTCACTTTCAGAAGATACCTCTAACAGCTTTGTTTCAGATGGTTCTGGAGCTATTGCTTCGGCTGCCATTTCTCCTTGGGCTAAAGCTATCAACTCCTCTGAGGGTTCACCCCCTAAGCTACGATCGCCTGCTAAAACTTCCTGTTGTGCTTCCCGAAAATTGGCTAAAGCGACTTGAGCAACCAGTTCAACTTCATCAGGATAATTTTCAAGGGCTTTCAACGTCGCAGCTGCGATCGCACTATAGCCAGGTAGGTTAAGCGACTCTCCCAAACCCAGAAAAACTTCTACTTTTTGGTAAAGCACGGAGGCAAGTTCTTCAGTCCCAGAGGCAGTCTCAATTTGAGTTAACTTCTCTTCTACTCCCGTTTCAAAGATCGACTTAACAACATCAAAACCCAAATCTTCTGAAGATGGTAAGGGGGGATCGGTATCAAATTTATCCCCCAGTTTTTCCTGAAGCTGACCGATGACTCCTGCTGCGCGATCCAGCATAGATGATTCATCTACAGTCCCACCATTAAAGTGAGCCATCAAAGGTAAACGCAAACATTCATAGCCTTGAAACAGTAAGGACTCAATCTGTTCATCCACAACAACATCTGGACTATATAAAGCTTTAAAAGCGTCTTCTAAAACATGCGAAATTTCTTTAATAACTTCTAAACCTACAGAGGCTGCCGCACCTTTGAGAGTATGTGCCGAACGCATCAAGGTATGAACTCTAACCGTGCTGGGATCTTCTTTAAAAGATAAAAGCTCTTGTTCAATATCTTTCAGTAAATCTTGAGCTTCTTGTAAAAAATAATTATAACTTTCGCGATCTATCTCAGTATTCATTAGCGTTGCGCTCAGGTATCTATATTGATTCAAGTAACATTGGCAGATGACATGAGGGCAGGTGATGCCTGCCCCACGAATAATCTAATTAGCTAACTTTGAACTGACCGACGCTAGCTTCAAGCTCTTGAGCTGTTTCTAACAACTCTTGGAAAGAGGTAGAAATTTCTACTGAGTCAGCAGATGTTTTATGAGCAACTTCAGCTAAATCGGTCATCGTTTTAGTCACTGCCTCCGATTGTTCAGTCTGTGCCTGAGTTGCTTTAGTAATCCACTGAACTAACTCACTAATTTGGTCGGTGGCTGCCACGATTGCTGTTAGATCCTGGCGCGTCTCGTTAACCAAGTTGGTTCCACCTACTACCTGCTCAATACCAGTATCCATCGCCACAGATACTGCACTAGTCTCAGTTTGAATTTCCTGTACTAGCTTTTCGATTTCTTTGGTTGCTTCTGCTGATTGTTGAGCTAGAGAACGAACCTCATCGGCAACCACCGCAAAGCCTCGACCGTATTCACCAGCACGAGTTGCTTCAATCGCTGCGTTAAGAGAAAGAAGCTGAGTTTGCGTTGTAAAGTTACTAATCAAATTGACAACTTTAGAAATCTTTTGGGAGGATTCCGCCAAACGCTTAATCTTTTTACTGGTTTCCGATACAGTTTCGCGAATCGCCAAAATACCGTCTACAGTGCGGTTCATCGCAGCATCACCCTTACGGACAGTTTCATTGGCTTGCTGAACTGCAACTTCTACTTGTTGAGCATTGAGAGCTACCGCTTGAGTGGTAGAAACCATCTCCTGAATCCGATCCAATGCCTTACTAACTTCTTCTACTTCTTGGTGAGCTTGTTCAGAAAGTACAGAAATTGCTTCTTCACTACCTTTGGAAGTTTCTCCTACTTTAGAAGCAGCTTCTTGTACCTGCATAACAATCTTTCTTAGAGATTGCAGAGTGGTGTTGTATGCCTCAGCAATAGTTCCTACTTCATCTTCACTGATAGGAGCCATCACAGTTAAATCCCCTTGGAAAGAAGGTTTAACCGCTTCTAACATTTGTACTGCGCGTTGTTGCAGTTGTTCTTTAGCTGCTTTCTCACGCTGAGCTGCATCTTCGAGCTGTTCAGATTTAATTTGCAACTGCTCTAAATATTCTGCTTGTTGTAAAACAATACCAAGCTGAGTCGCAATCTGTACTAAAAGGTTAATCTCACCATCTTCCCATTCACGAGCCTCAGTATTCTGGTAAGTGGTTAGTAAGCCCCAAAGTTTTTCACCCTTGAATAAAGGTGCGATCGCATAGGCTTTGACACCCCACTGTTGCAACATATCACGATCAAAAGTTAGTTCGGCTGCTGTTTCTACATCATTCACCGCACTAGTCTCTTTATTACGATACATCCCGCCTCTAGTTTCTTGTAGAGTAGAGTCTTCTACATAAGCAGCATCAGTTCCAGCCAAACGGAGATAGCCACTACCCACGTCTTCAATCGTGAATTTACCACTCCAATCATCGTTGAATTGATAGACAGCAACACGATCAGCTTTCAGTAATTGGCGTAACTCTTGAGCGACAGAACGGAATAGAGTGTCGGGATTAAGGGTTTTTTGCTGTAAGCGTTCGATAATTCTTTGTCCAATCTTGTAGATGAGACGGATAAAGTTGGTCTCTCGCTCCGCAATCTTAGTTAATTGGTCAGATTGCGACTTAACTTGGTCAAGATAGTCTACCTGACGCAAAGCTAGACCCAGTTGTACCCCAACCTGGACAAAAGAATCTGCCTCTACTGTCTCCCATGCTCTAGGCCCATCATTTTGATATGCTCCCAGCAAACCCCATAGTTTGCCATCAACAAATACAGGAACAATCATGTAAGCCCGACATTGCATCTGCTCTAGAAGTTCAATGTGGCAAGCGTCATAGCCTTGCTCATAAATATCGCCAACTACAAGATAGTCATTGTCTTTGTAGCGACCGCCTTGAGTATCTTGCAAGTGAGAGTCATCCAATACAGGAATAACATCTAGTAGGCTCATATAACCAGCTAATGCAGAGTCAGCAACAAACTTACCACCCCAATCTTCATTGAATTTATAGAGAGCAACGCGATCACATTTCAGCATACTGCGGACATCTTGAGTAGCGATGCGGAAAATTTGCTTGCGATCAGTAGAACGCAACAGACGACTAGTTAAACGAGCATAGTTTCTTTCTCTTTCTGCCTGGACTTTTAACCGTTCAGACTGAGTTGCCATCAATTCGATGGTTTCTGCCTGTTGAATTGCGATCGCCAAAGGATTAGCAATTTTGAGCAAAACAGCAATATCTTTTTCTTGCCATTGACGAGGAAGGTCATTTTGATAGACGCAGAACAACCCCCAAAGCTTATCCCCTTGGAAGATAGGCACATTGATGTAAGAGCGACATTGCATCTTCTCCAGAGTTGCTAGATAGCAAGAAGAAAAACCAGCATTGTAAATATCATCGACTTGGCGATAGGAAGAACCATCAGTGTAAGTCCCACCTTTAGTATCTTTGAGATAAGTATCACTATCTATCTGACTGGCAGCACCAATTTTTCTGATACTACAGCGATCGCTAGACATCAAATCGGTCTTAAAGGTAGTGTCTTTCTCCTGCTCTTGCATTAGAGAAATCCAACCAGTATTAACAGACTCAGCGACAATCTCACCACTCCAGTCTTCATAGAAGTGATAGATTACAGCACGATCTGCATTTAATAGTTGGCGAGTTTCGGTTACTGCTGTGCGGAAAATATTTTCTACATTTGAAGCACTACGGATATCTTCAATAATACGGTCGATAAATTTCTCTCTTTCAGCTGTCTCAGCGATTTGATCCGATTTAGCTTTAAGCTGAGAAACAAACTGCGCTTGTTCAATTGCCATTCCTAACGGGTTGCTGAGACGTTGCACAAATTCAACTTCATCCGCTGTCCAACTACGAGGCATATCATTTTGATAAACACAAAGTAGACCCCATAGTTGATCCCCTTGGAAAATCGGTACATTGATATAGGCTTTACACTGAAACTTCTCAAGCGTAGAAAGATAACAGGCAGAAAAACTCATTGCATAGATGTCATCAACTTGGCGGAATTGCTCTCCCTGAGCATACATTCCACCTTGGGTTTCTTTGAGATAAGTATCAGCATCTAGCTTAGCTGGGGAACCCCACTGCTTAGTACTACAGCGATCTGAACTCATCAAGTCTTGCTTAAGTCTGGGATCAGTCTCTTGCATTTTCATTAGAGAATTCCAACCCGCAGCCACTGATTCTGCCATGATTTCACCACTCCAATCTTCATGAAAGTGATAGACTACAGCGCGATCGCATCCTAAGTATTGGCGAATTTCCTGAGTTGCCGTGATAAAGATCGTGTCCAGATCTAGAGTTTCACGAATATAGTTCCCGATACGAACGAGAGTCTTCTCTTTCTCAGCAGCTTTAGCAACTTTATCTTTTTCTTCTTTCATTTGCATGACTATCTCAGCCTGCTTGAGAGCCATACCTAAAGGATCGCTCAAACGATAGATAAAATCGATTTCTGCTTCTGTCCAAGTACGAGGGGCATCATTTTGGTAGACACAAAGTAAACCCCAGAGACGGTCATTTTGGAAAATCGGCACATTGATATAGGCTTGGCACTGGAATTTTTCCAAGCTAGCGAGGTAGCAAGCTGAAAAACCGGCCTTACTAATATCATCAATTGCCCGAGCCTTTCTTTCACCCTGGTTGTAAACACCACCTTGAGTTTCCTTGAGATAGGTATCTGCATCTAATTTGGCAGGAGAACCCCATTTTTTCGTACTGCAACGATCCGAACTCATCAAATCTTGTTTTAAAGCAGGATCAGTCTCTTGCATTTTCATCAGAGAACTCCAGCCAACACCCACGGCCTCAGCCATAATTTCGCCACTCCAATCTTCATGGAAATGGTAGATTACAGTACGATCAACCTTGAGGTACTTACGGATCTCTTGCACAGCAGTGGCGAAGACTGAATTAATATCTACAGATTCACGAATTAAGTTATTGATTCTGGCTAGAGTCTTTTCTCGTTCAACTGCCTGAGTTGCCTTTTCTGTTTCACTTTCTAACTGAGCAATGATATCAATTTGATTGAGTACAGTAGCTAAAGGGGCACTAAATCTCAGTAAAGTTCTAATCTCAGACTCTTGCCATTCTCTAGTTGAAGAATTTTGGTAAACACAGAACAATCCCCAAAGTTTGCCTCCTTGATAAAGAGGAATATTGATATAAGCCTTACATTGGAACTTCTCTAAACTTTCTAAATAGCAAGGAGAAAAATCCATTGCGTAAATATCATCGACACGGCGATAGTGAACGCCTTGAGTATAAATGCCACCTTTCGTATCTTTAAAGTAAGTATCTGTGTCTAAATTTGGTGGAGTCGCCATACTCTTAGTAGAACAAACATCAGATGACATTAAATCCTGACGAATACTAGGATCACGGTCTTGTTCTTGGATGAGAGATATCCAGCCACCAGCTACAGACTCAGCAACGACTTCGCCACTCCAATCAGGATAAAAACGATAAATGACGGCACGCTCTGCTTTAAGAATCTGTCTAACTTCCTGCGTCGCTGTTTTAAAAATAGACTTAATGTCTTTAGTCCGTTGAATTTTACTAATGACTTTATTAATCGCCTCTTCCTGACGAGCCATAGTTTGGAGTTGTTCTTGAAACTCTACAGGCTGCATCCGTAGGCTCATTTCAGTCACAATTTGATAAAGCAGGGTAGCTTCAGTTTCAGACCAACTTCGTGTTTTAGCACATTGCTGTACTACTAATAAGCCCCATAACTTCTCGTTAAAACAAATAGGAAAAGTGATACTAGCATTAACCTGATAAGTATCCAGAATTTGAAGCTGATAGGGAGATAAACCACCTTGCTTAACATCTTCAATCGCCAAGTATTGCTGCTTTTGATACTCAGAAGCTTTATTCGCGCCAAAAGTAAGAGCAGGAACAGTCTCGCCTAACATGGGAGTCCAGCCAGTCAACATCGACTCCATGATGACAGTTCCCGTATTAGAACCATCAAAACGATAGATGACTACTCGATCAGCTTGCAATGCTTTCTGTAATTGAGCAGCCACGATCCGAAACAGATCTTCAGCATCCTCTGCCTGTGCCATTTGTTTTGCGATCGCAAGTGACACATTACGAGCTGCTTTTAATTTACTTTCGACTGCGGTGGATAACTTTCCGTTAAACTCCTGAGCATTCTGAGTCAACTTTTCAATTTGGTCTAGTTGCTCGTACAAACCGGAACTCTCGATATCATCAACTTTATTAAGTTCTACTTTTATAGCTGAAATCATTTGTTGCAACTCAGAATTGATTGTATTCTTAGCTACTTTGTAATCACTATTAGGGCTATTCATTTTTCCTTGGATAATTTCTAATGAGTTTTGAATCTCAAACTCAGTCAAAGTTTGATTAGTAAATTTTTCCGAAACAAATTCATCTGCTTCTGTATTATTTTTCGCTGCTTCTAGATCGCTATCTATCAATAATTCTTCTTCTTGATTAGGGGAGCAAAACCCTTTATTTGAGGAGGCTCTTTCTTTTTTTTTCTTCTTCCTCATCCTCTTCTTTTAAATTTTTTTTTTTTTCTTTCAGGGAACAAAACCCTTTCTTTTGTGATCCCATTCCCCCCCCCCCCCCCCCCCATGGAGAGTCTTTACCTAGTTTATCTTTCCCAGAAAAGTTTTTCTTAGTGAATTCATCCATATAACCAATTAACATTTCTTGTGGCGTCATTTTATCCCTACCTTTAAACAACTATTTAGAGTCCAAAATATATCTAAAAAATTCCCAAAAATTTCTTATTTTTTT
>CAZSEZ010000136.1:0-10877 GCA_964606015.1 uncultured bacterium
TCTTGAGCAATATCGATGTTCAAAAATTTAATCTCTTTTCCCGATACTTCTTTCCAGGCACGAAGTCTCTGTCCAATTGGCGAAATAGGGGTCAGAGAACTAACTTCTAGCTCATTATCAATGTTACGACGAGAAAGATTATCGACAATAATAATTTCGTGACCCAAATTGGATAGATGTAAAGCGGTAGGCCAGCCACAAAAGCCGTCTCCTCCGAGAATCATAACTTTCATATTTATCAGCCCTATCGATATAGTTACTAGTACGATTTTTCGGTTTAGACCGTTGAGTACAACCCAGATTGTCGAATCGAAGTTGGCACACTCCTAGCAACTTTACCAGACTTTTTGATCGGCAAGGTAAGTTTTGTGCTGATGATGACACTTTGGGGATCTATTCGGAGATCCATTGCCAGAATTTATAGACAGAAAATTCATTGGAGTGCAGGAATTTTCTGGGTCAGAGAGTAAATATCTACTTTTAGTCGATCGTCGTTTATACTGCGATCCGAAAACTTCCCTAATGGGTGAGCGTTTATCTTTCTCTATCCACTCTCTAAATGCCTACTAACTTACTCACCAAAATCAAAGATTTTTATCAGAAAAGCAAAAGTAAGTCTAATCAAGCTTTTATCATTCGTGGTGCAGCAAGCAGTTTTGCCTTAAAAATTGTTGGTACGGCTCTAGCTTTTGTGACGCAGCTGTTTACGGCTCGTTTGCTGGGGGCTAAAGGGTATGGCAACTATATTTATGTCATGTCTTTTATGGAAGTCATGGCAATTATCGGTAAGTTTGGCTTTGACACGGCATCAACTCGTTTTGTCTCGACTTACTGTGGTCAAAAAAACTGGAGTTTATTACGAGGTTTTTTGCGTTATAGTCAGCAATTTGTTGTAGTTGGATCTTTAATGGCTGCTGCAAGTTTGGGGGTGACTGCTTGGCTGTTTAGAGGATCTCTAGAAGACGGGTTGCTAATTGTTTTTTGGTTAGCTAGTTTGATGTTGCCTCTATTTACCAGTTTAAAACTACAAGAAACTAGACTATTGGCGCTCAAACGAGTTTTCGCTGCACAGTTGCCACAGAATATTCTGAGACCTTTGGTGATCCTGGCTGGTCTTGGTCTAGCGATTTTTTGGAAGATCGATCTAACTACTGCTAGATATATGGGTTTGGTTCTGACTGCAACTGGCATTATTTCTTTGACTAGCTATGTTCTCTGGTCGCGAGCGATCCCAGTCGAGAGTAAGTCTATTCGGCCGAGTTTCCAGTCCCAAGAATGGTGGCATGTTGCCAGAGCAACGATTTTGTTTGCCAGTTTGCAAGTGGTTTTGTCCCAAAGCGATAAGTTAATGATTGGAACCTTGGTTGGGACTACTGATACGGGACTTTATGGCGTAGCGAAAAGGATTTCTAGTTTGATGGCTTTTCCCCTCATAGCAGTGAATTCAATTCTCGGTCCGATGATTGCTAGGTTGTATGCTCAAGAGTCCAAACAGGAGTTACAGCGAGTAGTTAGTTTTGGTGTAGGAATTGTGATGCTAATTACTTCTGCGATCGCAATTTGTTTAGTGGTTGGGGGCAAAACTTTACTTGGTTTATTTGGGAGTGAGTTTACTGCTAGCTATGGGTTGTTGATGATTTTGGTTGCAGGAGAGTTGATTAATGCTTTGTCTGGGCCAGTAGCATTGATTCTCAATATGACTGGTCACCACAACGATACGATTAAGGTTCTAGGTTTGACGGTGATGCTTAATTTAGTTTTGAACTGGTTTTTGATTCCTCAATTAGGCGCATCGGGAGCTGCGATCGCTACAGCAATTTCCTTGGTACTTTGGAATCTCTTAATGGGGATGTTAGTTTGGCAGCGTCTCAAAATTATTCCTTTGGCATTACCGTGGCTATTGCGGAGAAATCGATGATAGCAAGTACTTCTCTAACTTGATTGTTTTTGTACTGCATCAAATTCTGAAATAAATTTAGTATGACTCCTCTGTTCATTTTTTCTCTACCTCGTTCTGGTTCAACCCTGACTCAAAAAATTTTGGGCACTCACCCCGAAATCACCACGGTTGGCGAGCCTTGGATTTTGCTTCCTTATCTTTATACTCTCAAAGAGCAGGGTGCTTATGCTGAATATGGACATCATCTTGCTGCACAGGCAATCGAACAATTTTGTTTAGAACTTCCCAATGGCAAAGCTGACTATCAGGCAGAAATCCGCGCTCTAGTTTTGCGACTGTATGACAAAGTAGCGAGAAATAATCAAGCAGCGAGCACACCAGCTAAATATTTTCTGGACAAAACACCACGTTACGCTTTGGTTGCCGAAGAAATTATCCAGCTCTTTCCTGAAGCCAAATTTATTTTATTGTGGCGTAATCCTTTAGCGATCGCTGCATCAATGATGACAACCTGGTCGAATAATAAGTGGAATCTTTATCGCTATCGGATAGATTTATTTGATGGGTTAGCTAATTTAGTCTCTATTGCTGAAAAATATTCAGATCGTCTACACATCCTCCAATATGAAAACCTACTCTTAAACCCACAAGTTGAACTACAAAAAATTTGTGACTATTTGGATATTTCATTTAATCAAGAGTTATTATCTCGCTTTAGCCAAACTAAGCTAAATCCCGAAATTGGTGACCCAACTGGTATTAATCAGTATCAAAGGATCAGCCGGGAGCCGTTGGAGAAATGGAAATCGATTTTAGCTAATCCTCTCCGCAAAACTTGGAGTAAAAAGTATTTGAAGTGGCTTGGCCAAGATCGCCTTGGTCTTATGGGCTACGATCAAAATCAGTTACTTGATGAAATTAAGCAAATTCCTCTAAACTTACAGACTCTACCCTTTGATATTCACCGAATTTTGCGAAAAACTTGGAAATCTCCGCAGGAAGCTTGGCAAATCTACAATTCTCTGGTGGTTAAGGATTAATTGAATAGGTTTTTTTATGAGTACAACTAAAGCGCTACTTGAAGAACAATACCTTAGCTTTCTTAGCAATTTATCTCTTCCTTGTCAGTTAGTCTCTCTAGTCGAGCAAAGAGAACATCCTCAACTAAAGCTTGCCGGCTGGCAGGGGATTACCACTTTGATATGTCGCGATCGCGAAGCTAGTTTGTGGGAAATCGATATTCGTCATGCTTGGTCAGGAGAAATTTTTCAACAAAATCTATTCGATCATGGTTGGAATCAAGCTAATTTAACTACGAATTCAACAGATGAAGCTCCCTCTCTTCAGAAGATCATTGTTTATCTTTGCGATCCTGCTATTCAGTTAGAAGCAGCTAACACTATTATTCAAGTACCAGCAAAATTTGTTATCGGTAGTTACTGGCAAACTATTCATCATTGCTATCTACAACTTCCTTTAGAGCATCCTTTTGGGTTTCCTGCTTCAGAGGATAAGTCTCTTGCTTTGGCAACTTTGACGAATTTGACTCAGGCCTTACCCCAATCACTAACACGGGAACTTCCTCCACCTCATCCTCAGAGACAGGGTGTAGGTGGCTTGAGAACTCAAGGATTGTATAAACAATCTTTAGCCGATTTGCCCCTAATTTCCGTGGTGACTGTTGTCTTTAATGGTGAGGCCTATTTAGAGCAGACTATTCAGTCAATTATTAATTCTGCCTATCCCAATGTG
The DNA here is from genome assembly GCA_964606015.1 of uncultured bacterium. GTDB lineage: Bacteria > Cyanobacteriota > Cyanobacteriia > Cyanobacteriales > Xenococcaceae > Hyella. The sequence goes on from CAZSEZ010000136.1 coordinate 3,653, forward strand.
GAATATATCGTTGTTGATGGCGGCTCTCGGGATAATTCTCTGGCAATTATCCAAAAATATGACCAATATATTGACTATTGGGTAAGCGAACCTGATCGCGGAATCTATGATGGTATGAATAAGGGGACAGTTTTAGCTTCAGGAGACTATACCCTTCATATTAATGCTGATGACTTGTTGTTTGATAGTCAGTGCTTGGCAAGTGTCGTCAGGGAAATTCAAAACCAATATCCTCAACAGTTAGCTAATCTCTTTAGTGCAGTTCTGTTTTATCGTTTGGACAAAGAACAGGTATCTCTCAAGCTGGCGAATACTCCACACCTTGATCCACTAATGAATATCGTCGCGATTCCAGGGAGTCATCAAGGTTTTCTAGGTATTAAAAATGATACTTCTCTATTCGATAGTCAGCACTATCAGATAGTTGCTGAGAGAGTGATGATCTCAGAAAAAATAAAACAAGAGCCAGTTACTACTTCCCCAACAGTTGTCGCAATTTGTCGTAGTGGAGGCGTATCTTACGGGGTGAATTTTGCCATGCTTAACGAAATTACTCGTGCTACAGTGCAAAGTCGAAACCCTCTGTTATACAAAGTTCTTTTAACTGAATATTTGCGTTTATCTTTACTCTGGTTTGTTAAAATCGCAAAACTAATCAAACTTAAGCTGCAATCTAATTGATGAATTCTCGACCCATTGCATTTTTTCTGTCGGAGCTTCATGGCGGTGGGGCACAACGAGTCATCGTTAATTTGGCTAATGATTTTGCTCAAAGAGGATTAAGTGTCGATTTAGTTTTAGCCAAAGCAGAAGGAGCTTATCTAAGTAAGGTGGCACCCAAGGTTAGAATCGTCAATTTACAAGCTAGTAAATTGATCTATAGTTTGTTTCCTTTAGTTGAGTATCTCCATAAAGCAGAGCCCAAATGGTTGATTTCGGGTTTGAGTGGGGCTAATCTATTGGCTATTGCAGCAAAGTTTCTCACGAAAAGTAATTGTAAATGTATGATTACTATTCACAATAATTTGGTAAAAACAGCAAATAATCAAGTCTACCAGAGACGCAAGCTACTCCCTTACTTACAAAGGTTGTTTTATTCATCCAGTGATGTAATTGTCGCTGTTTCCCAGGGAGTTGCTGATAGTTTGACCGAGGTTACTGGTATTGCACCAGCAAAAATTCAAGTTATTTATAATCCAATTGTGACTCCGCAAATCGAGCAAATGGCTAGCGAAGTTCCAGAGCAAGATTTTTTTGATGATGGGCTACCTGTAATATTAGGAGTTGGGCGCTTGAACCAACAGAAAGATTTTGCTAATTTGATTCGAGCATTTGCGATCGCAAAAAAAGGACAGCCCGCTCGTCTCATAATCCTCGGGGAAGGAGAGGAACGTTCTCAACTAGAAGCTTTAGTTACAGAATTAGATCTGGCTGATTCAGTTTGTTTGCCAGGATTTGTGAATAACCCCTATGTCTACATGGCAAGAGCTAGTGTTTTGGTTTTATCTTCTGCCTGGGAGGGTTTTGGGAATGTTTTGGTCGAGGCAATGGCCTGTGGAACGAAGGTTGTCGCTACTGATTGCCCTAGTGGCCCTAGGGAAATTTTGGAAGGAGGTAAATATGGTAAGTTAGTTCCTACTGAAGATCCCGAATCTCTAGCAACTGCAATTGCCAACAGTCTCATCTCTCTTGATAACTCAGAAATTTTGCGTACCAGAGCAACCGATTTTTCGGTTAGACGAATCAGCCAGCAATATCTGGATCTAATCGGAGATCGCTAAAATAAAGTGTTTAAAATATCAATCTTTGGATAAAACTCCTAAATGAAAATCGCATACTCTGGCCATAAGATAGTGGTAGGTAAAACGCTAAGGCAATTACTAGTTTGGTATTTTATTGCCCTAGCTTTCACTTATCCTTATGGTCTGGAAATTTCTAGCGATAACTTTATCCGTTTTCCTGATTTTGTCGCAATGGCCATTAGTGGTTTTGGGATAACTGCGTGGCTCATGCTTGGTAAGTCGCAACTGAAACTCAAACCATTTTTACCTATTTTGCCTTTTTTTTTAATGGAAATAATTTTTCCATTAATTGGAGTTATCTATTATCAGTCTTTATCTGCTGCTTTTAGTAGTGCTAGGGTTCTTTTACTGTATCTTCCTGTTATTGTCTGTCCTTTCTTTCTCAATGTTAAATCTGCATATCAACTAGATTTTAAACTAGAGAAACTCTTCAAAGTAGTTATTCTGGCTAACTTTTTCTATTGTATTGTGCAGCTAGCAGTCAGTATCGGAATTTTGCCAGATTTTCTTCTGATTACTAATGGGCTAGCACCTTGGGCAGCAGATGCTCATTTTAATCAGGTATCGGGATTTAGAATTTCTGGTTTTTTCGTCAATGTTTCTGCCTTGGCTGCATTTGGCATTATCACAATGAGCTATTTTCTCGCCAAATTTCAAGTTACAAAAAAAGGACAGTATTTAGTTTATTTCATGATTAGTTTGTTGTTGATCATGCTTTCTACCTCTCGTAGTGGCTATGTGGCTGCAATCCTAATTATTTTGGTGAGTTTAGTTACGAGTGGCATCAAAAAATCGCTTAAGTTATCTGTCGTAATTGCTGCTAGTTGTCTTGTCCTAGTATTGATTCTTAACTCTTACTTAGATATTGACTATGGTGTGTTCTTTTCTCGCTTTGTCAGGATTCAGGAGAATGGTTTAGAACAAGACTATTCTTGGCGAACCAGAGTTCAAGTAGCTTGGCCTTCAGTTTTAGCTAGACTTGGGAGATACCCTTGGGGAACTTTTATTCCTAGCTTCAAACTTTTTGGAGTAATTGATTCGGGCTATCTGACCTACTTTGCTCAAGGAAAATGGATTTTTATTGGGGGATTTATCAGTAGCTTTTTGGGAATATTGCTTACTTCTTTTCGTACCAAAAACGCTAGTAAGAAATGGTCTGTGATCTTCTTACGTTATTTACTCATCTATATTAGTACCGCAATGGTTGTCAACAATCCAATGCGCTCTCCCTTTGTGATTTTTGCCTTACTATATGGTTTGTGGTTTTTATCAATCGAAAAAAATCCGATCGCTAAAAGATTGCACTATAAATGAAAGTACTCTATATCGTTTCTACCCTTAGATCTTGTGGTCCCACAAATCAACTTTTTTACATTATCAAGAATTTAGATCCTGATAAATTTCAGCCTTCAGTACTAACTCTTTCTCCTGAGCCAGATAATTCTGAATGGGATAAGTTCCAAGCAGCAAAGATTCCAGTTAATTCGCTTAAGCTTTCTCGTTGGCAAGGGATCTTGTTTGCTGGTTCTAGATTAAAGCAATTCGTTAAGCAATACGCCCCACAGGTTATTCACTCTCAAGGAATTCGTCCTGATACTCTATCTGCCAAGTGCCTTAGTGGTTATAAGAGGGTTGCCACAATTAGAAACTACCCTTTTGATGATTACCCAATGAAATTCGGTAAGTTGATCGGTAACTATTCAGCTCAAAGGCATCTTCGTGCTTGGCAGAAAATTGACTTTCCTGTGTCTTGTTCTCAGACTATTAACCAGCTAATTACTGAACTTGGAGTCAAATCACAAACAGTTCGTAATGGGGTAGATGGTGATCTTTATCGTCCTGTGAATGTAGCTGAAAAAACTCAGTTAAAACAACGATTAAATCTGCCTCTTGATGCCAAAATAATCGTCTCAGCAGGAACTTTGATTCCCCGTAAACAGCCAGAAATGCTCATCAAGGGATTTCTCAAGAGTCAGTTGAGTAAAGATAGCATTCTTTTACTATTAGGTGATGGTCGGTTAAGACAAGAGTGCCAGAATTTGGCTGAGGGATCTTCTAATATTAGGATTCTTGGTGAGATAAATAATGTTGTGGATTATCTGCAAGTAGCAGATTGCTTTGTTTCTGCTTCTTTGTCTGAAGGTTTGCCCAATGCTGCAATGGAAGCTTTGGCCTGTGGTGTTCCTGTTTGTTTATCCGATATCAAGCCACATCGGGAAATCAGTGATCTTGATCCCAATGTTGGGGTTTTGTTTCCCGTTCAAGATCCAGATGCTTTGGCAACTCAACTAGATAATCTAGTAGCTGCAAGGAGTGAGAATAATGCGATCGCTGCTCGGTCACTTATTGATAATCAATTAAACGCTGTGCGAATGTCACGTAACTATCAGCAAATTTATCTCTCTTAGCGATCGCAAAATTTTAGGAAATTTCGTAGATGTTAACTCCGTAAGAAGTAAAGCTATCTTGAAAAACTCCTCGTTTTGTCTTGATTGAAGTATTGCGGCCGACCACCCTAATTTGATTTTTTGCTTTCAATCGACGAGAGCTAATGGTGGCTTTGATATTACCTTTGCCGTGATGAATGGCAATTAGTAGATATTTACGGGAAATTGGGTCTCGATAGAGAACTGCTTGCATATCTCTTCGATTTACCAAAGGATTCTCTAAAATATTAGACTTGGCAATGGTGGCTTGAAAACCTTTAAATTCAGTGATTATCGGAGTTAGAACCTTATCAACCCAAGATTGTCTCGTCCAGTGATGTCCGTAGAAAACTGTGGCATCTGCCCCCGCAAGAATTCCCGTATAAAACATGTATTTTTCTTCGGTTGCGGTGGGTAAACGTCTTTTGAATTTTGGTTTACCATTTTTTTGTTCGCCAAAACCTTGGAGTACTGGCCAAAAGGATTTGTTGCCTGCTGCATAGGCTGCTTTGCTCATCCATTGCCGAAAATTTCTGAGATTGTTAAATTCTGGTTTGCCAAAAAATAGAGGATAGCGGTCTACCATGCAAATATCCATCGCTTGCCAGTACAAAGGAATCTGTCTGGTTTGAGAACTGGAAAATACCACTGCAACTGGATGTTTAGTATCTTCTGCCTTGATTGCTCTATAGGTGGCTTCTAGAGTTTTTGGTGAAACCTTTTTGGTTACAGCTGGCTCGTCATAGGCATACCATCCAGCGACTGCGGGGTGATCTTTATAGGTTCTGATAAAGTCAGTTACGGCAACCAGATCTGCTGTTTCAACCGATTCACGGTAGGGTTCTAGAAAAACTTTGATCCCGTGTTTTTGAGCATTATCTAGATAAGTTTTGATCTGGGGATATTGGTTTTGATGGGTATAGGGGATTAGGAAATTAATGCCTTCTTGGGCAACTTTCCCCGGTGTTTTTGGTCTTTCGATACGGTCAATCCAGCCCAGAGGGAAATTCTCGACAAATTCGAAGTCAGCGGCATTGGCAACGTTGGCTTGAGTCGCTAGTAAACGGTCAAAGTTATGGTGTTGTAACCAAAAAGTACTGATCGCAACTGTTAAACCAATACCCAGTAAATAGAGGATTCTTTTTAAGCGATAAACAATTGTTTTATCTGGTTGGTTCATTATTAGCTTTGTTATCGAGATTAATTGTTGGAGTTAGGTATCGAGTGTTACCTCAACCATGATTGCTGACTAACATTCATGAAACTAGTAGATCTGAGCGTTGACGATTATACTTAACAGAAATCAATAATAACAATCAACCAACTCAGTTAACTGGCAATTGTGAAGTCTTACAGCCTATTAGAGCGAAATTTAGCCAAAGCTCTAGATAAGTTTCCTCAACTCAAACAAATCGCTAAAAGCGCTTATCAGTATCTCAATTATTGGTATTATGGCGATCGCAACTTCAAGCTAGCTCTCCACCCTCAAGTATCATTGTTGACTCCTCAAAAGTGGGCTGGCTGCGATCAAGAGTTAACAGGATTATTCTTTGGTTATTATGATAAGTCTCCTTGGTCACCAGATGGTAATCAACTGGTCTATCACCTCATCAAAGATAACTCAGTTGAAATCATTATTTGCGATCGCCATAAAAAATCCCTTATTAAGCTTGCAAGTAGTAGAACGTGGAGTTCTCAGCAGGGAAGCATGGTGCAGTGGCTTCCAGAAGGGAATGCTGTACTCTTTAACGATGCAGTTGCCGGGAAATTAGTTACCAGAATTATCGATCTTGCAACTATGCAAGAACAAATTTTGCCATTACCAGTACAAACTCTCCATCCTAATGGTAAAAAAGCCTTGAGTCTTAACTATAAGCGTCTTGATCGATTGCGTCCTGAATATGGCTACAGCGCTCCTGTGAGTAACTTTTCTAGTGATTTAGCATACAGCGAAGATGGAATCTGGCAGCTTGATTTTGACTCTCAGGCGACTGAGTTAGTGGTTACCCTGCAACAACTGATTGACAAGCAACCGCGTCCAGAAATGGTAGATGCTCAGCATAAGGTGAATCACATCATGTATTCTCCTCAGGGTAGTAGATATGTCTTTATGCATCGTTGGCTGGGTAAGGATGGTAAATATTCTCGTCTGTATGTGGCAGATGCTCAACACAATCTGACTTTGCTTTTAGATGAGCGGATGGTGTCCCACTACAGTTGGCAAGATGAAACTCATTTAGTTGCCTGGGCAAGAACGGAACAGCATGGCGATCGCTACTATCTAATTAATGTGGAGACTGGTGCCAAACAAGTTATCGGACAAGAAGTCTTAGATGTTTTTGGTGACGGACATCCCTCTTTTTCCCCCGATAGGCGTTGGCTAATTACTGATACCTATCCTGATAAAGCTAGGCAACAACATCTCTTACTTTATGAATTAGAGACTGGTAAAGTAACTGAAATTGCGAGCTTTTTGGCTCCCTTAAAATATTCAGCTGCTGTACGTTGTGACCTCCATCCCCGTTGGAGCCGAGATGGTAATTGGATTTCTGTGGATGCTACCTACGAAGGAAAACGTATGAGTTATCTTCTAGATATTACTAAGTTGGTTAATTAGATAATTTGATTATCAAGTAATAAGTAACTTGTTTGCTTTCGTTAGGAGAATAATTTTGCCTTCTGAGTGAAATTATCGCTTTTGGACTAATTTTTACCAGAGCGAAATAACCCTAAACTTTTCTAGTTTAAGTTAAGGTAGATACTTGGAAAAGCTAAAGCCCATTTATTTATAATCAGCTACTATAAATGACTCTGATAACAGTGTTAATGAGTGTCTACAATGACAGTCTCTATCTGAAGGAAGCGATTGAAAGTATTCTCAATCAAACTTACAGTGATTTTGAATTTCTGATCTTTGATGATGCTTCAACAGATGGTAGCTCTGAGATTCTCAAGCATTATGCAAAGCAAGATTCTCGGATTAAATTAATTACTAAT
>CAZSEZ010000137.1:0-10748 GCA_964606015.1 uncultured bacterium
TTCCATTCCCCTTCCGTGGTTGTAAAATGCTGCTATGGGACTGTTCTCCAAACTGATTCTTTCAGTGTAACTACAAGTTCTAACCTGATCCAACTACAATACTCAAGACTTGTGTTGGAAGCTACAGCTCGCTGGATATACCGAAAAAGCTACTCTGGAATTTGCTCTATACTCATGGTTCTCACAAAAATATTATAGATAGATTTGGTATAAAAGAAAGTTTATTCAATTATGTTCAACTTGATTGCAAGACCTATCTACACAAATAATGAACTTTAGATTTTCGCTAATACCTAGTTGATATACCCAGGTTAATGTACCGAGTTAACAGAATATTTAGCAAATACAAGCAAATATGATGCTAAGGTACTTCACGCTGCATTAAGTTCAGCTTTTGGAGTATACACTAGGAAAAGTTTTTTGCAAAAAGCAATTATACCTGGGGTAACTCAAGAGAATGATAACTTAGGAATAAAGCTCCTGGGAAAATTAAGGATTCTTTTAATAAAAATGGATTTACTTGAGTATCAAGCTAAAAAGCTATTTCACCAGATAGGAATTCCGGTATTGCCCTCAGAGATTATTGTTGAACCAAGAGCTTTAAAGCAGCTACAAATTCCCTATCCTGTTGTTCTAAAATCACAAGTTCGAGTAGGAGGTAGAGGAAAAGCTGGAGGTATCAAATTTGTTGGTAATACTATTGATGCGATCGCAGCAGCTCGTAATATTTTTAATTTATCAATTCTTGGGGAATATCCGAAAGTTATCTTGGCAGAAGCTAGATATGACTGCCAGCAAGAACTATTTCTCAGCGTTGCGCTTGACTATGAATTACAATGCCCGATTATATTTGGCTCTAGCTGTGGTGGAATAGACACCGACCTACTCAAAGAAAACCTGAAACAAGAGATAGTGACAGGAGAGTTTTCTCCTTATATAGCGAGAAGCTTAGCCGTTAAAATGGGTCTGAGAGGAGAGCTAATGCTCCGAGTTAGTGAGATCATTAGCAAGATGTATCGTCTATTTGAGAGTCGCAATCTAGAATTGATTGAAATCAATCCTTTGGCTGTAGATGGTGCAAAAAGATTAATGGCTTTGGACGGTAAGATTAAGCTTAACGATCGCACTATTTCAAGATATCCTGACATCGAATTATTAGTAATAGCAGAAAATAGTTATCATCAAGCTTCAGTATCAAAAATAAATATCGAAGCTCACAAGGATCATGATGAATCGATTCGTTGGCTCAATTGGCAGAATAGTAGAAATAAAGGAAAAATTGCAATCATCGGCAGTGAAGAAAATTCTGCTTTAGTCTGCTGGGATATAATCAAGCAAGAAAAAGGAAAACCCTCGTTAGGTCTTGTTTTAGAACCAACTATTTGGAACACAGTAGTAGGAAACCAAACAACACTGTTAGCTCAAAAATTGCGAGAAGTACTAGCTTCTTTGCAAGAGCGAAAGATCGAAATAGTGCTGTTTAATTTATGGGTAGAGGAGATTAATATAACTCGCTTGGGTCAATTTCTGTACGATTGGTGTCAGATTACACCACAGATACCCACTCTTGGCTTAGTAAATTCAGATAAGGCTATTCCTTTTAATGTTTTTCCTCCTCCAATTAAGTTCGTTTTGCGTGTTTCAAGTAATGAAATAGCTGAGTATCGAGAGAAATTTGCTCATGCACAAATTTTTTGGACTAATGATTTAACTGAGGCTATAAATTTAACAATATCTTTAAGCAATACAAAATAAATGAGCTAAAGTTAGGGATTCTAGATACAAGAAGGTAAGGAGTACTTGGTAATGGTATCAAAATGGATTCTGAGAACGGTCATCCTCGTAATTCTGAGAAATATTTCTGGGATTTTACGCAATTTGTCTACCAATCAGCGTCATCAGATTCTTCAATTTCTGAAGTAACTAGTTCTGCCTCAACTCCTGTCGTGGTAGTTCGGCCTATGCTAGATTCCGAGCTTAAAGTTTTTCCGAATGAGCCTATTTCCTTGATATCACGTAAATCCCATTGCGAACCATTCTCTAAACTCATGAATTGGCAATTAGATCGCCCGACAATTATCCAAGGAAAAGTTTCTAGCTTCTTGGCACACCATTTGGAGCAGATGCTTACTTCTGGGACGAAAATAGTTGCCTCAGTTTGTCCTTGGCCTGGGGAGAATATTAGTTCTATTCCTAAATTTGATTTAGTTGCTGATGTCGTGACTACTATAGGTAAGATTAAGACCTCTATCATCTGTGTTAGCCCAGAACAAGTTCTAGACGCTGGGTTAGAAGCTATAGATTCTGGAGTTGAACAAATCATTATCATTACACCAAATGTTCCACCCCTTGATATGATTCGCCTCTTGAGAGTCGCGCGTACCCATCGAGTTTTGGTCTTGGGCTCTGGTAGTTCTGGACTAATTTATCCTGATGGTTTGACCTTGGGTATCTGGCAACAAGATTATTTTCGTCGTGGGACTATTGGCATCATTGGTTATGATCCTGTTCTAATTTATGAAACTGCTTGGGCTTTGAATCAGTCACAAATGGGACAATCTTGGGTTGTGTCCCTAGGAACAGACAAAATTAGAGCTTCTAATGCTAAGCAATGGTTAGATGTTCTAGAACAAGATAGTTCAACAGAAGCAATTGTTTTGGTTCAACCTGCACAAGATATTGATTCAGATGCTGTACAATTTATGGCTCAATCTGTGAACAAGCCAGTTGTTTGCTATCTGGTTGGTTCTCAGGCTCCTTTGGATCGAGTTTATCGTAAGGGTACTGATATCTTGAATAATCATCTTTCTCAATCGATCCCTGCGACTAACTACTGTAAAGATGCGATCGCAAGTATTCAAAAATCAGGACTCTCTCTAGCAACTAAACCTAGTCAGATTCCTGGTTTGATTCAACGGCATAGTCAAATTCTCGTCTCTTAATCATGGGAGTTTAGAAGTTTGAAGATCGGGAGTCGAAAGATTAGGAAATAGTATCGTGAAAACGCTGGTAGTCGATGTAATAATTTCCGCGATCGCTCTTATGGAGAATATCAGCAAACCGAGCTGACCAAATCAAATCTCTGATGTCGTAGGTATACCGAGCATGAATTTTTGAGACAAAGGTTTCATCTAAACCAGTAAGAATTACGAGAATTCTCGCTTCACAACGAGCTAACTCTTGAGGGGTTTTACCCCATAAAGGGCTATCTTGATCGATTGGGTGCATGACTAGCCAACTCATCGCAAAACTAGGAGACTCTGAGCGGATTAATGGCAGGTCGTGGAGGCGTCTTAGTTCGATACCTTCTGGACTTACCTCATTAACCAAAAAACTAACCTGGATTCTTGCTTCAATAATGCGATTGTCTCTTTGATTAGCCACGCGAAACATCAAAGTTGGTACTTCGTTAAAAGGATAGACTACTGCTACTTTGCTAAATAGTACTCTGGCTCTGGGTTGAGCAAAGCGTGCATACATCAGACCAGTTGCCATGGCCACTAATAACATTCCTACTAAGACTTCGATCGTAACCACGAGCTGGGTATAAACTGTTTGGGGATACATCGCCCCGTAGCCAATCGTAGAGAGTGTTTGTACGCTAAAGAAAAAAGCATCGCTGAAGGAGTTGGGATCAGTATTGGCAATTCCTCCATTAGTGGTGAGATAAACTATCGCAAAAACAACATTGATCCCCAGATAAAAAAATCCAAAGAGTACGAGAAACTGCCACCAATTAAGCACCAGTAACCAATGATAAAGATCGCTGACAGGATGATCTAGATGCTTGAGATATTCGCGTTTGATTGCGGCAATTTTGGCTTTAATGACTTTGTTCTGCCTGGATTTTCTCATGTTTTAGCGATCGCTGAATGAAGTTAATTGTTAAATACTGATTGGGGATGTCTCAACAATTTTAAGAACATTAAGAACAACCAAGTAGGTCAATCTAAAGGATATATTAGCGATGACAAAACAGCTACTTTAGGTATTATGCATGCGGTAATTGTCCTTGACTAGTAGAGACTTGATCTCATCCTTTTGTTTTAAGCTTTTAAAGATAACGATTAGGATTAACATTCAGCGACGAAAGCTAACTTAATCAAGCTTTATTCCGCTATGTGCTGTGAGTCGTTAGGGTTATTATCCTGTAGGTACATTATGTCTATGAGCCAGAACCTCGCATTAGGAAAAACTCTATTAGGATGAAAATCATCAAAGCCCAGTACTCAGATCTTGATTTAGTAGCTACTCTCTTCGATGAATATCGCGTGTTTTATAGGATGGATAGTGATCTGAGTAAGGCCAAAGGATTCATCTCTGAACGATTAGAGCAGAATGATTCAGTAATTTTCTATGCTATTGATCAAAGTCTGCCAATTGGATTTGTTCAGATGTATCCCTCTTTTTCATCTGTTGCAATGCAGAGGATCTACATACTAAATGATCTATTTGTTGTGGCTAATTCTCGTAATAAAGGGGTGGCTACTCTTTTGCTGGCAGCTTCGGAAGAGTATGCTCTTCAAAATGGAGCATTGCGACTAGCCTTGGCAACTGAAGTGATTAATGTGCAAGCGCAAAAGCTTTATGAAAAGAATGGATGGCAAAAAAATGATGCTTTCATTCACTACAATAAAGTCATTGTGATATGACCATCAATGCAACGAAATATAAGTCACTTATCTCATCTTTAAAAGCTAGGAGGGACATGTCGATGAGTACTCATGAAAAAGTAGCCGTCGAAAATATTAATATCCCTGGACGTACATCAAACGTCAACGCCAGCAAGTATCACGAAATGAAATCGGCATTTCTAAAAGTTCTACCAAATGAGGCTCCTGGTCTAACGCAAAAGGAAATCCTAGAGCAAGTTAAAAGTTATTTGTCAGAAAATATTTTTCCCCAAGGAAAAACTTCGGGCTGGTGGGCTAAAACGGTTCAGTTAGATTTAGAAGCAAAGGGTCTTGTTGTTAGAGAGAAGACCAAACCACTACGGTGGCACAAACCATAACGTAAACAAATCAGTTTTAGAGTTTCAGACAGATGTCTGCCTAGCAACTAGGCTAGACGTTGTTATGCTACGAATTATTCTGCTAATTTTATGGTTTGGTTTGGATTAATAAGACCTTTCTAAATCAATGCTCAATTACCAACAGCTATGTCTGAAGTTACTCTAATCGGCTATATTGTGGTTCCGCTATCAGACCTTGATGCAGTTATGACTGAGTTGCCAACTCACATTCGATTGACCCGTGATGAACCAGGTTGTATTGAGTTCCATGTAACTTGTGATAAAAGTAGGCCAACAATTTATCATGTTTCCGAAAGATTTGATTCGCCTGAAGCATTTTCAAAACACCAAGATCGTGTTCGTACGTCGAAATGGGGCGATATTACTACTAATGTTGAGCGGCACTACACTATCACTGGAATTGACTAAAGTTAATTAATTGTTCCTGGTACTTACAGTTGGTAGATAGTAATCTACTGAGGCTGACTGAGGATACCGAGTACTTTTAAAGTATCAGATAATTTTTTCGTTGCTGTTTGAGGATTTGTGGCTTGATATTTTGACTCATAGTTCAAAAGATTTAGGTTCTGGGTTAAGCAAACTAATTTTTCTCAGAAAAATAAACTTTCCACATTAAAGCAGGAGCGAAAAAACTCAAGGGAGATTTAAGGGAGTGAGCTATTCGGAGAAAAGAAAGATAAACTTCTGGGTCTAGAGTGGCTTGTGCCTGTAGTCGATTGAGGTAGGACTGAAGTAACCTTGCTCCCAATGGCTGTGGTTGATCAGCAGAGAGAAAACGAGTGTCCTGTCCTGTAGCAAAATCCCAAGGGAATTTGTTGCTAGCTGATAGAGCTTTTTGGAACTTAATGCTAGATAACTTTGTACTAAACCAAGATTTTTGCGCCTGTTTGAGCCATTTTTGTAAAACCATTGCTGATAAAGCACTTACTGTCATTCCCTGCCCATAGACAGGACAAAAAGCACAGACTGCATCTCCTAGAGTAATAAAGCCGTTAGGAATTTGGATTTTTTCGTAATGGCGCAAACGGTTTGCCGTTGCACGATAGGCATAAATTGGTGAGGTTGGTTCGGCACTAGCAATTGCTTTATAGAATTTTGGATTGGGTAAACTGCGGGCAAAGTCTAAGAAGCCTGCATCATTTAAAGGGGGGAAGTCTTGGAGATAACCACCTAAGGTGGCAATCCATTCGCCATTTTCGATTTTTGCTAAATAACCCAGTCTGGTTTGTTTGGGGGGAACGTGATTGATCAGCATTACCTTCCAATCCGAGTCATAATTGGGCGGTTTTTTGTAACGACGGGTTGCGTAGCCCAACTGAGCATTAATCTTGGTTTCTGGTGGAGGTACTATCCCAATATCTCTAAGCCATTGCGGAGCCTGAGAATTTCGTCCACTACAATCTACTACTAGATCGGCACGAATCGGGGTTGTTTGATCTCTGCGATCGCGTTTGGTTTGGACTCCAGTTACTTGTTGCTTATCTACTTCATAGAGTAATCCTGTAACTCTCTGTCGATCTAGAAACCTTACCTTAGGATTTTCCTGGAGTTGTTGGCGAATCGTTGTCTCTAATAAGGGACGACTACAAGTAACCGAAGCAATTCCCGAATTCTCTGGAGTATTTGCCAGCCAGTCTGTTTCGCTAAAGCAATAAAACTCTTTTCCCCAATCGATCGCTAATGCTCCTTGTTGTTGGAGTTTGCTAGCAATTTTGGGAAATAGTTGGCAAATGATTTGGTAACCCTTGGTTAGTAAGACATGGGGTTGTAATGATTGCGGTACTCCAGAACGAGCTTGCGCTTCTGAAGGTAAGACATCTTTATCAATTACGAGAATTTCGGTAAAAAAATCACTGAGAACTCTAGCACTTAATAATCCTGCAATACTGCCACCAATTACTACAGCACGATCGCCAAGATTACCTTGCTTACTAACCATATTTGTTAAACTCAGTTTTCTTTTTAGTTTGGCAAATTCGGTAGTTTTCTACAATCAACTAGCGGATCAAATCTATCTGGTTGCCGGAAAAGACATAGTTGGGAAATACCTGGGCAATTTGTTGAGAATTTAGCTGGAGATGGTTGCTTAAGATTTCTGCGATCGCATCTCGAAAGTCGGTACTTACAGGCAGGTCTCTTTGTTCGTGAAGCTGGGATTCGCTCAGACCTGTCCAGTCACCATAGATTTGACCTCCTTTCACTGCTCCTCCTAACAGCCACATAAAATTACCATGCCCGTGATCTGTTCCTCTGTTGCCATTTTCTTTAACAGTACGCCCAAACTCTGACATCACGACAATAGTGGTTTTGTTGTAGACTTCACCCAAGTTGGTTGCCAAAGTTGCTAAACCCTTACCTAGATTGGGCAAAGCACGGTTTAATAAGCCTGGTTGCTGAATGTGACTATCCCAACCTCCAACATCCATAAATGCGAGTTGAGTTTTAGTACTGCCTGAAATAAGCTGGGCAACTTCTGCTGCATCATCCACAAATTGATTGGGGGATAGAGCTTGTCCTGATGCTTGCATCATTTCTTGAGTAAGTTCTTGACGAATAATCTCTCGAGCTTTTCTCCCTTCTTGATAAACTTGGTCGAGCTTGTCTTGACCGCCATACAAGCTATCAAATGCAGAGCCTATGCGATCTCGATCTAGAGGAATATTCGCTAAAGAATTTTTCCCAGGACGTAAATGAGCTACGGATGCTTTGCCTTGAAGAATTCTTGGAGTAACGTTACCAACATTCAGAGCCTGAGCAGGACGACTTTCATCTAATTGAACCAACAAACGGTTGAGCCAGCCATCTACAGTCTTCTTCGTTCCAGGAGTGCCACTTTCTAGATAGTCTTGAGCATCAAAATGTGACCTAGTTTGCACCGTAGAACCGCTATTACAGATGAAAGCTAAATTCTGCTTGCGCCAAAAAGGTATCAAGGGCTTCAGAGTAGGATGTAAACCAAAAAAACCATCAAGATCGATTGCTCCTTTAGGTTTTCCAGGAGGAGCAATGGCAATATTTGGTCTTTGAGTATAGTAGTCCAAATCTTGGTGGGGAACTATGACATTCAAGCCATCGACAGCTCCTCTAAGGAGAATAACCACTAACCGAGGTGGATTTGGTTCTTGACTCAAGCCTTGAGCGACCCAGCTTTTTTGACCCACCGGCAACATTAGACCCCCAGTCGCTAAGCCAATTGTTTTGAGTAATTTTCTTCTTTTCATTGGTTTTGATTAAATTAGTTTTTAATAGTTAGTTGTTAAAGAAAAGCTATTCCTATAACGCTAGGTGGAATTAATTGGAGTGGTTGATGCTCTAGCGATACATTAGCTCTGGACTACCCAAGATCAAGGCAGATTTGAGATTATCGGGGTTTTGGGCGATCGCTTTTTGCGTTTTAGTAGTGAGACTATTGCCAAGAGTGTTCTGGAGTTTTTGCCAGTTAGGTTTTTGCTGTTTATTAAGGTTTCCATTCGCCACGTTAGTAGCAAAACTGAGACGGCGTAGCATTGCATCCGGGTTTAGCCAAGCTGATTCAACATTTTTGTATCCATCTGGTGTAACGCATTTATAGATTGGCATTCCCAGAAAACCCAGCTGATTTACTAAAGCGTTTAACCTAAAGTTTTTGATATTGCTAGCTCGTACGACAGCAACTGCATACTGTAAAGGAGTAGTGAACTTCGTTTGATAATACTGTGGGTCGTTAAATTCGGCAGAATGAAATAACGTATCTAAGACAGTTTTGATATTGCCATTGCTCGAGGTAAAAGTCTGGGCTAACTTATTTACTAGGTTTTCAGGAGGGCGATCGCTAACAAAGTATTGGGCTAGTTTGTAACTAATAAATTTAGCTGTTGCCGGATGACTAGCCAGCATGTCCAAGGCTTGTTCTCCTTCCGCCACCCCATTACCAGGGATCGCTTTACCTAGGAAAATTTTGTCTGTATTATCATGACGACGTTGAGCAAACCGAAAGCCAGACATATCCTCTGATTTTGGATTGTATTTAATGCCCCAACCAGTAAAGATTCTGGCTAAAGTTGTGACATCTTCTTGGGTATAGCCACCATTAACTCCCAAGGTATGAAGCTCCATCAGCTCTCTAGCGTAGTTTTCATTTAACCCTCTAGCATTGCCCTGTTTAATCGAGCTTTTGGGGTCAGTATTGAGGTGGTTATCTAGGTATACCAACATTGCTGGGTGATGAGCGGTAGCACCTAATAAGTCCCTAAAATTCCCCAACGCAAGACTTCTGATCTGATTTTCATAATCGTTAACCCAGAGTCCCACTACTCTTTTTGGAGCATAAACATTGAAGTGGTTAAACCAAAAATCTGTCATCACTTCTCTTAACTGACGGGAAGAGTAAACAGCTCTAGCGATATGAGCTTGCTGTGACTGCCGTATGATCTGTCCTCTAAACTTATTTCGTTCTCTTGTTAAACGCTTTTTTTCCTCCGTACTTAGGAAATTGGCGTCTTTCTTATTAATTTTCTGGTCGAATTGCCTAAATTGTCGCCAAAGTTGTATTTGAGAAGGGGCGATCGCACTTAGTTGTTTGAGCTTGTTATTGAGAAGGTTACTCTCAGGAATAGTTTCAGGATTGAGTTGTGACTGGATGTAATTTTCTAAGCCAGTTGCTTCTACTTGTTTGAGTTGCTGTGGTGTTATGCCATAGCTAAGGCGAGAAATAGTATGTAGAGTTTTTTCTTGGTTGTTTACTCCGATCGCCTGCTGAGAAAGATGTAGTCCCAACCAGACTGATAGAGTGCAGACGCTTGCCAGGCATAGATTACGAAACAGTCTCTTCATGTTCGATAGAATCTTTTTATCTATATCTTAGACTGCAAAAATTTTTTTTAGTTGCAGTAAAAGTAATTTTTTTGTCAATCTCTGCCACTCTAGTTTATCTAAATTTATTAATGGTGATGATATTACTCACATCTTGGTTAATTTTAATTGCCATATCTTTTGCTAAAAGAATCATGTTTTATACTGATATTTGAAAGCAATAAATCAGCTTTCTCTGGCAGATTAAAACAGCCAAGTAAACTTAAACAAATCAAATTGAGAGGAAAAAAGCTGTTTAGATCAATTGTCTGTCTTGCGTCAAATAGCACCGTTCAAACCAAAATAATAACCTTCTAAAATTGTTGTTAGGGGATGATTCTTAGTTAGTTTTAAATTTAGTCAAGTGGGATTTAGTAACTAAGGAATCCATATTTACCTGGATTATGATCAGAGGGCAATGTTGTTAAGGAACTGAGTGGTGCTATTTGTTATAGTTTTGTCCATCCAGCGCAATTTGACTACGTGAATATGCTGGCTAACGGCAAAAATTTAGAGATTGGATACTTAGAGTCATCCTCTACAAATGACTTGAATTTCTGTCTAGTTAGGTCTTTCTTATATTTGAGCCAATTGTCTCTATGGTTTACAGCACTTCTTTGAAGGATTCCAGAGAAGTCCTAGTTATTTTCTAGAACTTATTTCAGGATGTTGCTGAGTTTTACCTACTTTATTCAAACGTAACGAGAAGATAGACTCTATTTATGATCTGGCTCTAAAAGAATTTATGAGCCCACTTAGATTGCTTCAGGCAATATAGTCTTGCAAAGCTTTAACCCCTAAAGGTTCAGCCCGCAGTGATTTAATCGCTGCTACAGTGGCTTTAGCTCCTGCGATTGTGGTGATTACTGGTAACTTGTAGTCTAGG
>CAZSEZ010000138.1:0-10726 GCA_964606015.1 uncultured bacterium
TATCAGTTTAAAGCTAAATAAATACTGTCAGAGCTTGGGGAATAGATTCGATTATTAAGGGAGTTGTACCGATAATTTCGCCATCTAAAACCACTTTTTGTGGAGGATTTGCCGAAATTTTCAACTTTTTGGTCTGAAGATGAACAACGTTATTAATTTCATTATTGGTTTTAATTAATGCTGACTCCAACATTCCGAGAAGACTGACCACCGCCTGTAGTTTTGTCTCTGCTGTAGCAATAGTCACATCAAGCAAGCCATCGTCAACAACTACCTTGCCAGTCCCTTGAGCCAAGATCGAAGTTAGAGGAGCAGCATTAGCAACAGTAATTGCTCCAGCTTGAAGAGTCTGGGTTTTACCCTCAATCTCAATTTCTGCATCAAAGAGGATTTGCTGATCTAGTTGTTGCCACCCTGCCATGATGTAAGCTAGAGAGCCCCAACGATTTTTAGCTTCTCGGTCAGCCCTAGCAACAGTTTCTGCTTCAAAACCAACTCCTGCAAGTAAGATTAATGGCAGATCATTACAACGGGCAGCGTCAACGATCCGAGTTTTGCCAGCCAAAATAATCTCGCAAGCTCTTCTAATAGGATTAATTTGCTGAGCGATTCCTAAGGCCATTGCAAAAGCATTCGCCGTTCCCCGAGGAATAATCCCAAAGGGAATACCTGTTTGCATGACAGCCCCTGCGACAGCTGAAACAGTACCATCCCCTCCAGAAGCAATTATCAAATCTGCTTTAGCGGCGATCGCATTCATTGCCAAAGTTTGGGCATCAACTTCCAGACTCGTTTGATGAACTTCTAAATGCAAATGAGGTTCTAAGATTTCCCGAATCAGCTTGAGGTCTTGTTCAGCATTACTCTGCCCGGAAATAGGATTAAAAATTAGATGAGCAGTCAGGCTATTAGCCAAAGTTGCAGCAATTGTTTCTGCGGTAGCTAAATTAGTAGCTAAGGGAACATTGTGTAAATTACAAACCCGCAGAATAAGCTGAAGTTCTGGCTCTTGAGACTGAGCATAAAGAGGATCTACGAGAAAAATAACCGCAGCAACATTACCTTTAACTACTTCTGCTGCAATCTGAGCATCTCCTCCCAGAGTTCCTGGCGCCAAAACCTCAACTTCAAGGTTGCTATTGGCGGTAATTTGTCTGCCAGTATTTCCTGTAGCAATCAGATGGTAACGAGATAGTACTGGCAGATGGAAATTAACAAAAGCAAGGAGGTCTTCTTTTTGGCGATCATGAGCAATGAGAGCGATCGTACGAGCCATGATTTTAGTGAATAATATAGATACGAAAATATAAATAGATTGGCAACTTAGTCCACAGAACGGATTTTAAACATAGATTTTAACTAGGTGCAAAAAAACGACCGCCTCACGAAGAAGAGCGATCGCATTGTTCTGATTTATTACTCAGAGTAGTTAACCTTAAGCATAGGCAAAAAAGGGACTAAGCTTGAGTTTCTTGTTGCAATAGGTTAAGAATTGAGGCTTTTTCTAACAGCCCCACAACCTCTTGATCTTCTCTGACCACTACCATCTCCCGAATATTCTGGGTTTCAATCAGTTTTACTACCTCTAGCAGAGAGAGATTAGCAGCAATCTTAGTTACCTGACTAACCGGTTTAATCAAACTTGCAACTTTGACAGTGAGCCAGTCAGAAGTAGCAACAGTTTTGAGATCCTCTACGAGGATTTCACCCAGTAGATGCTTGGTCTCATCAACAACGAGAAACTTACGCCATTTCTGTTGACCAATTACATATTCATTAGCAAACTCCCTAAGAGTTAGATCCGCAGTAACAAAAGGAGTATCAGGAATTACGGCATCCTCAGCAGTAAAGCCATCAAGCTTGTCTTGAACAGTTGCTGATTGGGCGGCAAAACCGGCATTTTGCAGTAAAAACCAGCCAATTAACAGTGTCCAAAAATTACCAACAGGCAAGACATTTAAAACCCCGAGAATTCCCATTCCCACAGCTAACCAGCCGAAGAATTGCCCTACTCTACCTGCAATAATTACACCCTTGTTGGGATTATCAGTAATTTTCCAAACAATTGCTTTAAGCACATTTCCCCCATCAAGAGGCAAGCCAGGGATCATGTTAAACAGAGCTAACACTAGATTGATCGAAGCGAGTAAACCAAAGATGGCATGAAATGGCGAACCTAGAGGTACAGCAGCATTCACTCCAGTAAAGAAGCCAAAGAGTAAAACACTAACTAAAGGACCCGCGATCGCGACTAACAGAGACTGAAACGGAGTTTCTGATTCTTTTTCTAGAGCAGCCAAACCACCAAAAATAAATAAAGTGATGGATTTGACCTCAATTCCTTGTGACATTGCCGCAAAACTATGACCCAGTTCATGAGCCAAAACCGAAGCGAATAGTAGTAAGGCGGCGATAAATCCCAGTAACCAGGGAACCAAGCCAGTTAATTCAGGAAAACGAGCTAATTCTCCACCGTAACTTAGAGTAATTAATCCCAGGACAAAAAACCAGGAAGGGTTGAGATAAAAGGGAATACCGAATAAATTCCCAATTTGAATATTGTTACCTTTGTTGTTCATAGGAATCGTTACTCCTATCCTTAAGACTCTTAATTTTAATTTTTCAATTTTTTGTTTTCTTATCTGTGATTTTAGCGAACTAGGTTAACGGTTCTCTAGTGAAGAGAAGTGAGGATGTCAACACTATAGATAGGTGGATCGCACTCACAAAAGATCAAGATAGAGGTGTCAGTGTTTGCTTTTTGAGGCTACTCAGATGTTATTCTATGAGCTGTTAAATGGGATCTATTTAGACAGAACTTATAAGGAAAGGAAGATAGAAAATGACTGTTAGAGTGCGGATCGCGCCTTCACCCACGGGAAATCTCCACATCGGAACAGCAAGAACAGCTGTATTCAACTGGCTCTATGCCCATAACCAAGGCGGAACCTTTGTTTTGCGAATTGAAGATACAGATCGCGAAAGATCAAAAGATGAGTACACCGACAATATCAAGTCTGGTCTAGAGTGGTTGGGTCTGACTTGGGATGAAGGACCTTTTTTCCAAACTCAACGCACTGATAAGTATCAAGCTGCCATCAAAACTCTGCTAGATAAAGGCTTAGCTTACTATTGCTATTGCACACCCGAAGAACTAGACCAAATGAGGTCAGAGCAGAAAGCGAAAGGATTAGCGCCCCGTTACGATAATCGTCACCGTAACCTCTCAGCAGAAGACAAGGCAAAATTTGAGGCTGAAGGACGCAAGCCCGTAATTCGCTTCAAAATTGACGATAATCGCGCTATTAACTGGCAAGACAAGGTTAGAGGTAACGTTTCTTGGCAAGGTAGCGACCTCGGTGGCGACATGGTAGTTGCCCGTGCTGGTGATAGTGATTCTATCGGTCAGCCTCTCTACAACCTTGCAGTAGTAGTAGACGATATGGATATGGCAATCTCTCACGTGATTCGTGGAGAAGATCATATTGCCAATACTGCTAAACAAATTTTGCTTTATGAAGCTTTGGGTGCAGATGTCCCTGAGTTTGCGCATACACCTTTGATTCTCAATACTGAAGGGAAAAAACTTTCCAAAAGAGATGGTGTAACTTCTATTGATGATTTTCGGAAGATGGGCTTTTTGCCCCAAGCTTTGGCCAACTACATGACTTTGTTGGGCTGGACTCCTCCCGAATCTACAGAAGAAATTTTTACTCTTGACGAAGCAGCTACCAAATTTGAACTAGAGCGTGTCAACAAAGCAGGAGCTAAGTTTGACTGGGACAAACTCGATTGGATCAATAGTCAATACCTCCACAAAATGCCTGCTAATGAATTGGTTGAGTTACTAATTCCTTACTGGCAGGAAGCTGGTTACGAAGTTGATTTAGCAAGCGATCGCGAATGGCTCGAAAGCTTAACAGCAATGGTGGCTCCTTCCTTGACGCGTTTGGCTGATGCCCCTGAAGAAACCAAATTACTCTTTGGTGAAACAGCAACTTATACCGATGAAGCAATAGAATTCCTCAAACAAGAAGGAGTAGTCACTGTTCTGGAAGAAATTGTTAGCGCAACTGAAGCAGCAAGCGAATTTGATCCCGATGCAGCCAAGACAATCATCAAACAGGTAACTAAAAGCCAAAAAGTGAAAAAAGGTTTGGTAATGCGTTCCCTAAGAGCCAGCCTCACAGGTGAAATGCACGGCCCTGACTTAATTCAATCTTGGATTTTGTTGCACCAAAAACAACTAGATACAGGTCGCATCAACAAGGCTCTAAGCTTAATTTAGTATTTGTAAAGAGTTAGCCTAACTTCTGTTGAAGTGAAATTAAAGGGAAAAGCAGAGATTTTACTTATGACACTCTATATCCTTACTATGGAGTAGTAGCCACATTTCTTTGTCTTTTTCCCTTAAGAAACTCTAATTATTTTAAATAACCAACTAATATAATGAGCCGTTTGCGTACTGCTGCGAAAAACCAAGAATTTTTGATTACTGCGGAAGTTACACCCCCAAAAGGTGGCAACCCAACCAGAATGCTCGAAGTAGCGCAACAACTTAAGGAACGGGTTCACGCCGTAAATATCACTGATGGAAGCCGTGCCGTTTTGCGGATGTCTTCTCTAGCGGCCTCAGTTATTTTGCTCAACAACGGGATCGAGCCTGTTTATCAAGTAGCTTGTCGCGATCGCAACGTAATTGGTTTGCAAGCAGACCTCATGGGAGCGTCGGCTCTAGGTATCACCAATGTTTTGGCTCTTACAGGCGATCCCATCAAAGCAGGGGATCACAAAAAATCAAAAGCAGTATTTGAACTCGAATCTGTACGCTTGCTCAAACTGATTCATAAACTAAATCAAGGGCAAGATTTTAACGACAAAAAATTACCAGACGATGCGCTAGATATCTTTGCAGGAGCAGCAGTCGATCCCCAGCTTAAAAGTTGGTCTGGCTTACAAAGACGTTTTGAACGAAAAGTTGAATCAGGAGCCCAATTTTTCCAGAGTCAAATGATTACTGATTTTGACAAGCTAGATAAATTTATGAGTCAAATCGCCTCTACTGCCAATAAACCAGTTCTAGCAGGGATATTTTTGCTCAAATCAGCTAAAAATGCTCAATTCATCAATAAATATGTTCCTGGGGTAGACATCCCCGAAAGCATCATTAACCGCTTAGCAGAAGCAAGCGACCCTCTCCAAGAAGGTATCGCGATCGCAGCAGAACAGGTTAAGTTAGCTAAAACTATGTGCCAAGGTGTTCACTTGATGGCGGTAAAGAAAGAAGAATTAATCCCTGAAATCCTAGATCGGGCAGGAATCTCCTTGACTATTACTTAGGGATGGGGTGTGGTTAAGCGATTGTAGTTAGTCTGATTTCCAGATCACAGACATGACAGACCTTACTTGTTAACTTAAGTCATCTGTCCTAACATACTGTGTCTGAATATGGAATTAACCACTAAATCTATTGTCAATGGACTGTTTGAAGCGAAAATTGTTTATGAGAAGCTTGAAGTAACGGCGATCGGACAAACAAGAGATGAAGCGACAAAGAATGCTTTAGGGTGGCTTAGAAGAGAGTTAGAAATGTTAGCTAAATCACCAGAAAATATAGAGGATTTTGAGCTACAGGCTAACGCTCTCAATGAAAAGCAGTCATTACTCATTCTCAAAGGAGAAGAATGGAAACAGAGAGAAAGAGAAATTCAGTTAATGGCTCAAGAAGTAGGCAAGATAGCACTAAAAACTGCTGTTAAGTATGCAGTCAAACAATCTGTCGTCGGTGCAGTTGGCTTAGAGTTATTGGAACACTTTCTATGAATAGAAATATAGATTTCCTCCTAAGTGGAGGAATTACTGGTGCATCTACTTCTTATGCTGTAGGTAATGTCGGAATAGTAGGTGGGTTTGGCGGTATTAGTCTCGGCTTTGTAGGAGTGACAACCGTAGGAACAATAGTAGGGTCAGCCGTCTATGGTGCAATCAGAGGAGTTGAAAATCAAGATACTACTACTTTTACTACATTCGGATTAGGCACACTCTGTGGCATTGGCACTTCAGTAACCATGGGCGGAATAGGTGTCAGTTTTGGTGGTAGTGTACTTGGTTTGGGCATGGGTTCTATGGCTACAATGGGTGGCATTTTGGGGTTAGGTATTTATGGTTTAGCTAGAATGTTTAGCTATTCAACTTGCTCTGAGCCTGTTTCATCTGTTTTTGACCGTATGGAAGAAAAAATTGCTTATGAAGAAGCCTACTATCAAGCAATGATTGATCTAAGCCCAACTTTAGCGGAACTTTCGTGGAGGCAAAAATTTACAGAACTAGAATTTGAAGAAGAACTAGCAGAATTGAAAAAGCAAATCAAAATAGGATACAAGTATGTATCTCAGCGATCTCTGGAAAAGACATTTGCCAAACTAGAAATTGAGGAAGAATTAGCAAAATTAAGAGAGCAAATCAATAATAGAGATCGCACTTAGAACATAATCAACCAAAAAGTGCTTGCAGATAAACATTCAAAATTGATTACTAATACCAGGTATTTTTGTAGTACAAGCTAAATGATATTAGTCAAAAAAAATCGCCTTACATCCAGTAAAGCGATCACTATAATAATTCAGTTAAATTTTAAGTAGCTAGAAAGCGAAGAATAAAAATTAGCCATCAACCTTCATTGCTCTAGCTAGTTCAGCTGCCACCTTAGGACGAGAGAACTGTGGAGGAGGAGTTTTACCTTCTCTAAGCATCGCACGGACTTTAGTTCCAGAAAGGTGAATACGCTCTTCCTTAGTTGCAGGACTAGTTTTAGAAGTAGCCATTTGCTCAGTACGAGTGCAGAAGAAAGCGTGCTCAAATTTCAGAGGAGTGATACCAAGTTCTTCTGGTTTGAACTGATTAAAGATTTCCTGAGCATCATAAGTACCATAGTAGTCACCGACCCCAGCATGATCGCGCCCTACGATGAAGTGAGTACAACCATAGTTTTTGCGGATCAAAGCATGGAAAATTGCTTCACGAGGTCCTGCATAACGCATCGCAGAAGGATTGATTGCCAAAATCACACGATCTTGAGGAAAATAGTTTTCCATCATGATTTCGTAGCAACGCATTCTCACATCTGCGGGGATATCATCACTCTTAGTTGCACCAACTAGAGGGTGTAAGAATAAACCATCAACGATTTCCAAAGCACATTTAATAATGTACTCGTGAGCGCGGTGAATAGGGTTACGAGTTTGGAAACCAACTACAGTTTTCCACCCTTTCTCGCGGAACATCGCTCTGGAAGCAGCGGGATCAATTTGATAGGCAGGGAAAAGAGGATGAGCATCTCTCTCTAACAACCAGACTGGACCAGCTAAATTGATTTCACCTTGGTCATAGACTACTTTGACCCCAGGATGCTTATCTTCATCAGTACGATAAACATTTACGGCTTCGTGAACTTTGCTGTAAGTATATTTTTCAGTGAGTTCTAGTACACCAACAAACTTACCCTCAGGATTATCTAGGCGAATCAAACTACCAATTTCCAAAGGCTCAGCAATTTCTTTGGTAACAGATAAAGTTACAGGCACAGACCATACAGTACCGTCTGCCATACGCATATCATCGACAACACCTTGGTAGTCTGCTTCGTTCATAAAGCCACTGATGGGGCTAAAACCACCAATAGCAATCATTACCAAGTCAGATGTTGCTCTTTTATCCAACTGAACTCTAGGAAGAGAATCAGCTTTAGCCAAAAATTCTGCTTTCTGTTCTTCTGTAGCAATACGATTAATCAACGTACCACCGTGGGGAGCAATGGTGTCAGTAATTACACTCATGTTTATATACTTATTATAGTTATCTGCGAGCAACGATTCTAACAGACTATTTTTAAAACTGTGGGGCTTATTTTTTCCTCAGCAAACTTGAGTTTCTGTAAAAAATAACAACCCAATAGCTGTTAACTTATGTTAAGTAAACCATACTTTTTCACCTTAAACCAGACAGAAATCATGACACTCCGCCATTTTTTCATCAAGTTCTTATCAGTTCTTGGACTTAATTTGTTGCTAATTTGTAACTTTACGCCTTCAGCTTTGGCTCTAGGAGGAACTCAACCCCCAGTAGATCAGCCTGCACCAGAATTTACCTTACCTACTAATACTGGAGATGGAGAAATCTCTTTGAGTGACTATTTAGGGAAGTGGGTAGTAGTTTATTTTTATCCTCAAGATTTTACTTCTGGCTGCACAATCGAAGCCCGTCGCTTCCAACAAGATTTAGCTGAATATGATGCCAGAAATACTCAGATTCTGGGCATAAGTGTAGATGATGTAGACTCACACCGCGAATTTTGTGATTCCGAAGGACTTAAATTCCCCTTACTAGCTGATACTGATGGCAACGTTAGTAAAACCTATGGTTCTTGGTTGGGTCTAATGTCCTTACGTCATAGCTATCTAGTCGATCCGGAAGGAGTTCTGCGTAAAGTCTATTTAGGAGTTAGACCAAACACTCATAGCCAGGAGTTATTAGCAGATCTAGATAAATTACAGCAGGGATAAGCGCGTGATCATTCATCTCTAGAATTTAGAACGTTATAACCTTAGGGAATTTGTAGAGACTTTCAAAGGCCATCTAAACCTGTTGAAAAGTCACTTCTAAATTTTGTTCTACAACCATAATGCTGTTTTCAGCTACAGTATGCCAATTTCCTGCAAACATCGGTTCAGATGCAATGATCACGCTATCGGGAAAGGCAAAGCTGTCTCTAATCCAGTAAAGAGTTGGTGCTTGGTCGCGATCGCTATATCGAGAAATAACTAGGCGATCGCGTTCACTAATTATTGTATTTGCCGAAAAATCTGTACTGTATTCTTTAGCTAATTCAGTCAGTCTATTCAGGGTCATCTTAAGAGCTAGAGCAAGATCCCCTAAACCCTGGTTATAGGTATTGATTAGTGCCCAAATATGCTCAGAGTCAGTATTACCTTCAATTGCCTGATAGTCTTGATCTTCTAGTAGGTTACGAATTGGACGGTAAAGGGTTTGGCGAAAGTTTTCGATATAGCCATTGTGAACAAATAGAACTTGTTCTCGTGTAAACGGCTGACAGTTGATAATATCAATCGCCAAACCAGGAGTTGCACTACGGACATATCCTACTGTCGAACTAGTCCTTATATAACGGGCTATTTGGGACAAATTCTGGTCTGCCCAAATCGGTAAAATATTTTTGTAAATATAGGGCAAATCTTCTTTTTCAGAATGATACCAACCCAACCCAAAACCATCTGCATTTAACAGGCCTGCTGTCATTTCTTGAGGCTGGTAACTTTGGACAACCAAAGAGTGTTCTGGTTTAAGAAGTAGTCGATCTAATTGAATGGGTTTGCCAAGATAGCCTAGTAAACGACACATTAGGATTTTGTTTGAGTAGCCTTAACAATTGTCGCAAATTTTTTCACAGTAACGAGGTTAGCTTAACAAGAGGTAGGCCAGTGCGTTTCCTGAGATCGGGGAAAGAATTGTAGATCCCTCTGGCATCGCGCTCACGAACTATCGAGGCGGCAACTTGCGGTTCTAGATTACAGCTAACTAATTCTTGTTCGGATAAATGGTTGCATCTACGCCAAGAAAAATCGGCTTCTTTTCCTTGATAGTAGTTGAAAATGATTAAATCCTCTAACTGTGGTGCATAGTTATCAGGAATAGCTGCAATCTCCATCAGTTCTTCGAGATGGGTAAAAATATGACCTTCATTGCGAGCTGACTCAATTTCGTTGGCATAAACAATAGGTAAACCTAAACCATAGACCAAGTCATCTTTAGAGCAATTGTTGATGTCTAATTTTTCGGTTGCTGTGGGTAGAAGCTTGCCAGTTTTAGCTTGGACTAGATTGGTTTGTCTAGATTTGCTATCTAAGATTTGAACATAGTCATCCTTAATAAAAAATGCGATCGCAATTTGCGATAACCAAACAAAGCCAAGCAAATGGCTAAAGTAAGAGGATAAAACTATTCCCAAAGTAGTAATAAATAATCCTGTACACAACCAAGAATAACGATTGGCCTTATTACCTGCATAAACAATCCCCAATCCACCCAATACAGGGAGAACTGTTAGCCAAAACCAAGCTGGGGTTCTTGTTGTCATGTCTATAGATTTTAGATGAGGTCTAGTAACTTCCTGCGTTTAGCTTCGTACTCTTCAGCAGTAATAATCCCTTTATCATAGAGATTTTTAACTTCGCCCAAGGTCTGAGCTATCTCCTTGGAAGATTGCTGTCTAGCATAATTGACATTGTTGACATATTTATGACCGCCGGAAGCACTGTTAAATCTATGATCAAAAGTGCGATCGCTCATAAAGAGTAAAATCAAAAAGTCAAAGAAAGCAAAAATAGTGGGTATTCCCGTCCAGCAAAAAACAAGGTAAATAATCCCAGCAGTAGTCTGCCTCAAGTAAAACTTGTGAATTCCAAAACCGCCACCAAACAGAGCAGCAATCAGCGCAACTATACGAGTTTTCATAATCTTAATCTAGAAAATTCTCTCAGTTATGTTCTTAGAATCAATACATAGACATCCATCTACTTAAACTCAGAAATATTGCTCAATAATTCGAAAATTATTTACAGCAGTTTGCATCTAAATAGGGGACAATATTGGTGTATAGTGCGTTGTGGAAATATATGCTCAAATGAAGCCCTATTCCCTAGATTTGCGA
>CAZSEZ010000139.1:0-10725 GCA_964606015.1 uncultured bacterium
CTCTATTCTAGCTTCTCATTTTTAGTCCTAACACCTCATCGTATTGCTATATTTGAAATTACGATAATTCAACTCACAAAATCGCCTTCGAGTATTTTTTCACCCAAAGACGAATCTATTAACTATCACCAGAGTATTGATCAGTTACAACAATGATGGTTAAGTTAGTAATCTCAACATAAATCAAGGTACGAGAACAATATCGTGTGCTCCTCGAATCACATCAATCTTATGTCCTGTTCTTACTAATTGAGGCTGATCGCCTGATGTAACCTGCCAAAATTCTACGGCCCCTGTTTTCGGACTAGGTTCGCGATAGTTATAAATAACAACAGCTAGAGACTTTCCTGATTGATCAAAAGTAACTTGTTCTGGAAGTAATCCTTCAAAGCCATATTCATCAGCAACAGTTAACTTTCCCAATTGTTTATCGAACTTGAGTAAAGACAGAGAACTATGTGATTTACCCCGCCAAGTAGGAACATAATCAGGAAGATAGGTACGACGCATATTAACTGTAGCTACTAGAGAGTCATCAGGACTAACAGCAAATCCTTCAGGACTAAGACCTACTTCGACCCTAGAAGTAATTTTTGGTTGTTGGGCTTTTTCTGGCTCGAAGTTAATAGCGATCGCTTCACCTAAAGGATTCATCAGAAAATTTAGCTGGCGAAAAGGCTTGGTGTTCCACTTAAGATCTGTTACCAACAAAAAACGACCATCACTAGTAAATCGAGGATGACTGAGATGATTTCCTACTTGTACTGGCTCACCGTAAGGCTTGATTGCAACATCATTATCGGATGTAGTGCTTACTTCATAAAAACCAATCTCACTGTTTCTGGCCTGAGTCATTGCTAAATACTTACCAGAAGGATGCCAAATTGCTGTTTGATTATCTGCTCTAGAACCATCATTAGTAACAGAATAATCAAAATGCTTACCTAGTTTGCCATCAGGTTTTAACTGATAAATTGATAACTCTCGTCCTGGCTCCTGAAAATTGACAGCTAACAGATTACCATCAGGACTAATGCTTACATGTTCGGGGTTACGCCCTATCTCAATAGATTCAACAACTTTGGGTTCTTGAGGATCTGATAAATCAACAACAGTCAGAGATTCGCCATCGGGCATTTCGTCAATGGTGTCAAATTCTTGAATGCCATCTTGAGGACGCGATCGCACCTCTACCACATAAGCTAATTGGCCATTAGGAGATACCGCAATAATCTGAGGCCAAGACATAACTGAATTGGATACAGGAGCAGAGGCGATCTTTGGATCATCAAAATCTAAAGGTAAATCAATGACGGTTAGAGCATCTTCAATCCCTGCAACTCGATCCAGTTTGGCATCACCATAGGCAGTCGCGACCATATCTGCATCAGAAGCAACTAATAACTTATCTCCTGAAAATGTTACTTCTTGGGTAGTTTGAGATATTGGGGTAATTTTGACAAGATCTTGTAGTTGTAAAAGTCCATAAACTGCAAGTCCTAAAACTAAGCCAGTAAATCCCAATAAAGTTCTTTTGATAACTTTCGCTTTAACTTTTTGCATATTCTTTTAAACCTCTGTATCGAGCGTAGAATATACAAAACCGATTTGTCCAAGTCGTTTTTGATGCTAGATTGATAACCAAAAGTTATTAAATGGAATTCCGGCAACTCAGATATTTTGTAACTATCGCTCAAGAGCTACACTTTGGTCGAGCAGCAAAATATTTAGACATCACTCAACCAGCACTCAGCAAACAGATTCAAGTTTTAGAAAATAAGCTTGGAGTTCAACTACTGACCCGCAGCCAACGTCAGGTTAGTTTGACTCCTGCGGGAGAAATTTTTGCCCTCAAGGCAAAACAACTTTTAGAACAAGCAGAAGAAGCGATCGCGATAACTAAACGTACCGCTTTAGGAGAAGTCGGCCGCTTGACGATTGGCTTTACCGCAACCGCAACCTATACAGTATTACCGCAGTTAATTAGTCGGTTTCGTCTCAGTTATCCTCACATAGAAGTAGAGATGTTGGAGCTATCGACTGAAGAACAAGTAGCAGCCCTCAATCAAGAAACTATCGATTTAGGATTTTTGCATCCACCAATTGATTCTCGTGGGTTAGAGGTCAAACCAATTTTGGCAGAAGAATTTGTCGTTGTTTTGCCTCCAAAACATCCTTTACATCAAAAGCGATCGCTCTCAGTAAAAGATCTTGCAAACGAATCCTTTCTATTACATCCTCGCTCCGAAGGGCCATTTCTCTATGATGGTTTTTGCCAAATCTGTCACGCAGCAGGATTTAAGCCGAAAATTATCAAAGAAGTTGGCTCTCATCAAACTCGGGTCTGTCTAGCAATGGCAGGTATGGGAGTAACATTTATTCCTGCTGGCTTACAAACATCAATTGGTAATAATGTCGTTTGTAAACCGATTGAAAATCTTGACTTAAAATTAGAATTTGCCGCAGCTTGGCGTTCTCCAATTATGACCACTACACTACAGGGATTTTTGGAATTGCTTGAAACTAATTAATCTTCTCCGCTCAGTACAGACTAAATTTTCATGAAAGTAACCATTCAAGACGAGATTTTGCTTATCAACTACGAAGACTTACCAAGATATAAAAAAGGTGGTTCTGTAGTCCGCAATAGCTACTTTTGGGCATTAAAATCAATCTCTTGTTATACCCCTTGGGAAAAAGATTGGGAATATGACCGCGAGGTATGGATTGCCCTATCGAGAATGCTAACGGCTTTTGCCGAGTCTGGTTATTTAGGCGATCGCGAGATAATGTTAGAGTTCCCCGAAAATACTGCTATCCCTGAAGAATTGAGGTCGGTGTCTACTTGGTTATGAGAGATTATAGCGATCGCAAATATTCCTCCGCATTCATTCCAGAATTCATGCTTTAACTGTAATCAATAGCTCGCAGTATTTTATGGACAAGACCCGCTTTACATTTGTGGTAAATCGATTAGGCTTGAGTCTGATAGTTTCAGAAACTAAAAGCGATCATAGCTATTTGACTTGCAAGTTATTTTTGACCAATGAACGACCTTTTCCTGCTTTTAGTCGGACTAAGTACTTGTGGTGTAGCTAGTACATTTTTAATCAAATATCACTTCCTACGCAGCCAAATTCAGAAGATTTTGGCAACCCAGACCTCTGCAATAAAAGACATTTACGCCATCGAAGCAGCAATAGCAAAAAAAATGGGACACAACCACTCTTGGAGTGAGTTAGTAGAACTCAAAGGAACTGTAACTTGCAAACAACCTCTAATCGCAGAACTTAGTCAACATCCTTGCGTTTATTTTCATACCACTATTGAAGAACACTACGAAGCAACTGAATGCGAAATAGATGAGGATGGAGATGCTACTCACACAGAAAACAGCGGAGTTAAAACCTTAGCCGATCGCGTTAGACAAACTAACTTTTATCTTGAGGATCAAACAGGACAAATCTTGATAGATCTCACTGATGCAGAAATCGATCCTCTAATTATAGTGGATGAGTTTAGAGCTCTAAATCCCTCTCCAACAGCTAGTTATCGGCTCTTGGGTTTTCAGAAAACAGAGAAACTGATTAGAGTGGGAGCAGAAATTTATATACTCGGCGAAGTTAGCAATCTTAATGGGGAGCTACAAATAGGAGCTAGTCACGATCAAAAGGCTTCTTTTATTGTTAGTTGTCAATCAGAGGGGAATCTTTTAAAAAGTAAAAAAGCTTTGAGTAAGAACAGATTACTTTGGGGTGCTGGATTAATGCTGCCAGGATGGGCTTTGAGCGTATATGCCTTACTCTCGTTATTTGCTTAAAACCAGAATTAGTTCTAGAAGCTAGATGCTCAAAAGTAAAAAAATAAGGCGAACTTTGTCCGCCCCAAAATCCAATGTCAATATCAATTTCTAACTAAATTCCCAAACGTTGATAAATCTCGTCGAGATTCTTCAAATGATGGTTAGGGTCAAAACAGGCTGTAATCTCATCAGGAGAGAGCATTTTGTTAACCGTTTCGTCTGCCTCGATTAGTTTACGGAAGTCACCATCTTGAGTATTCCAGGCAGTATGAGCGCACCCTTGAACCACGCGATAAGCTTCTTCGCGATTCATGCCTTTTTCTACCAGAGTCAACATCACTCTTTGAGAGAAGATTACTCCACCATAGACATTCATGTTGCGTTTCATGTTCTCTGGATACACCAGCAAGTTTTTCACTAGACCAGTGATCTCGCGCAACATAAAGTGAGTCAAAATGCAGCTATCGGGCAGAATAACTCTTTCAACAGAACTATGAGAGATATCTCTTTCGTGCCAAAGCGCCACATTCTCTAGAGCTGCTACTGCATTACCGCGAATTACTCTCGCCATTCCCGTCAGTCTTTCCGAACGAATCGGGTTACGTTTGTGAGGCATTGCCGAAGAACCTTTTTGTTTCTTCGAGAAAAATTCTTCTACTTCTAAAACATCAGTGCGTTGTAGGTTACGAATTTCTACAGCAAAACGCTCGATAGAAGCACCCAATAGAGCTAACTGTTGAACGTATTCTGCATGGCGATCGCGAGAAATAACTTGTGTGGAAGCACAATCAGGTTTTAGACCGAGTTTTTGACAAGCTAGCTCTTCAATTTTGGGATCGACATTAGCGTAGGTTCCCACTGCTCCAGAAATCTTGCCAACTGCAATATCTTGGCGAAGTTTAACTAAGCGATCGCGATTACGCAGAACTTCAGCTAACCAACCAGCTAGCTTGAAACCAAAGGTAATTGGCTCAGCGTGGATCCCGTGAGAACGTCCCACCATAATAGTGTTACGGTGTTGTTGTGCCTGATAGCGAATTGCTTGGATTAATTCTTCGAGTTTTTCAAGAATCAAGTTTAGGCTAGCTACCATTTGCAAAGCCAAACCTGTATCAAGAACATCAGAACTAGTCAAACCCAAATGAATATAGCGACCAGCATCGCCGACGTACTCATTAACATTGGTCAAGAAAGCAATGACGTCGTGGCGTACTTCTGCTTCAATTTCGAGAACACGCTGAGGGTCAAAATTCGCTTTGGCTTTAATCTCTGCCACCGCATCAGCAGGGATATATCCTAGTTCTGCTTGAGCTTCGCAAACTGCAATTTCTACTTCTAACCAAGTTTTTAGTTTATAAGTATCTGTCCAGATCTCGCCCATTTCGGGCAGGGTGTAGCGTTCTATCACGGTTTGGGTCGGCTAATACAACAGCATCCCATTCTACTATATGTTGTCTGTTTGTTCGTGATTGATAGCTGCTAGCTAGTTATGCGACTTCTAGCAAATTTTGTCAGCCAAAAACTCACACTGAGAACGATAAAGCCAAGTACAGGATATTGCCAGGTAAATATGCGATCGCTAGTACTGTTAATAATTCCCTCTATTAACAATGGAGGTACAAGTAAACCTGAGGTGAGCAAAATACCCAAGCTAACGATTGAGTTAGTTTTGAGTAAATGACAAATTAGGCCAAAACTAATCCCTAAAGGAACAAAGATAAAACTGTAATAGAGAATCTTGTTAAACCAATCGACATTGACAATTAGGAACATTTTTTCGCTAATAATGCCGAAAGTCGACCAAAATAGAGCTGCTTCTGAACCAAGATAAAGAGTTTTATCCAATCCATAGCTAATAAAATGCAATTCTAAGCCGTCATACACAACAGCTAAAGGATGGAAATCAGTATCACGAAAAAAGTTGTTGAGTCGAATTTCTGGTTGTTTGCCATTATCTCCTGTAAAAGGCATCCGTAAACGCAAACTCAAATCCTGACGTGATTGGGCTAGTGTCAGATTGCGATGATGTAGATCTTGGGAAAGGGAGATAATTCTAGCAGGACCTTCTTGTTGAAAATTATCAGTAGCAATATCAGTGATTAGTGTGAATTGGGAACTATCGCGAATTCTTCGATTTAAAACTAGAGGAGATTCTGTACTTCTCAACATGTTGTGACTACCAAGAGTGACTCCCTCTCGCTTATCGCTAACTGTGATGTTTAAAGATTGTAGACTCGGTGAGTTATCAGCCAAATCTGGATAGTTTTGAGTTAGAGGTGCAAAAGCATAGCTAGAGCTAAATTCAGTTGTTTGTTCTAACTTTGGACAAGGATGTTTACCGATCGCTTGGCGTATATAACTAGTTTCTAATGCTTGATCACTTATACACAAATTATGAATAGTTCCTGTCCAAGGACGATCGCCAGTGTTCTCATTTCCCACAATTAAAGGTAAGTCTGCTCGCCAGTTAGTTAGTTGGTTACTATCAGCAACGCTAATTAATAACCCAGACATCAGACCCAAATACGCCAACCAAAAAGTTATTAACGCTCTAAATAATAGTTGAGGCTGCCTAAAAAGCGTAAGTCGATCAAAAAAATAGACCAGTGGTTTCTGAAATCGCTCAACTAAAAGATAGAAACCTACACCTAAAAAACCTCCAAAGCTATTAGTCGCCAAATCTATGAGTCCTGGCTCGCGAGAAATCAAGAAAAGCTGACCAGTTTCTACAGTTAGAGATAACCCAAAACTAACTAAAAGAGTTATGGCTAGAACTTGTATAGAGCGAAATCTTTGCCAATGCTCAGTAAGCCAAGCTCCTCCACCAATACCAAGGGGAATAAAAAACAATACATTGACAATTACATCAGTACTATTTGAGGTGTCAGGAGTTCCCCGAAATTGGTCGATTGTGGCTGCCCAAGATAAATCTAGAGGAACAGCAAAATTAAAAGGCATCCAAGTGAGGATAATGATCACTAAAAAATTAGCTATGACAATCAAACTAGAATGTTTTTTAAGCGAGCTTAACAGTCTTTGTAATAAAGAAGATCGCGTCATTTTAAACAGTAAATTTTATAAAAATAAATACTCAAGTCAAGCTAAATCAAGGAGTTGTAGATTATAGCTAAGAAAAATCTAGGATGGCTACATTCAGATTGATCACACAGTTCTCATTAGGAAACTACAGGGCACAAGAACAGCCTGGTCTGAGAAACTAAAAATGTACAAAAAAGTATTAATTAAAATTAACTTTGATAATTTTAAGCTTAATCTATTGATTGAGTATTTTATAATTAAGACAAGAGTACTTCTTCATCCTAGCTAGTTATGAAAAGTTCGATTTTTCGCAATCTCTTTGCAGTTATTTCTCTCACATCTGTCGCTTTTATCCCTTCAGTGGTTTTAGCTCAAGAAGACTTTGATTTCCCAATAGACGATCAAGCTCGACACCTTCAAAACCTTGAAAATCGTTCCGCTGACCAGTGGGAATTTTCTGACAGTAATCCCCGTAATCTTGAATCATATAGCTTTACTGAGTCTTCCCAGGAATTCCGCATCGTAGGAGGAAAACCCCATGAATGGGGCAATACAGGAGATAGCCCCAACTCTTCTGTTTTGATAGATGTCTATGACTTTACCCCTGACGAACTGTAGAAAAGTTCGAAGTTTAAACCCGGATTTTTAGAACTATCCAGGTTTCTGGCTTTGTAGAATGTACAATTTCTCAGGTTAGCTCTTTTAGCCCAGCCATAAGTTAGGATGATAGATTAAACGTTAAATCTATCATTCTAAATATAGTTCTATGTTTGAAGCTCTAGCTGACAAGCTTGACGACGCGTGGAAAAAGTTGCGTGGTCAAGGCAAAATTAGCAAGTCGAATATTCAAGACTCCATCAAGGAAGTACGCCGTGCTTTGATTAGTGCGGACGTCAATATTCAAGTAGTTAAAAGCTTTGTTGAAGAGGTAGAGAAGAAGGCTCTTGGTGCTGAAGTTGTTTCTGGAGTCGATCCAGGACAACAGTTTATCAAAATTGTTTACGACGAGTTAGTAGCAGTAATGGGGGAGAGCAATGTCCCTATAGCACATGCTGATCAAGCTCCCACCGTCATTTTGATGGCTGGTTTACAAGGTACTGGTAAAACAACTGCTACAGCTAAACTTGCCCTCTACCTACGCAAGCAGGATCGTAGTTGTTTGATGGTAGGAACCGATGTGTATCGTCCTGCGGCGATTGATCAGTTGCTTACTCTAGGTAATCAAATCGATATCCCCGTTTTTGAGATGGGGACTGATGCTAATCCTGTAGACATTGCTCGTCAAGGGATTGAAAAAGCTAAAGAACTAGGTGTAGATACAGTAATTGTAGATACGGCTGGGCGTTTGCAAATTGACTCAGACATGATGGATGAGTTGGCGCAAATTAAGCAAACCATCAAGCCTGATGACACTCTGCTAGTAGTGGATGCCATGACAGGGCAAGAAGCTGCAAACCTCACTTATACTTTCCACGAACAAATCGGAATCACAGGAGCGATCCTAACCAAACTAGATGGTGATAGCCGCGGTGGTGCTGCGCTTTCAGTCAGACAAATTTCTGGGCAACCAATTAAGTTTGTTGGTACTGGAGAAAAAGTTGAAGCTCTAGAACCTTTTTATCCTGATCGCTTAGCTTCAAGAATCTTGAATATGGGTGATATTCTCACCCTAGTAGAAAAAGCCCAAGAAGAGTTCGACTTGGCAGATGCTGCCAAAATGCAAGAGAAGATCATGGAAGCTCGTTTTGACTTCAATGACTTCCTCAAGCAAATGAAGTTGATGAAAAATATGGGTTCTTTGGGAGGCGTTCTTAAACTGATCCCAGGCATGAACAAGCTCAGTGGCGCCGATCTCGAAAAAGGAGAAAATCAGCTCAAACAAACTGAGTCAATGATCAACTCTATGACTAAGCAGGAACGTTCCGAACCAGAACTATTAGCTCAATCTCCTAGTCGCCGCCGTCGCGTTGCTAAAGGATCAGGTTTTGAGGAAAAAGATGTTTCGAAGTTAGTTAAAGACTTTACCCGTATGCGATCAATGATGCAGCAAATGGGGCAAGGCGGAATGCCAGGTATGCCTGCAATGCCAGGAATGGGTGGTGGTATGTTCGGTGGTGGCGGAATGCCAGGTATGCCAGGAATGGGTGGTGGTATGCAACCCCGACGCAAGAAGAAAAAAAAGAAAAAGAAAAAAGGGTTTGGCACTCTTTAAAAATTAGCTTTAAAGGAGCTTTACAGCCTACAGCTAGTTGTGAATCGTTAGAGATGAACAGCTAGTTTTTTTGTGCTGAGATTAAATTATTAACTAGAACTTAGAAAAATTCCTCATTCTTTTTTATTCCTGATAAGCGTGGGATAATACCGTTCGTCCTTCTCTTGGTCAGTGTTTTTTCTTGTGGTGAATTTTCATTCAATAATTAGCAATCATTAAATTTTCACCGTTGGCATCTTATCTCACTCTTGATGGAATATCACTCTGTATTACACAGAGTTTGACTGCTTACCCCTCACCTTTTTAACAATGTCTCATCCTCTTTACGTTGCGTTTATCTGGCATCAGCACCAACCCTTGTATAAGTCCCGAGATCTCACTTCAGATGGCTTATATGAGTATCGTTTGCCTTGGGTCAGGTTACATGGGACAAAGGATTATTTGGACTTGGTATTAATTCTAGATAAATATCCGAAACTCCACCAGACAGTGAACTTAGTGCCCTCGCTAATGTTGCAGCTAGAAGATTATGCAGCGGGTAAAGCAATCGACCCCTATTTAGCAGTAGCTCTGAGTGATGAAGCCAAACTGACAGAACAGGATAAACAATTTGTTGTTAAGCATTTCTTTGATGGGCACTACCATACTTTAGTGGAACCTCATCCTCGTTATAACGAGCTTTTTGGGCAAAGACAGGACAAAGGTCATAATTGGTGTGTACAGAATTGGTCGAAGCGCGATTTTGGAGATCTATTAGCTTGGCATAATCTAGCTTGGATAGATCCTCTGTTTTGGGATGATGCTGAAATTGCTGGTTGGCTAAAGCAAGGCAAAAACTTTACCTTGAGCGATCGCCAAAAAATCTATGCTAAACAAAGAGAAATCATTAGCAGGATTATTCCCCAACACAAGAAAATGCAGGATAAAGGGCAGCTAGAAGTCACTACTACACCCTATACCCATCCAATTTTGCCTTTATTAGCAGATACTAATTCTGGTCGGGTTGCTGTGCCTCAGATGGAGTTGCCAGAAGAGCGTTTTCAGTGGGAGAGTGATATTCCGCTACATCTTGATAAAGCTTGGCAGATGTATCAAGAAAGAATGGGGTGTAATCCTCGTGGTTTATGGCCTTCAGAGCAATCTGTTAGTCCGGTAATTTTGCCTCATATTCGTCAGCAAGGTTTTAAGTGGATTTGTTCTGATGAAGCTGTATTGGGCTGGAGTAAAAATCATTTCTTTCATCGGGACGAGGCAGGGAACGTTACTGAGCCAGAGCTAATGTATCGTCCATATCGCTTGGAAACTCCTCACGGAGACCTAGCAATAGTATTTAGAGATCATCGTTTATCAGATTTGGTCGGTTTTACTTACAGCAACATGAATCCTCGTCAGGCTGCATCTGATTTGATTGGGCATTTAGAAGCAATCGCAGAATCTCTGCAAGCCAGACAAGAAATAAGCCATTCTTTAGAGGAGCCTTGGCTAGTTACAATTGCCCTAGATGGGGAAAACTGCTGGGAATATTATCAAAAAGACGGCTTACCATTTCTGGATGCGCTTTACAGCAAGTTGAGTAAAGACGATGATATTCGTCTGGTTACAGTCGAAGAGTTTATTAGTTTGTTTCCGCCGACTGAAACAATCAAAAGCGATAAGCTACATAGCGGTTCTT
>CAZSEZ010000140.1:0-10631 GCA_964606015.1 uncultured bacterium
CCACCTAGTCTGTTGCCAAATAAACACTAAAATAGATCCGGAAATTAGTAATCCTAGATTCCATTTAACTCCATTTTTCAATAGTATTTTCTTTTGGTTTTGCTTTATGGTGTAAACTTGTGACTCAATTTTTTGTTGATTCTCACTGATAGTAGATAAAATACTATCTTTAAGCTCATCCCTGTTAACCGTACTAGGAATAGAAACTTGTTTACGACTCTGTTTCTGTAAGATACTGCTTATCTCTGACAAGGATTCGGCTGTTTTTAATTCAGCTTGAAAATCATTTAAAGCATCAAT
This sequence comes from uncultured bacterium, assembly GCA_964606015.1. GTDB lineage: Bacteria > Cyanobacteriota > Cyanobacteriia > Cyanobacteriales > Xenococcaceae > Hyella. The sequence goes on from CAZSEZ010000140.1 coordinate 301, forward strand.
TTGAGGGGCAATTTGGGCATTAACTTTAGTATTATTACCGTAATAAATTCTAAATCCATTAACAATATTTAGAGGAAAACAAAGAAATAACACAATAGCAAAAATTAATGTTAACCAGGAAAGGAACTTAAGCAACTTGTGCTCAATTGTTTTTCTAGCTTGTCTTTCACCACAAAAAACAAAAACTAGGCCCAGTAAAACAATAGGAATTCTCTCTACAACACCACCCACAGTTTGAAACTCCCAACTAGGATTCATAAATTGGGGAGGAAAAATTAAGCTAATATAGTCAAGCAAAGCCATAGTGATTAAGCCATAGCCAACCAAACGTAGCATCGCTAATGAAAAGATTTGCTGTTCTTGAAAAAAGTGAGTGAAGGAAGAAGTCGCACTTTTAGACATTGGATTAAAAAATAAATAAAATTTCCCTAAAGACTCGGAAAGTTAGATTGCCACCAATCCAGCCAACTATGCCAAACTGGTAACAGAACTTCTATTGGCTCCAATGAATCTAAACCACTATTCGAAGTAGAAATCATTACCCATAAGCAACGGCGATCGCGAATACTTGCTCGTCCTAATAACCAATCTCGGAATAAATCGAGGTCGAGCTGACGACCATTTAAACTAGAAGAAAATTGTTGTTCACTTACTGTGGTTGTACCTATAGAATTGAGACAGCCAGCAATATGAGTTCCTTCACGATTACTTACGAGACGATAAAAACCTCGATCCGTTTCAGCTATTTCTCGTAGTTGCCAGTCTTCAAAATCAGTACTGGTATGTTTTGACAAAAGATCGTCTACATCACCCCTAGTATTGGCAAGATAGTACATAGTAATGTCTAACTCCACTTCACCATTAATGTAGCGGTAGAGATTACCCACCTGGACTTGCTCTCTAACTTCTTTTTGTGACTCTAAGGCTAGTATTTCGTTGTTAGCTTGTTGCCAGTTAGTCAAAGGAATATTCTGAGGAAAGGAAAACTCAGCAAGAGAACGCCGTCCAACCTCTGAATTTACAAGAGAGTAAGCTGCCATTAGGCTAATACCAACAGCAGTAGTAGCCAGTAAATGTCGATGCCAAGAATCTTTGCTATTCATGAATACATTTAGCCTAGTTAAAATGAGAATTATCGTTTACCAAGTTAAAGTTAGGCTCATCAGAATCTACTTCATCCACTTCTTCCACATGAGAAATAACTTCTTCACCAGAAGATTGGTTGAATTGTTCAAGTAGCCAGTAAGCAAAGCCAGCAAAAATCAGAATCGCCAAAGTCGAAAAAATTTGATCGCCACTAGAACCATGCCAATAGTCAAACTTTTCAGGGTTAGGAATCAGAAGAGTCAAAATACATACCCTAATCACACCCAGAGTAAAACCAATAATTGTGGAGATAACTGGGACAAAGCGTTTCTGAAACTTTGATAAAGGAAAGTAAGCCACCATTAACAGGGACATTTTCAGCAACAGTAAAATCATTGGTACTCCAGCACAAGGATAGTCAACAATTGCTCTATACTGGCTGGAGTCGGACAGGCTAAGAACAACTTCATTCCCTTTATTTGCCACATTAAAACCTACGTAATAGAGCAAATAGGTGGATACTTTGGCATTTAAAACTGTTATTTGAATCAAACGATCTATAAAATGCCCGATAACCCCCGTAGGAAAAAATAAAAACCAAGCTAAAAATAGTTCTTGACGATATAGATTAACCCCTCTAATACCAGAACTAATTAAAGCCATTGCTATAGCAAAGAAAAAGGGAATTAACGGAATTAATGTTTTCTCGAACTCAAATAAAGTACTACTCTTAAAAAGTAAAATAGTTAGTAGTAATAAACCAATCAGGGAGGAAATTAAATCACTACGTAACTGTAAAGAATCCCTACGCTGCCAAAGCAAACCACAAATAGCAACATAAAAGAGTCCGTCTGTCACTAACAGATCAATATTTTCAGTAGCTTTCCATTGTAAACTAAAGTAGAAAATTCCTAGACTAACAATGGAAACTGCTGCCCAGGTCTTCTTGTCCATAAAACTCTATGTATGAATACGAATACCTACAATTCAAATATTATCAAATCTACTCTTTAACTGCGGTCAGTATTTACACGTATTTTTATATCACCCCTAATATCTATTGACTTAATATCTGTATATCCACGCACAACAAGATATCAAAACTGATCGACCGTATAATATAGTATCAATAGAAATAACAGTTTCTTGGTAAAATTAACTACCTAAAAATCTAGTTGAGTAAATCAGTTAAGACAGATACGTCAGTGCATTTCAGTCTTCGTAAAACTATGTAGAATCATTTTATATAGTGCGAGACAATATTTTTAGATTTACAAATCCAACTAATATCATCAAATAATCTATTTATTGCCTATAAATATTATTCTTGGTTTCAAGAATAATATTTAATCCAAAAAAGTGAAATATCAGTAAAATCAAATAACGATACTCAGTATATTTTCTGATTTTTTTATTTATACATTGAATTGGCAAAGAAATCAGAGTATAACAGCAGAAGTAATAATATTTTTCTTATAACTAGATTTTGAGTTAGAGAGGGGTTAAGTATTACTTAATCTGACTACTTTTTAGAGAAGTTATTTCATACCCCTAGTTAATTTATATGTTCTGAGAGTAATCAGCATTTTATCTGTATATCGTTAGAGAGAACCGATGCGCATACTAAATTTGGCCTGTTTTGGTGTAACTTTACTGGCTTGCGGTGAGTTACCAGCAACGGCCCTAGATACAAAAAATATTACAGAAAGTGATAATTCAGCTTCTTCCTTCAGTAAGACTGAATTCATTGCCCAAAATCACTGGGATACTAAAGCCAGTTTGTTAATAGCTCAGGGCGAGGACAACTTGGAAGCTGAGAATCAGCAAGTCGCAGATAGCTCTTGGTCAAGTGATAGCGAACAAGTTGATAGTGAGCCAACTGAAGTTTTATTCGGCTTACAGCAAATTCAAAATAGCGACTTTGCACCTTCTCGTGGAGCACCTGGTTTTACATTAGCAAACCCTACAGGCTTCGGTGCGGACAGAGGAAATGCCTATGTGGGCTTTGGTTTTACTCCTAATAGTCGGAATATTCCAGGTTTTGATTTAGACGATGCTGATGCTATTGTCGGATTCGGTATTGGTTTGGGTGATGCACGACAAGCGGTAGCATTAGAACTGAACTATACATTAGCTAGTCTTGGCTTCAACCGGGATTTCGGTACTGGCGGTTTTAATGCAAAACTACATAGAACTCTCACTCCTGGATGGGGGTTAGCTGTTGGATACAATGGCTTTTTTAATATTGGCGATGGCAACGATTTTGAGGACTCTGTCTATTTGTCTACAACTAGGATTTTTTCGACTAGAAAGAACCTTAATTCCGCATTTAGTCGAGTTGCTCTAACTGCTGGTATCGGAAATGGTTTATTTAGAACAGAAGATGCTATTAACAATGATGAAGAGGGATTTAATCCTTTTGCATCTTTGGCTTTTAGGATAGCTCGCCCTGTCAGCGGAATAATCGAATGGACTGGACAAGATTTGGCTGTTGCAGCTTCTGTTTCGCCTTTCAGAAGTTTACCTGTCACCCTAAATATTGGCTTAAGAGATATTGCAGGTGCAGGAGATGGCGCAAGACTTGCGTTCGGCATAGGGGCAGGATTCTAAACATGTCCATCTAGCATTTAAAAGATTTGATCTAATGATAAATACAACAAACATACGGTTTTTGGTCGGCTCACTAGTAGTTATGGAAGGCATATTGGGAATTAAACCCTTGCTAGCCCAAGATTCACCCCCTCCACCTCCTTTTCATGATCCTTCAACTCCTTCAATACCGATTCGGGACTCCCCAGTTGATAACGCAGTCCCCGGAACAAACATTCCAGGTGCGAGCGTTGATTCTAATGGCAACATAATTTTGGACCCAGAAAGCCTAGGCGCAAATGGAGACAACACTAATGGAACTGGGGGAAATGCCGGTTTCACATTATCCCCTGAAATTATTCAAGCCATTAATGAAGCTGCAATTATTAGTTCAGGAAATCAAAGCGGAACTAATGGTTCAAGTCTGGAAACAGGAAACTCGGATGCGATCGCAATTTGTCTTTCCGATCCTTGCATACCTGCTGCCGAAGGAACTAAAGGAATTACTTTGCAGGAGCTAGCTAAACTTCTCGAAGAAGATCTACAAAACTCTCTGGGTAACTTAGCAGAGCTAGAACAACAACAAGATCTAGCAGATGCCAAACCAAGAAGATTTAGTCGTCGTCGTACTGTGTGTGATTGTGGCAATTCTTTGGTGAGAGCTCGTGAGGAAGTCAAAGAAAAAACAGCACAGTACCAAGAAATTATCGACTTAGCAGATCAGCTAAATCCCCAAAACAACAAATGGTAATATCAGCCTTGCGGAGAATTAATTATGAAATATGCTAACTATCAGAGTAGGTTAACTCGCTTTATCTGGAAGACTTCCTTGACCACTTTAGGGCTAATCGGTATTTGTAGTCAGCAAGTAATTGCTAACGAGGACTTAGATTACATTGGCAATAAAGGTATTGAGTTCAAGGAGGATACGACCATTGAATTTGAATTTATTGCCTCTCATGGCGCATATCAGTCAACTTTCGGTGTAATCGATCTTGAATCTTGCACTAATGACACCAACGGTAAAATTATCTTTGAATCCTGTGAAAAGACCCCTTTATTAGCAGAAGTCAAACCCTCCGATATCAGTGAAAGTGTAATTCGTCCCTCTAACTATGAGGACGACCTTAAGCGCACTAATTACGATTTCGTTGGTACTCCTGGCAACACAGTTCCCGATCCAATGGCGGAGTTTACATTCAAAGAAGGTAAAAAATATATTTTTTATCTCGAGTCGATGTTTGACAATCAACAAGCGGGAGTTGTTTATTCGAATGACTTTTTCAACACTACAGACAATCGACAAGCGTTATTTAACGAAGAAATTCCGACAAAATTAGCTTCTAGAAGAAACATTCCTTCTTCTGAGATTAATCAATTTTCCGCTCTAGCCAAGGGTGGTTTAATTCTTCGCTTTGATGATACAGGTTCCAATCTAGTCAGAGAGAATCAACAAGATGTTGACTTTGATGACTTTGTAATTGGCATTGGTGGTTACGAAGATTGTGTTTGTTCTGATTAGCAATAGTCAAACTGGACACACTACCTCCATCCTGAGTTATCTGAGATTGAAGTTGAGGAGAAAAGCTCTCACTCAAAACATCCGTTTCTCGCAGGCTTATTTGACTTTTGCCTTGGACTGTATTGGTTAGTTCCCAACTAAAGCTAGTAATAATTTCCCAGGAAACCTCATCTTGCGAAGACTTACTAGCCTTCACTCCAACTAAATGAGTTACAAAGTCAATTGTTTCCCCTGGTTGAAGTCGATAATCGGTCGGACTATCTTCAAAAGTCATCACATATTTATCTCTTACAAGAGGATGTTGATAATGGTGACGATTATGACAGTTATGACATCTATCTAAATCCCAATAAAAGGGGTAACGATCTGCGGCATCATACTGATAACCTCCAGGAGGAGGATCACTATAGGGAGTAACAACTGGAACTCCCCGATAGTCATCAATTCCGTAAGGATCTGTTTCAACATAGTTAACCCAATGCAAATCGTCGTAACCCATGACCTTAGCCAAGTCTTCAATGGCGATTGGATTTTGTCTAAGGTCTAAAGGAGCAAAGCGGGTCAAAATCCGCGAGTTAGTAACTTCAAAATGAAGAAAGTCCTCAATTTGAGAACGATTAACTAGCACAGAGGCATCTTCAACAAAAGCATGATTAGCTTTGCAACCAAGTTTTGTTTGAGCTCTATCTAAAGAATTGGCACTATTTATCGAGGGAAAAGCAATAGCATTCAACGCCAAAATACTACTGAATAAGAGTTTTTTATACATCAGCGAGACAGTTAAAAATGATCTTAAAAATTAGCTTGTAAGCATCATATTACGTAATTTCCACTAGGCATATTTGCGGAAGGAAAAAACCGTAATCTTTACCCAGTCCTCAACTCAAGTTGAATTTTTTATAGAGAGCGTTCTTTAGTTACATCAAGTAGGTAAAATTAATCGTGTTCGAGTTATCTAATATCCACAAAACATCTCCACAAGGTTCCTCTTGCAAATCCACTATCCAGGATGTTGATTCAACTTCATTGGATTGTGACTTCAGCGTTTCCATAGTGACCCAGTTTTACCCACCTGATTACGCTGCAACAGGGCAGTTAATTCAAGAGTTAGCCACCCAATTAGGGGAGCAGAATATCAAGGTAAATGTCTTTACGGGACAGCCTGGGTATGCGTTTAGTGAATCAGCTGCCCCTGCTAAAGAGAATTTGGATAAAGTAACAGTAAGACGTTCTCGAGCTTCCCAGATGTGGTCTGGCAGAATTACAGGGAAGGCAGTTAACGGAGTTGTTTTTAGCATTCGAACCATCCTGCATGTTTTACGTCATCGCCGCAAAAATGACGTTCTTTTAATCACGACAGCGCCGCCATTTCTCTCTGTAGTTGGCTATATCGCTAATGTTCTCTTTAAGACTGCTTACGTTTGCTTGGTCTATGATCTTTATCCTGATGTTGCTACAGAATTTGGTTTAATTTCCTCGTCCAATCCGATCGCAAAATTATGGGACTGGGTCAACCACCTCGTTTGGCAAAGAGCACAAAATATTATTGTTTTGAGCGAAACAATGAAAGATCGGATTACAACTAAGCATCCAGAACTCAAATCAAAAATCGCCATTATTCATAACTGGGCTAACGCTGATTGGATTAGACCAATCGCCAAACAGAAAAATTGGTTTGCCTGTGAACACGGAATTGACCGAAAATTCACTGTTTTGTATTCAGGCAATCTTGGACGTTGCCATGATGTGGATACTATTCTGGGAGCTATTAAGCTACTAAAAGACGACCCAGTTCAATTTGTTTTTATTGGAGCAGGAGCTAAGCACGATATTTGCCGCCAAACTGTCGAAGCTGCAGGATTTGACAACTGTACTTTTCTCCCTTACCAAGACCGCAAAAATCTGCCTTATTCTCTTACTGCTTGCGATCTCGCTTTAGTAAGTATTGCCCCAGGAATGGAGGGAATTGTTGCTCCTAGTAAATTATATGGAGTTATGGCAGCAGGAAGAGCGATCGCAGCTATCTGCGAACCTCATTCTTATCTAAGAGAGCTCCTAGCTGAAGCTGGGTGTGGTGGTTGCTTCAAAAATACAGACAGCCAAAGCTTGGCCAACTTCATTCGTCATCTAGCAGAAAATCCTCAGTTATCCCAACAGATGGGCTTAGCAGGTCGCCAATACTTAGAGACTAATTTTACTCCTGAAATCATTGCCGAACAGTACAGTCAAGTACTTAAGCCAGCAAGTAAAGAATCAACAGTCAATCCTGACCTCATTTTCAGAGGCTAATATTTTGATCTTTGCAGCAAGCTATTGCCACTTGATTTTGCTAAAACTTAATCAACAGAATTTTGATTTAATGGAGTTCTCTTAATCAATCATCCATTTTTAGTTGTTTTTTTAAAGCAGTAATTTCATTGATAATCTGGGTTTGTTGCTGCTGAATCAATTGCAACTGAGTAACAAGTTGCTGTGCCATGTCAGACTCAATATTCGAAGTCTTATTTACAAGCAAAGTTAGTTCCGATTCTTTTTTGCCAATTCCCAACAAAGACTTAATCAACAAAATTGGCGATCGCAGTAACCATAACCAAAGTCTGTCCAGTATTTGTGTCAACGCAGCAAACAAGCGAAATAACAAAACTAGAGAAATAAATAATAATCCTAGGCTAATCAATGGATGTTGTAATAACCAAGCCACAACAGAATGCTGTTGTAACCAAGAATCAAGTATCCAAGAAGAATCGAGAAAGTTAAAGGTCAAAATTCTAACCCGCTAACTACCAACTAGATAACATCATAAATAAAATTAAAACTTGCCCAATGCTCAACATCAAGAGCATACGAATCACCATTAGAGGAGAGTACTTCTTGACTGACCTTGCTACTAGCATGAAGATCTTGCAGGATGGCTTTAGTTAATTCCAAAGGTTCACTAACATTAACCAACTCTGGTAGTTCACGCTTGGCAACAGGTTGTTTTGATAGCAAACTCAAAGTATTTTTGAATGGCTGAGTCGCTAAAATCAGATACATTTTCGTAATACCTGAGGGCTTGATTGCCTTCCATTGCCACTGGCTGCTAGGTTCGGGAATAGTTTGCTGACTATCGGCAGGAATAGTCAAACTATCGGGAGTATTAACTGTCACTTGAGGCAAATAGAGAGTTGCAAATTTTTCTTCATTGTCTACTCCAATCATAATGCCATAAAGATCGCGATCGCTTTGATTATTGATCCGCATTCTCAGAGGAGAATCACCTTGAATAGTAGGAATCTCAGCATTGAATTCACCATTGTTACTAGTGCGTAAAGTTGTTTTACTAATCAGAGCACTATTACGACTCGCAGATTCAATAGTGGCAGTCACAGGGATTGTCGAAGAGTTATCATTAACAGTCAGTTCCAACCACTTAGCAGCTAATAATCGCGAAAAATAAGGACTGAGACGTTTAACTGCTAATTTGACAGCTTCATTCGCTTCTCCTGGGGTATTGGCGATTAACTTCCCTCTAGGAGTATAGATCCCATAACTATAAACAGGTTTCTCACTAGAATGTGGTTCTGCCTCCGTAGACTTATCGACCATGATCGAAATTTTGCCAATGACACAATCTGCATAAGCTTCCCCTGCAGTGATCACAGAATTGATCCTGGACATCTGAGCAAAAGCACTGGTAGCATCAACCCTTTCAATTCTTTCGAGATGGCTATCTAAAGCAATACTCAAACCTAGATCATGAGGCAATACACGAATCACTTCTTGAATTGGTTTACCCAATAATTGCTCTTGATCAATCGAGTTTCCTAATAATCGAGCTTTGGCAGTAATACCTTCTAAAGATCGCAACTGTAATAATTGACTGGTTGCTTCTGGAACAGTAAAACAAGATCCTTCATCGTAACTATCGAGCAAGACAGGTGCCAAAGCAGTGAGATGTAGTTTCAACATCCCTTTACCGTCTGATTCGGTAACAAATCCTTCTCCACCCGTTCCAAGAGCAATGCTGGAAACATCAGCTTCTTTACTAAGATTTGATTTGAGCTTGCCAGTAATTTGTGGTTGTTGCTGCTTATCGCTCCAACCATTGACACCATTAACTGCCTGCTGAAAAGCAACTTGGATCGTTGCACGAGAATTTGTTTCCCAGAGATAGCGAGTCAGAGCATAAGTAAGTAACCCAGCACTAAAACCATTCCAAGTACCTTCTAGAGCTAACTGCCCCGACCCCGCAGCAGAGAGTAAAATTCCCGGAGTATCATTTTGTTTACCTAATGCTATTCTGCGAAAAGGGCTAAGAGACGGTTCTTGCTGAGGAATATTTTCAGGATTTTTGGCAACCGCTATTTCTTGACTAGAACGAATACGATAGTTGCCTTGGATTTTTTCTGTCGTCGGTTGAAAGCTAGTATCTAAGACAGTAATTAAATTATTAGTTACAAGCGATCGCTTTAGATCAAATAGCTTATTCTGTAGAATTCCCTGGTCTTTATTGTCGCTAGCAATCAAACTATTGAGAGGTTGTCCCGAATTCTCCGAGGCGATTTGAGAACCATAACCACTAAAGTGGAAAAACACGACATCCCCACCTTTAGCCTGCTGTGCTAGATGTTCAGCAAAAGCAGATTCAATATTTTTTTGAGTAGCTTGACGATTTTTTAGAACACAGACATCTTCTGGTTGAAAGCCAAAGCAACGAACCAATAATTCTTTCTGCAACTCAACATCATTAACACAACCTAATAGTTGGCTTTTTTCAGCATACTCATTAATTCCCACCAACAAGGCCAACTTGCGATTAGTCGTTTGAGCCAACGTTGCTACATAAGGTTCAATCCACCGCGCAAAATAAGTATTTCGGCTTAGTTTATCTATCCCTATTTCCGACGCACCTACAGAAACTAGGGCAAGTGCAGCCCGTTGCAAAAAAGTTCTACGATCCAATCCCATACCTCTAAGCCATCTGCCTCTCGCTATTAGCTATCAGGGTATCACCGAATAGTTAGAAGTTGGGGGATTAATCGCAAAAAATTTGACTGTTTACCAGAGGTCAAACTAACAAAAAATTGACTCAATAAATGGCTCGTCAGACATTCAAGAGGATACTGGAAAAGTAACCTCATAAATTTGGCTA